>JAGBTY010000035.1 GCA_017631085.1 Clostridia bacterium
GCAAATAATTAAAGCCCCTTTAGGGGCATGCCTGTGAAAGTCGTGCGGTTGGCAGACTTTTCGACGAGCCTATAGGCTCAGCCTATGACATGCCCTAAGGGGGCTTGTGCAAGCCACCGGCACGGCCGGTGGTCTTGACTATTAAAAATTCAATTTTGCAAGTATTTCACGGCGTAGCTTATCTGTAAAGTCATACTGTCCCGATATGAGAAGTATCATATCCGAGGTAGTAAAGCTCAAAGCTTCCTTTGCCATTGCTTTTGGGGTTGGGCAGGGGAATATAAGAGGATCTTCGGGGTGAGTTGCTGTGGTAAATATCTTCTGGATATTATACCCTCTTTCTTCAAGAGACGAGATATATTCGCCTACAATTTGACCTTCTGGCAAACAGAGACAGATCTTATTTCCAGTTAAGGACTTAAAATCAAGAAGAGAATCACAGACTGTGGAAATTGCTACTGCTTTGTGAGTACTGTCTGCAATAATTATAGGATTTAGCGAAAGGATCTCGAATTTTGATTTGAGCCTGATAGAAGCAAATCCTTTTTTTACGTCCTCATAGGTTATACTAAAGCCTCTGCGAATGAGCATCTCAATAGTTTCAAGGGCGACCTCTGCATTAGAAAGCTGGAATTTTCCGCAGAGCCCCATAGAATATTCTTTACCTTTATAAGAGAAGGTCGTGCCTCCGAGAGTGCAGGACGTGACCGACATTGAAGCCTTTGAGGGGATCGACAGACGGCAGTTTACCGATGCGCAGGTCGCGGATATAACACCGAAGGCTTTTTTATCCTGCGGAGCGCTGATTATTTCGAGTATTCCCTTGGTTATGTAGGACTGTATACGGGTTATCTCATGTCTGTCACCGCTTGGGATAGTTCCGCAAATGATCGCGGCAAAGGGGGGCGGAAGAAATTTCGACGGGTCGTCTCCGTTATGATCTCCTTCTATGATACAAAGTGAACAGTGCTTGTCATTGAATATCAGGAGAGCGAAGGCGAGGAGTATCTCTGACCTTGTGGGAGTGAACATATCTGTCGAAGCTTCGTTTTCCGTATCCTTTTTTCTTATTTCAACAATAGCGTCGTGTATCTTGGTTATGTAGAAGGAAACCTCGTCGATAGAAAGATTGTCTGCACCTATTCTGATGTTTTCTCTTATATCTTCTCTGAGCGGCATAAACAAGCAACCTGCAGAAACCGCAGAGCCCGAAAGCGCCGACATAAGCATTTCAGCGCAAACCGTTTTTCCGTTACTTCCCGCAAGGCGCAGATATTTTATTCTTTTTTCGGGATTCCCAAGAGCATCGCATAGCCTCTTTATTCTGTCGAAAGGCTGAGGTGAATGAACAGCTTCGGGAGAGCTTTTGATAAATTTTACTGCGTTATGGTACGTCATCTGTTTTCTTTCTTTTAAAAATGAAATTTTTCAAGATCCTCTCCGCAAAGAAATAACTTTGCTTTGAGATATCGTTCCCGTGCTTCAAGCGCCTTTTGTGAGTCGGGAGAAAAATTCTTTCTTCTTATGGCGCGGAGCAAAATGTTTTTCGGTGTTTCGTCGGGATCTATAAGCTCAAGCGCCGCAGTTTCGTAGCCATATGCTTCAAGCCTCAAAAGGCGCAAAGCATCTGTTGCCGCGTCGGACAGCTTTTGCCTTAACATCGAATAATCTGTTATAAACGAAAGAGCGGGGCAGGATATATTTTTGTTCATTTCATGGTGGCAGCAAGGAGTTGAGAGAATAACGTCTGTGTTCCATTTCGCAGCCTTATTGAGAACTATATCGGTGGCGATATCACAAGCGTGAAGCGAGATAACGAGCTCGGGTGGGTTTTCGGTTTCATATTCGTTGATATCCCCGCAAATAAATTCAAGTCCGTGGAAGTCGAGCTTTTTTGCAACGTTCGAGCAATACTCTATAACGTCGGACTTGAGGTCAATAGCCGTCATGCTTACGTTGTATTTCTTTATGTTGGCAAAGTAATGGTAAACGGCAAAGGAAAGGTAGCTTTTTCCGCAGCAAAGGTCGCATATACGTATGTTTTCTTGGGGGAGCTTGTCCTCTATATCGCGTATGTGCTCAAGAAAGCGGTTTATCTGTTTGAATTTTGACATCTTTTTGTCGAAAATACGACCGTTTTCGTCAGAAACTCCCAGATGTATCAGAAATTGCTCCGAGCCGTTAAGTATTCGTCTTTTTTCGCGGTTGTTTTTTTCTATGGATATTTCCTTTACTATTGCCGCTCCACGAAGTTTTCGCAGAAGCTTGTCCGCGCCGAGAAGGACTGTCTTGCCCGAGGACGAGCATTTATATTCACACTCACCTTCGGAGGTTATTATATTTATCTGGGAAAATCCCTCCGACATCTCCTTTAAAAGAGAGAGCGCGTTATCTTTTACCGGAATGTTTTTATGTAGAGCCTTACCGTCTTTCATAAAGGATTCAGCTTGAAGATTTACCTCGTCCTTTATCAGCTTTGGCGAGACGGTGGTTTTTATGACGCTTTTATCCTGTGGCTTTGAAAGGACAGCCTTTTTTAAAACGGATCTTTCCGCAGAGAGCAAAATAAGCTCACAAGCTCTTTGCAGAGCAATATCCTTTGAGTCGTATACTTCGGACATATCGTCTCCTTATTTTTTGTCTGGTTCTTGCTCTTCACTGGGAGTCTTGACGCTCTTTTTGAAAGAGAATTTGCTCTCGGTGTGGTTGAGCAGACGCTTTATATTCTCTTTGTGCTTGAATACGACGAGAACTGCAACGAGTACCGCAAAAAGCGTAAACGCGCTTCCTCCGCTTGGATTGAGCAGTCTTTCGATACGGTCGAGTACGAGAGGATAGAGAAGAACGCACATGACCGAGCCGAGAGAGATGTATTTAGTAAAAGCAACGATTATTACAAACATTGTAAAGAGGATAAGGAAAACGAGAGGGTTGCACATGAGAATGGACACAGCCGTCGTTACAACTCCCTTACCGCCTTTGAAGCGATAAAAAATAGGGAACATATGACCGAGTATGCAGAATACACCCGAGATATATGCGCCAAGCTGACCGAGAAGCGCGTATCCTATGACTGCCGAGGCTACTGCCTTAAGTGCGTCACCGAGGAGTGTAAGACCTGCGGCTTTTTTGCCATATGTACGCATCATATTGGTCATACCGGCATTTTTACTTCCGAAGTTTCTTATGTCCTGCTTATACTGCTTGCCGGAAATAATAATGGCGAAGTTCAGACTTCCGAGAAGGTAAGATGCGAAGAGTGTGACAAGTACTGCGGAAATTATAAGGATTATCTGTGTTCCTGTGGTCAGCACGTTTTGGTTCAGCTCTGCAAATTTTCTTACGAAGCCGTGATTGAGTATGTCGTTAAATGTCATGTTAAAATTCATGATATGTATTCTCCCTCCCAGGATATTATTAATTTATTATATCATATAATCAAAATAATTTCAAGGAGAAAAACGAAAGTTTGACATTTTTGGAGATTATTTTTTTATATTAAAAAGCTGTGCGATTTCGCTAAAATGCCTTGAATTATTCTGAAATAACTGTTATAATAAATACGGAAATATTTTATGAATTAAAAAACAAAAGAGGCAAATTATGAAAATTACATTTCTCGGAACTTCACACGGAGTTCCTGCCGCAGACAGATACTGTACGTCGATAATGGTAGAGGCGGGGGATAACGTATATCTTTTGGATGCGGGAGCACCGGTTATAAATCTTCTGCTCCAAATGGGAATAGACCTTAAAAGACTCAAGGCGGTATTTATTTCACACGCGCACATGGATCACGTAGCGGGGCTTCCCGATCTTGCGTGTCTTATGAGCTGGTATTTTACCGACACCTCGGCAGATTTCCTTTTGTCCGACGGAGAATACCTCGATATGTTGAAGAAATATATCGTAGCCGCTGACGGCACCGTTGTGGACGAGAACAGAGTCAGAATGACCGCTATCGAGGCGACAGACGTCTATGATGACGGCTGCATAAAGGTCGAATTTATTCCCACAAAGCATATGCCTGCCGACAAACCATCATTTGCGTTCCTTGTGACCGAAAAGGCAAGTGGCAAGAAGCTTTTCTTCTCGGGAGATCTTTCCAACAGACTCAAAAAAGAGGACTTTCCCGAAATACTTTCAAAGGAAAGGACAGACGCCTTTATATGTGAGCTTGCCCACATCTCTCTTGACGATCTCGCTCCGCATCTTGAGACCTGCCTTGCACAGACCGTATATTTCAATCACGTTTTTCCTGTTGAAAAATACGAAGATATTGCGGCGTTGAAGGCGGAAAAGAAATACGAATTTGAAATAGTTGCTCCAGACGACGGGGCAGTGTATGAGGTATAATATGAGCTTTGATTTTTCGGGACTCAAAAATTTTCTTGACTATATGGCGGAAAAAAGGACGCCCGGATGTGCTGTCCGCGTTTGCGTGGGCGGCAAGGAGGTCTTTTCATACTCCGCGGGATACTCGGATATTGAAGAGGGTATTCGTTATAAAGGTCACGAGCACATAAACATTTATTCATGCTCAAAGGTAGCGACCGTTACAGCAGGAGCACAGCTGCTGGAAAGAGGGCTTATTGATCTGAACGATCCTCTTTACGTCTATATTCCCGAATACAAGGATATGTATGTAAAGGATAAGGACGGAAATTTTAAAAAAGCAGAGCGTCCTATTCGTGTAGGTGACCTCTTTTCAATGACTGCGGGATTTAATTATGATCTTAAAGCTCCCTCTATTTTGAAAGCGGGGGAGGAGACGAAAGGAAAATATGATACGGCAACCGTCGTCCGTATGCTTGCGAACGAGCCTCTGTCTTTTGAGCCGGGTACTCATTGGCAGTATTCTCTTTGCCATGATGTTCTTGCTGGACTTATTGAGATAGTGAGCGGTGAGAAGTTCAGAGATTATATGAGGCATAATATTTTTGAGCCTCTCGGAATGAAGGACACGGTCTACCACATAACTCCCGAGGTCGAAAGGAACATGGCGTCACAGTATAGCTTTGTAGCCGATTCGGGCGAAGTAATAGCAGACCTTGCCGAAGCTCAACGTATGGGAAGAGCATCTGACGGTACATACAAAAAGATAGGAAAGACAGACGTTCCGTATGTTTTTGGTGAAGAGTACGATAGCGGAGGTGCGGGAATCACAACGACACCCAAGGACTATATAAAATTTGTCGCAGCTCTTTCTGGAAGTGGAAAGGGAATGAACGGAGAAAGGATACTCTCTCCGTATACGGTAGAGCTTCTTAAGACAAACCGACTGGGAGAGGCTCAGCTTAAGGATGCGCATACGTGGGCTGTCCTTGCGGGATACGGCTATGGAATGGGCGTCCGTACTCATATGAACAGGGGTGAATCTGGCTGTAATGCGCCTATCGGAGAATTTGGCTGGGGAGGCGCGGCAGGTGCTACGGTCATTGCCGATACCCAAAACGACGTTGCTCTCTTCTTTGCTCAGCATTGCCTCAATCCCCGTGAGGAGTGGTATCAGCCGCGACTTAAAAACGTGCTTTACGGTTGCTTGAGTTAAGCTAAAAAAAGAATAACAAAAATGGCTGTCCGAAGCATTTTGATGCATCGGCAGCCAAATTTTTTGTGTTGTCCCATCAACCACCAGCAGTGCTGGTGGCAGCAAAAAGCTTTAGCTATGCGTAGAAAAAATACCTCCTTTGATGTTATAATAAAGTTGGTCTGCCAACCAAAACAATAAAAACATCAAAGGAGGATCAAGTAATGAAA
>JAGBTY010000036.1 GCA_017631085.1 Clostridia bacterium
TGCCACCAACGGTGTTCGCGGATTTACAGCACTTGTTGCTAAATGTGTAAGCGAAGACAATATTACTGCTGCAACACACGATCTTTACAATGCAACACCAGGAACCCCGTCACCCACTGACGACAGAGGCTGGCACAGAACGATCGTTGCTATTCCATTCTCTGAGCTCGTGATCACCAAGGGTGAGAATGGTATATTCACAACAGATATATCTGTTACAGCTACGATTTCCGAAAAGCTTTCGACCAGAACAGCAGGTAGCTACGTTGGAACATTCGAAGGCACGATTGCATTCGACTTGAGTGCTCAAGCAACTACTGAATTTACCAAAGCAGATCGCGGACCATCCTATAAAGCAGACGGTACAACTGCACAATCAAGCTACTACACAGGCGAAGACGGTTTAACACAAGACTTCTTCACAAACACAACAACTACCAGATCGGTCAGATTCGACATGAAAGTAGATGCGTTGACAGCTTTGACACTTGACCAAGTAAACTCTGACCTCTCTTGGGCATGGAACGCAAGCCTTGAGCGGAGAGCTCACGTATACATGCTCTTCTTTGGAAGTGCGTACGCAGCAGGTGGAGTTCCCGGCGCTGTTGTTCTCCAGCTTTATAACACTACAAACGGCGGAACAAATGGCAGAGAAGGTCTTGTTCTTGTTCACAGAGACGGAGTAAGCGGAGAAATTACATACATTCCCCTCGATAAGAAGGTTGGAGACTCCTTCAATATCGAGCTTGTATGGAACGAAGACAATTCAGGTTCGGTTTTAGTAGACGGCGAAGTTGTATTTGAGGCAGACGAGATCCGTCATGGTATTAACGATGGAATTGTTTCCAACGCCAATGCTAGTAATCCTAAAAGAGGCGGATTCTACATGATCGAATATTTGGGCGCAGCAACAAGCGACACTATCAAGTATTCGATGACAAACATTGCCGCAGGTTATCGCACAAACGCTGTAGACACCGATGAATTTGCACCGTACGTTAAGCTTTCTTACGTTCAGGAAACATCGGCTGCTATTTCACAGGGTAACGCTCTTACCGGCCCAGGTAGCGGAAATGGCGGATCTGTTTCTGGTGATAACACCACAATGACCGTCAAAAATACGGCATCCAGAGCATATGCTCAGGGTACATTTAACGTTCTCAAAACATATGGAAACCGTAATATTGACTTTACACTTAACGTAACCAACCTCAACGCATATGACTTCTCCAACGGCGGTACTCTTGCAGGTGACGCTAAGTATACCCAGAACATAGCTATGGTTCATGGCAAGAATGTGAGTATCTCTGGTGGTGACCTTACAGAACACGAATTTGATAAGCTTCTTATCGGTGCTGTTGCGGTAGATTCCGCTGACGGTAAGATCACAGCCGCAATGACGTTCTGGGTCGTAAACGACACAACAGACGGACTCGTTCTCGTTCACACCAGCTATAATGGTGTTGAGAGCGTTATGTATATAGGTGATAAGATCGGTCAGGACATTGCTGTCTCTATCGTATGGAAGATGGATAATACAGGTACTGTTAAGATAGGCGACGGTGCAGCTAAGGCGTTTACAGATTGCAGAACCGTAAGCGCTGATTACCATAGTATCACTCAGCAGTGTTATTTTGCAGGAGTTGATTCATTGGAGGGATACTTCGGACTTAACTCCGTCTGGGCTAAGACCCGCCCTGAAGGTTATGTTGTTCCCGAGGCATCGCTCAAGCTTACCAATGTTAAGGTTGAAATGCCTCTTGACGTAAGATTCGTTGCAACCATTAACACTCTTGACGCTAAGGAAGCAGGATTTGAGATTAAGGTCAATGGCAATGACAAGATCACTACCAAGCAGACTAACACGGTTTATAAGGCTATCACAGCTAACTACGGAAGCGAAACTATCTACGCTAACGATAACCACTACTTTATCGCACTTGGAATAAATAACGTTCCCGTAACAGGAACAGTAACCTTCGTAGTTAGACCTTACTTTACATATTCAGGTAAGACCACCTATGGTACAGCTTACGAAGTAACTTATACTAATGGTGCATATGTAGGCTATACTGTAGCAAACTAATTTGGGAGGTAAATAAAAATGAAAAAGAATTACACATCTCCCGAGCTTTACGAAATTAAGGTCGAGGATGTTATTGCAGTATCCGAGCTTATGGTTGAAGACGCAGGCGACGGTCTGTCTCTCGACTTCAGCGAGCTTCTTTAATTCAAAGTAAAGATAACGGTAAAACAAACCCCCGATGCATTCGTGCATCGGGGGGATTCTTTTATGCAGGGCGGTTATGTGTCATTCTCCTCGTTCACGTCCCTCCGTGTCATCCTGAGCGAAGTTCTCTCCTGAGATTCCGCCTCGCTCTACTCGGCGCTGCTTCGCAGTTCGACTCCGCAATCGCCATGCGATGTTGCTCCGCTCAGAATGACACAGGAGAGAACGTAGTCGAACCCGTAGGGCGATGCGTAGCATCGGGATCTACAAAGGGTATGAGCGATATGTTACCTCCCGTAGATTCTGCCTCGTTCCTCGGCACTTTTTACCGTGAATATAGGGTTGCCGTTTATTTTTTCGGGCGATTCGTGAATCGCCCCTACGGTGAGGGCAGAATTTGGTCGTTTGAGACGTTCTCGGCGTCCCGCACGGTGTGGGGTAGGGGGCTCCTCTCGTTTAAGGAAAAAGAAATTTGATTTCAAAGATCCAATTTTAAATATTATAACGTTTAATTACAGAAAATTATAAAAAATACTTCCATTTTCATGAAAAAAGTGTTATAATTATGATATAAAATATTTATATTTCGTGAGGTGATACCTATGAAATCAAAATTCAGCATACCTCTTTCCAAAATCGTCGAAGAATTTGCTCTTGAAGGTGTATGCCTGCCCGACAATTTTGAAGAAATCCTTATATCCTGCACCGAACTAAATCGCCCGGGACTTGCTTTTTCGGGCTTCACAGAGGTGTTTGAGCCTTTCAGAATACAGGTTATCGGCAGAGCAGAGCACCAATTTCTTTTAGGGCTTCCTGAAGAGCTTCGCCGCGAGAGACTTTCAAATTTTTTTGGACTCTCTCCTGTTGCTGTTATCATAACGACCGATCTGCCAGTTTCAGACGAGCTTATCACCGAAGCAAAAGAGAACTCTGTTCCTCTATTCAAAACAAAGAAACGCACAAGTGCCTTTATGGCAAATCTTATATCCTATCTTAATACCCAGCTTGCTCCGAGGATAACTCGTCACGGTGTTCTTGTTGAGGTGTACGGTGAGGGTATGCTTATACTCGGCGACAGCGGTATCGGTAAGAGCGAGACGGCTATTGAGCTTGTTAAGCGCGGTCACAGACTTATTGCCGACGATGCGGTGGAGATAAAGAGGGTATCGGATAGGACACTTGTGGGTACTGCCCCCGATCTTATTAAATATTACATTGAGCTTCGCGGTATCGGTATAGTTGACGTTCGCCGTCTTTTTGGTATGGGTGCGGTCAAGGAGACTGAAAAGATAAATCTTGTAGTGAATCTTGAGCCTTGGGATCCCGAAAAGCTTTACGACCGATTCGGACTTGATGAGGAGACCGAAAATATTCTCGGTCTTGAGATCCCCGCGGTGACCATTCCCGTAAAGCCCGGTCGTAACCTTGCTATTATTCTTGAGATAGCGGCTATGAACAACAGACAGAAGAGAATGGGCTACAATGCCGCTGAAGAATTTGAAAAAAGGCTTCTTGAGCAGGAGCTTTGAGATAAATTAATACTTAATAAGGAGAAAACATATGAAACTGAGCGTACTTGCAAACCTTTACGGTTCTAAAACACTCGAAGAAACACTTTCTATTT
The DNA here is from genome assembly GCA_017631085.1 of Clostridia bacterium. GTDB lineage: Bacteria > Bacillota > Clostridia > Oscillospirales > CAG-272 > HGM12713. The sequence continues at coordinate 3,855 of JAGBTY010000036.1, forward strand.
TGTCCTCTCTCGGAGTACATTCCGCGGAGATCGGCGCGGGCGGCTATCCCGGCAAGGCGCATTGCAATCCCGCAGAGCTTTTGGCTGACGAGAAAAAATTTAACGAATTTGTTTCTCTCTTTAAAAAATATGACGTGGAGATATGTGCTCTTGCTTGTCACGGCAACCCTCTCCACCCCAACAAAGAAATTGCAAGAGGATTTGACAGTGATTTCAGAGATGCGATCCTTCTCGCCGAGAAGCTTCACGTTGATACTATAATCGGTTTTTCGGGTTGCCCCGGTGACTCCGACAATTCTCTTTATCCCAACTGGGTAACGTGTCCTTGGCCCGACGATTTTCTTGCGATCCTCGACTGGCAGTGGGAGAAGAAGGTAATACCTTATTGGAAGGAAATGGGCGCTTTTGCGCTCTCTCACGGAGTATCTCACATAGCTTTTGAGATGCACCCCGGATTTTGCGTATACAATCCCGAAACGCTTTTGAAGCTTCGCGAGGCAGTAGGTGACGTTGTTGGCGCAAACTTCGATCCCTCTCACCTTATCTGGCAGGGAATCGAGCCTGTTGCGGCAATAAGAGCGCTCAAGGGAGCTATTTATCATGTGCATGCAAAGGATACAAAGATAGACAAGTACAATACTGCAGTTAACGGTGTTCTTGACACCAAGCACTACGGACGTGAGCTTGAACGTTCCTGGATATTCCGCACCGTAGGTTACGGCAATGAGGCGGGATATTGGAAGGATCTTGTTTCCGCTCTTCAGCTTGTGGGATATGACAGGGTGTTGTCTATCGAGCACGAGGACAGCCTTATGTCTATCGACGAGGGACTCCGTAAGGCTGTTGATTTTCTGCGTGATATTATAATAAATGATAAAAAGCCTTCAACTATGAGTTGGGCGTAAGACGTAGTATGAGTAAGGAAAAGGAATACAGAATCGAGCGGGATTCCATGGGCGAGATGCGAGTGGAATCAGACAAGCTATGGGGGGCGCAGACTCAAAGAAGTCTTGAAAATTTTGATATTGGGCGTGGATACGAGCAGATGCCGAAAGAAATAATAAAGGCTTTCGGTATTCTGAAGAAGGCTGCGGCAAGAGCTAACGCAAAGCTTTGCTCCGAGCGAATGACAGAGGAGAAGCTTGAGGCTATATGCGCCGCTTGTGACGAGGTGATCGACGGAAAGCTCTATGACCAATTTCCTCTTGTTGTATTTCAGACGGGCTCGGGCACACAGACCAACATGAATGCCAATGAGGTCATTGCAAGGCGAGGAAACGAGCTTTCGGAGAAAAAGCTTCTTCACCCCAATGACGACGTGAATATGTCACAGTCGTCAAATGACACATTCCCCACGGCTATGCATATCTCGGCTCTTATGGAGATAAAGGAAAGACTTCTCCCCGCACTTGATGCTCTTATTGATTCATTCAAGACACTTGAAGAAAAGTATCCCGACATAATCAAAAGCGGAAGAACACATCTTCAGGATGCAACGCCTATCAGATTTGATCAGGAGGTCTCGGGCTGGAGATCATCTCTTGAATATGATAAGGACATGATAGAACGGGCTCTTGACGAGCTTCGTTATCTTGCTCTCGGCGGCACTGCCGTTGGTACGGGTATAAATGCCCCCGAAGCCTTCGGGATCATTGTGGCGGAGGAGATAAGTGAGCTGACGGGTGAGAGATTCTTCAGCTCGTCAAACAAGTTCCACGCACTTACCTCAAAGAGCGAGATAGTGTTTGCCCACGGAGCTTTGAGAGCGTTGGCTGCTGATCTTATGAAGATAGCAAACGACATAAGATGGATGGCGTCAGGTCCGAGAAACGGACTTTTTGAGATATTTATTCCGGAAAACGAGCCGGGATCGTCCATAATGCCGGGAAAAGTCAATCCTACGCAATGCGAGGCGGTCACCATGGTAGCTCTGCAGGTAATGGCTAACGGTACGGCGATAGACATGGCAGCGGCAAGCGGAAATTTTGAGCTTAACGTCTTTATGCCCGTATGTATCTATAATTTTTTGCAGTCGGTAAGACTTCTTGCTGATGCAATGACGTCTTTTAACAAGAATTGCGTTTCGGGAATACGTCCTAACTGTGAGAGAATGAAGGAGGGCTTTGAGCGCTCTTTGATGCTTGTTACCGCCTTAAGTCCTCATATCGGATACGATAACGCGGCAAAGACAGCAAAGGTAGCCTACACCGAAGGGTTGTCAATAAAAGAAGCGTGTATTTCGCTCGGATTCCTTGACGAAGAGACCTTTGATAAGGTATTCATACCCGAGGATATGGTATAAAATAAGGAAAACAAAATGGATATAAAAGAAAGATCACTTAAGAAGCATTATGAATGGGGCGGAAAGATCGAGGTCATTTCACGTTGCCCCGTAAATACGAGAGAGGAGCTGTCGCTTGCGTATACTCCGGGTGTGGCAGAGCCATGCCTTAAGATAAAGGACGATCCGTCTCTCTCTTATAAGCTTACGAGAAGAAGCAATCTCGTAGCTGTTATAACCGACGGAACTGCAGTTCTTGGACTTGGAGATATTGGAGCCGAAGCAGGTATGCCCGTTATGGAGGGAAAGTGCGCTCTTTTCAAGGAGTTTGCAGACGTTGATGCGTTCCCCCTTTGCATACGCTCCAAGGACGTTGACGAGATAGTAAGGACTATCTACCTTATAAGCGGCAGCTTTGGAGGCATAAACCTTGAGGATATAAGTGCTCCAAGATGCTTTGAGATAGAAGCCAAGCTGAAGGAGATATGCGATATTCCTGTATTCCACGACGATCAGCACGGAACTGCTATCGTGGTTGCCGCGGCACTTATCAACGCCCTTAAGGTCGTCAGAAAAAACATTGGAGAGGTAAGGGTCGTTATCAACGGCTCGGGCTCCGCAGGCTGTGCTATCGGTAAACATCTTTTGAATATGGGTGTTAAAGATCTTATTATGGTCGACAGATGCGGTATTCTCGCAAGAGATATCGATACGGATAATCCCGCCCACAGAGAAATGGCGGAGCTTACTAACAGTCAGCTTCTTCACGGCACTCTCTGTGATGCTATGCGTGGTGCTGACGTGTTTATCGGTGTTTCTGCCCCGGGTATCGTCAATTGTGAGATGGTCGCATCAATGGCAAAAGATTCGATCGTGTTCCCGATGGCTAATCCCACCCCCGAGATAATGCCCAACGAGGCTTTGTCTGCAGGGGCGAGGATAGTTGGAACGGGACGTTCAGACTATAAAAATCAGATAAACAACGTCCTTGCTTTTCCCGGGATCTTCCGCGGTGCGCTTGACTGCCGCGCGACTGCCATAAATGAGGAAATGAAGGTAGCGGCTTCTTTAGCTCTTGCTTCATTTATTCCCGAGGACGAGCTTTCGGAAGATAATATAATCCCCCTCGCACTTGATAAGCAGGTTGCCATGAGTGTGGCGGCTGCGGTTATCGAGGCTGCTAAAAAAAGCGGAGTTGCAAGAATTGGGGATTAAAACATGGAAAATATATACGGATATAAGACCGAAATTCACGCACATACAAAGCCTGTGAGCGCGTGTAGCGCCATAACTCCTGAAATGCTTGTTGACAGTTATGTGAGTGTTGGAGCTCACGGGGTGACTATTACGAATCACCTCAATCCCAAGTGGATTGACGGCGACAAGGCAGAGCTGGCAGAGAAGTATACTGCCGACTACTATGCCGCAAAAAAAGCGGCGGAGGGCAAGGATCTTGACGTTGTTTTCGGAGTTGAGATACGCTTCCCCGAAAACGACAACGATTATCTTGTTTACGGCATAGCTCCCGAGGATACAGAAGAGATAATAGCTCTTATCGGCGAGGGAATAGTAGGATTTTATAAAAAATTCAAAAATAAAAAGAATCTGATACTTCAGGCACACCCATTCAGAAACGGAATGGTGAGAGCTTCTCTTGACTCGCTTGACGGAATTGAGGTGTTCAATATGCACCCTCACCATAATTCCAGAATTGGTCTTGCGGCACAGTATGCCCGCGATAACGACCTTATTATAAGCGGAGGAAGTGACTATCACGACGAGGGGTGGCACGCACTCTGCCTTTTGAGAACCAAAGAGAGACTTCGTGATTCTTACGACGTTGCAGAAGCACTGCGTGAGCGAGATATAGCGTTTGAGGTGTCGGGAAATATTATTTTACCCTATAGGAGATAAGTCAATGGCAAAGAAATATGAATGGAAATATACCGAGGAAGTGACTGTCGAGGCTGAAGAAGGACAGGAGGGGATCGCTGAGCTCAAAATGGTGGAACATACAGTATCTCTTGTCTGCTCCATGCTTACGGGAAAGGCGATAATTACTATTGACGGAGACGAATTTGATATAAGCGTAGGCTTTATGAAGCTCAGGGGCACGAATCAGATGTTCCGTCTCGGGGAGTGCGCGGCGATGCTTGACTTCCCCAAAAAGGGAGAGCCGAGAGTTATCGTTGACGGTAAGGAACTTTGAGCTTTTCTAGTGTTCAGTGGAACTTTCTGAAAAAGGTTTCCCTGAAACTGTTTAACAATATAAAAAATTGTGCTGTATATTAAAACACAAAACCTCCCAAATTCATGGGAGGTTTTGTGTTGTTTATTGCAATTTTAGTTCCAGCCGTATCTGTCGGCAATGCGTTCAATTGATGCGGGGATAGACGAGCAGATGGTTGCGACCGAATCGCAGTATCTGTCGTAAAGTCTGTCAGAGAGAGCAGAGTTTTCGTCGATCACAAGCATGGATGCAAGGTAGAGACAAGCTGGGGCGGAGAGTCGGCTTACAAGAGGAAATTCAGCTTCAAGTGGGAGATAGGTGTTGTCAAAATCGGAACTTTTTTCCTCTTCCTCATCTTCTGCGGCGGGGAGCAGGGCACGGTTGAGCTCTGTCATCTCAACGCAGAATGAAGCCAGAAGATATGAGGCTCTTTCCTCGAAATCCTCGTTGTCGCCACCATCGGTGCTCTCGCCGAGAATGTTCATGGCTTCTTCGTATATTTTCTGACAGATCATTTTTATGCCTCGTTGTCAACGGTGACGTCGACTCTTACTACCTCGTCAGGATAGATAACTGTCGCACCGTAAAGGTGAAGTCCCTTTACCGCATCTGCAAAACGCTTTTCGGGGCGGTATGCCTCGATCTCGGAAAGCTGCTCAGCAAAAGCAATGGAGCGCTTGCTTCTTACCATACAGTTGTGAGTGAGAGAAGATCCGTCGCCATCGGTGGTATGGATATTGTTAGAAACGAAGATCTTGCAGCCTGCAATGTTTCCAACGTAACCTTTTTCAAGTGCATCGGTGTTGTCAAAGGACATTTCGATCTTTGCCTTAAGGATCATGGTAGCTACTGCAGGGCTTACTTCAACCACGATATCATTTGCATCGGTAATGCCTTGCTCGTAGAGCTTCTGACGAGCTTTGATAATTGTGTTTACAAGAGTTTCGGGATCTTTATCGGAAACCGAGAGAGTCTTCGATGCCTTTTCGCAAAGGGAGAAGATATACTTGTCAGCAACCTTTGCAAGAGAGTTTGCCGCAACGCTCATGGCAGCGTCCATAAGCTTGGGGGTGCACTGCGCACGGTCTATGTCGTCGATCTGGAAGTTGAAGTATTTTGCCTGATCAATAATGAGCTCGGTCACCGTGTCAGAAAGAGTCTGTGGAGTAGACATATCGGTGTTCTTGGTATAAGAATCAACGCTGACGCTTCCAACTCCGCATATCTTGACTACAGAGCCAAGCTTTTGAATGTCCCCGTCGTAATCACGGTTACAGTGGTTTGCTGCGATATACTGTTCGCTAAGCTGTTTAAGAAGATTTTCGCTCCAAATTGTAGGTATAAAGTTTGTAATTGCCATAATAAAATAATTCCTTTCTTTTTTTAAATTAATATTAATGTTTTAGTTCCATTTTTTCATGGAAGATATTATTTTTTCATAATTTGCTTTTACCTCGCCCCTTGACATAGCTCTGACCTCGTCGGGAGTAAAATATTCTCCCGCTGTTCCAACGCCTGCCATTCCTGCGGAGCGAAGACTGTTTCTTTTGTTTACCTCTACTATTTTCGACGTCCGCATCTGCTCCTTTTTCTCACGGAGCGCAAATGCGGCGGCAAGAGGGATACCGCGTCTTACCTCTTCCCAAATCTCTTCGGGGATTGCGGAGGGGGGTGTTTCGGGGAAAAGCTCGGAAAATTCTCCAATCTCACGGGTAAGTCTCTATTGTTGTTCATTTTTTTGCCTGATGGCTTCCTTTAGCGTTTCTATCTCTGCCTTCAGCGATTCTATACTTTCCACAGGCTCTTGTGTTATCTCTACTTCGGGAATAACTTCTTCTACCTGCTCGGAGAGCACGTTCGTAATATTTTGCTCGTCCATATTACACTACCTCCTCACCGTCGATTACCTTGCGGGAGTTTCTTTCACCGATAGCAGTTATCAGCTCGTTACGGTTGATAATAAGACTTGCGGGGAGACGTTTTACGTACTCTTCTGCAGTAATATAACCGCCGTCAAGAAGCTTGTCCAGCATGTTCTGTGCATTGACCGCGTTAAACCTTGTACTTTCGACAACATCTATCCTTGCACTCAAACAACCTCGCTTTATTTTATCGATATCGATATAAGTACTGTTTGTACCGTCAGCCGTTTTGATGGGAACAAGTCTTTCGGCAGGGTAGTATGCGCACATCATATCAGCCCAGATATTTGCAAGCTCCTCAATGCATCGATAGTAAGAGGTTCTCACCTGCTCAAGAGGAATACGAGAGGTCTCCTGCAATGCAAGAATTGCGCTCGTGTTATTTGCCACCTCGCTGCCGAGAGCAGAATCTGTCGCTCCGAGCAGGTCTTTTGTCATGTCTGTAGCAAGTTCAATGAGCTTCAGATAGTCGTCTTGCATACGTCCCACACCTACAACAGACACTGCGTCGGATATGTTACCGCCACCCATAGCGGCAATAGCTTCGCCTACCTCGTTAGACCATTCAGGTATCTTTGACTTGTCGTAGACAACCTTGGAAAACGCCGTGTCGGTCATATGCTTCATGACCATGGCATATGCACGGTTTATATATTTTTGGTTGGGAATAAGGCTGGTAATTGGAGACGTTCCGTGAAAGCTGTTTTTCGTTGGAGTCCAGTTGAAATATGCAACGGGATAGAGACGGCAATCGGTCTTTGCGCGGCGAATAATACAGTCGGCAGTTGATTTTTCAAATAGGACCTTGCCTTTTTCACGCCAGAATTTGATAATGTACGTTGCTTTGCCGTCAAGCTCGTCACCCGAACCCTCGAGCTCGTATTTTGCCATATCTCCGGACTGATAAGTCCATTCCTTGTCGGGAAGTATTTTTTTAATGTCAGCGGGAGATCCCCCTGCATCTTCGGCTTCGGCTCGCAGAGATGATACCGAGGCTCTGCCTGCAAGAATTATGTATTCCTGCTTCTGAATGTCAGCGCAGTTTACGTCGGCAACGAAAAGATTTACGTTGTCAACCGTTTCTGTTACAATATCACCGCTAAAGGGAAGATGACTTGCGGTATTGGGATCCCAATAGCAGTAGAATACTCCGTCTCCCGTAATTGCCGCATCTGTAATAAGACGAAGGATCTTGGAGTCCATGGAGCATCTGTCCCAACGGTATGCCGCATTTGCTTCAAGCATTTCGAGGGCGCGTCCGATCTCACGGCTCTCCTCTTCGCTTGTGGCAAAGGGAAGATAGGCATCGTCAAAGCCAATGCTTATGTTAGAGGCTGCAACAGTGCATACAAGATAATCTATAACTCGCTTTATCACGTTGAATACCGGCTTTGGCAGCCCTGCGGCATCAGAGCCGTGCCATTGGTCGCCTCTGTAAAACCTTTCGTTCTCGCGGATAGTTTCGTAAAGACCTATCCGTCTTTTATAATTTTTTCCAGCTTCATATTGAAGCCATGCCTTGTGTTTATAGCTCATAAATTTCCTTTCTTTAATTTTATGTTTACTCACGAATCTTACGGTGGGAGGTGTGCTGAAAATTTTCACCTCACCTCAAGGGTTATACCGTGAAGCGACTGTCTGCCGCATCCCGTAAAAATTGCTACAAGACGTACGGTTTTTATTCTTCCTGACGAAATTCTGTGCTTGTATGTCAAATGTGAGTGGTCTTCTTTTGGATATAGCGTAGCAGATAGTTGCTTTTCTCCGTCACATTCCATTCCGAGCTTTATTTTACCGTCCGTAAGGTCGTATGAAGCTGAAATGGAAGAAATGTGCTTTATATCGTGTGAGCCGAGATCATGTATATTCGTAACGTAATATCCCTCTATAAGCTCATTCTCTCCATTTTCACCGTTTGGTAGGTCGACCGATAGCGTGTCATCGAATACGTATATTTTTTCACCTTGAATAAAGCCTACTTTATTTCCAACATACAGAAGCTTATCTGCTGCAGGGCAGAGAAATCGGTAAAATGTCCTCAGGGCAGTATTGTAGATCAGCCACAAAGACTTTCCTTCACTGTCCTTCATGGTTATAAATACCTCTCTCCTTTTTCTGTCGGTAAGGGTACAGGCAGTATTGGGGAGGAAATTTTTTATTAGGTGATCAACAGGGGCGGAGATACGTTGGGCGTTACATTCGTCAAACGTATCCGTATCGGTCGTGAACAGATATATTCCGTCACGGCTGACAGACAGAGGGGTATTTTCAGCCATGCAAACGCCGTAAAGTGAAGGAGAGCCGACAGATGCGTTTATGGTCATTGTGGGAAGAATATCCTTTGTGTCGGCAAAATCAGTGTCCGCCATCCAAGTCTCCCCCTCGGTAAATACGAGAAGTCTGTCGTAATGTCTGTGTATCGCGCTTATTCCGTATCTTCCATCTCCAACCGTTTTTATGTTGTCAAAAGGAATGTAGAGTGAGCCACCCGAAAAGGCAGTATCAGATGCTTTAAGCGATGAATAATCGACAATACGTGAGAAATAAATACGGTTTTTGTCGGAGGTGTGAAGAAGCATGACCGAATCGGTCATTTTTCCGTAGACCATTCCACCAATGGAAGACGCCAGTTCTTTATATACAGTTGAGTCGTCCTCGAGACAAACGTGAAGCTCTACTCGGTCGCCCTCCTTAAGATCTTGTACTGTAACCGCTTCCGTAAAATCGGTAGGGGCACAGCGGGAGAGGTCGATAGGTTCTCCATTGACAAATGCCGCTTTTACAGATGCGACCTTGTATGCGGTTCGGAGAACAGGTGTTACGACAGAAGAAACCGTATAGGTGTACCTTGCAAAGTTGCATATAGCATTTCTCGGCTCGTTTATTGTGCCCAGAAAGGTATTTGTCCAGTTGTCCGCAATAAGAGGTGCATAACCGAAATCAAGAGATATCTCATCGTTTTTGAGTCTATAAATATAAGAGCCGTCAAAAATATATATTGAATCGACGTAATATATCATGTGGGCGTTTCCGGAGGAAGTGTCAACATTTCCGATCTTCGTATAATTTCCGCTTTCAACGTCAAGGGAGTAGAGAGTATCTTTACATAGAATATAAGAACGAAGAATTCCTTCAATGTTTCCGCTCCAGATAGCTCTTATGCTTGAGGGGGCGGACGAAAGGAGCTTAAAGCCTTCTCTCTTCAGGAGAGAGCCCTCCTGGGTGATTCGTAGATTTTGAGACTCTGAAGCATGTATACCCTCACGCGACACGGCGGGGTGAGAATATCCATCGGTGTCTATTCCCGAAAATGAAGACATAACAAGATCCTTTGCCGTCTTTTTTGGGTATTTCATATTGGTTGCTTTTTTATTTGACATTTATTTTTGTCCTTTCTTTGTAGTTGCACGGACGAGTTTTAATCAAAGAAATTCGTATTTTTTTTACCCTTAAAGGTAAAGGGCAGGGGGGTGTCGTTGCTATCCTCCCTCGGATATGCTCTTGCCATTACAGCATAACGCAAGGCTTCTGGGGCGTGAGTAATGGAATGAGGCTCACCGGAAGCATCTTCCGTACGGTTTTTGTCGTAAAGCAGAGCCGGTATACATCGGATAAGCTCTGTGCAGTCAGAGCAGATAAAAAGCCTTGGAGAAGAGTCGCGGACGGCGAGATATTCACGAAGCACTCTCCAACCAGCAACGCGTCTGTCATCAGCAGCCACCATTGGAGGCATTCCGTCATGCCGTTGCATTATCTCGAAGCCGCTGCGACCGCTGTCCTGTCTTCTGTTCCAAAGGTCAGGAGAACAAACGGCAAAGTCGGGGGGGAGATCTGCACGCTTGCAAAGGGAGGATACGTGAATAGCCGCTTCGGAGAGAGTGAGGCCCGAAAGTGCGATCTCGTCGGTAACGTATAGCCGTCCATCGCTGTCAATTCCCAAAAGAAGAGCCGCGAGCATATCAAAGCCGTAGTCAAAGGCAACGTAAGTTCTTGAAAATGATGGCAGAGAGCTTCTTCTGACAACGTGGATACCTTCGTCAAACTCGGGAAAAAACTGACCTTCAAAAACATCCCAACGGCCGTATAACCATGCATCGCGAAGTCTTGGGGGAAGACTGAGAAGCGAGGATACATAATCTGGGTCGGCAGTCGTGAGAGCCTCGTTGTCAAAGACCTTTGCAGGTATGAATCGGTAATCGGAGGGGTTTTCATCAGGCTTGAATTTTCGGTCAACGAAAAGCCTTTTAACAAAGGAGTGACCGATACCGCCCGGGTTGCAGGTGAGATACATTCGTCTTGGAAAATCACGAGAGCCACGTAGACACGCCTTTAGAGCAGAGAAGCGGTATTCGCTTATCTGTGTTGCTTCGTCGATGGCGATAACGTCGTATTCCTGACCTTGATAACGCATCGCGTCTCTGTCGGTGGCAAGATGCCCGAGATATATACAGCTTCCGTTTTCGAATCGTAGCGACCTTTCGCTCTCGCTGTATTTAAGAAGCGAGCCGTATTCCTTTAAAAACGGAACGACGTGATTTGATTTAAGCTCAGGTAAAGTCCGTCTTACAAGAAGACAGCATATACCTGGATAACGAATACACAGAGCAACCAGCTTTCTTCTGAGTGCCCATGATTTTCCACCGCCTCTTGCTCCACCGTATGCGGTAAACCTTGCTCTTGAATCGAAAAATTCCTTTTGTCTTGGACTCGGCACTCCGCGTATTATTATCTGCCCACCCTTCATAGAAGTATTTTTGCTTGATACTGCTTCACTCATATTCATTCACCGTCGGAAAAAATGTCATGCTCGAAGGTTACGGTGGTAGAGGGGGAGGGAGAGGAGTCCTCGGAGAGCTTTTCGTAATTCAAGCGTTTTTTCATATAAGAGGTAATGAGAGTTGCAGAAGTATCAGAATTAAGTGCTTCGTCCTCGAGTATTGCCATTATCCTGCCGTATTCAGTTGGGTGCTTCTTGCCGACCTTGACAAGCGTATCAACGTCTGTCTTAAGATAGCGGCAAAAGCCGGCGAGATTTGGCAGGGGAGGGTGCTTGAGGCTTCTTTTTTGAGAGGAAGCAGAAGGTTCACTTGACGGCACAAAGCAGAGAGCGACGTAATCTTCCATAATTGTGGAAAGGAGATTGCACTCAAAGAGCTCGTGAAGCCAAAGGTCGTCGCTTTCGGGCGGAGAAGCTTTTTTTAGTTTTTTGAGAATATTTTGAATGTTTTGAAATATCGTTTTTACCTCCATTCCGTCCGTGCAGGTATATTGTATCATAAAAGAATCGATTTGACAGTGTCAGGTAGTGTCACTTAGTCTCAATATTTTAAAAATTGATGTATAGATTTTTAAAATGGCAAGAATTTTTCAAATTCTTGCACCATAGTGGCATAAAAATATCATAAATATACAAAAAATATCTCTGTAAAAAACAATCCTCGTCAAAAAAATATATTGACCGACACTTGATTTTGTGTTATAATAAAAAGTGGAAAAATGTTTTTGTTTCCTGCGTTTTTTGCAGGAAGAAAGAGGTAATACATGGAAGAATTTTACAAGGAATGGGAAGGCTTTGAGAAGGCTACTTGGGTAAAAGAAGTAAACGTCAGAAGCTTCATAATGCACAACTATATCCCCTATGACGGTGACGATGGATTTCTTGCATCGGCTACAAAGGATACCAAGGACCTCTGGAAGCAGGTACTTGAGCTCTCAAGACTTGAGAGAGAGGCTGGCGGAGTTCTTGATATGGACACCAAGATAATCTCCACCATCGTTTCTCATGCCCCCGGTTATCTTAATAAATATAAAGAAAAAATAGTAGGACTTCAGACCGATAAGCCCTTCAAACGCGCACTTATGCCTTACGGAGGAATCCGTCTTGCAGAAAGAGCTTGCCGTGAGAACGGATATAAGATAAATCCCACTGTAAAGGAATTTTTTGAGGTGCACAGAAAAACTCACAATGCGGGAGTTTTTGATGCGTACACCCCCGAAATGAGAGCCTGCCGCTCAAGCCATATCATAACGGGACTTCCAGATGCATACGGTAGAGGACGTATTATCGGTGACTACCGTCGTGTTGCGCTTTACGGCGTTGACAGACTTATCGAGGACAAGCATGAGCAGAAGGAGACTACTCGTTCTGCAATGTATTCGCAGGTCATTCGCAACCGCGAGGAGCTGTCCGAGCAGATAAGAGCACTCGAAGACCTTAAAACTATGGCGGCATCCTACGGTTTTGATATTTCAAGACCTGCGAAGGATACGGCAGAGGCAATACAGTGGCTCTACTTCGGCTACCTTGCTGCAGTAAAGGAGCAGAACGGTGCGGCAATGTCGCTTGGACGTACGTCTACATTCCTTGATATTTATGCAGAGAGAGACCTTAAGCGCGGTACTTATACCGAAAGACAGATACAGGAGCTTGTAGACCACTTTATAATGAAGCTCCGTCTCATAAAATTCGCACGTACACCCGAATATAACGCACTCTTTTCGGGAGATCCCCAGTGGGTTACCGAATCCATAGGCGGTGTTGCGGTTGACGGACGTCATATGATAACCAAGATGTCATACAGATATCTTCATACTCTCACAAATCTCGGTGCAGCTCCCGAGCCTAACCTTACGGTGCTTTGGTCGGTACATCTTCCCGAAAACTTCAAGAGATACTGCGCAAAGACATCTATCGAGACGTCTTCCGTTCAGTACGAGAACGACGACCTCATGAGAGTAACTCACGGCGACGATTACGCTATCGCTTGTTGCGTTTCGTCAATGAGAGTTGGTAAGGAGATGCAGTTCTTCGGTGCGAGAGCAAACCTTGCAAAGTGTCTGCTCTATGCTATAAACGGCGGTGTGGACGAAATGACGGGCAAACAGGTAGCGCCCGAATACAGACCGATAACAAGCGAGTATCTTGATTATGACGAGGTCATGAGACGTTACGACGAGATGATGAAGTGGCTTGCAGGAGTATATGTAAATACGCTGAACATTATCCACTACATGCATGACAAGTATTGTTATGAAAAGATACAGATGGCGCTCCACGACAGAGACGTACGCCGTTGGTTTGCAACGGGAATAGCAGGACTTAGTGTTGTTGCGGATTCGCTGTCTGCGATCAAGTACGCAAAGGTAAAGGTGCTTCGTAATGAGGCAGGACTTGCCGTTGACTATGAGGTTGAGGGCGATTTCCCCAAATACGGAAACGACGACGACAGAGTAGACTCTATAGCATATAACGTAGTCCATCGCTTTATGGAGCATATAAGAAAGAATCACACATACAGAGACAGTATACCCACCACGTCTATTCTCACTATTACGTCAAACGTTGTATACGGAAAGCATACGGGCGCGACACCCGACGGACGAAAGGCAGGAGAGCCATTCGCTCCCGGCGCAAATCCTATGCATAAGCGTGACTCTCACGGAGCAGTTGCATCGCTCGCGTCGGTGGCAAAGCTTCCATTCAGAGATGCGCAGGACGGTATTTCCAATACCTTCTCCATAATTCCCGATGCACTTGGTAAGGACGGAGGCGTATTCGTTGGAGATATATCCATAGAGCTTACAGACGGTTGTATCGACTGCGGAGCAGTAGAGGATATGGAAGTAAACGACGTGGAATAATATAAAAAAGGAGAAAAAACATGGCAGCAACAGACAATCAGATAGATAATCTTGTAGCCCTTCTTGACGGCTACGTTGAAAAGGGAGGACATCACCTTAACGTAAACGTGTTTACAAAGGAAACTCTCCTCGACGCACAGGAGCACCCTGAAAAATATCCCCAGCTTACTGTTCGTATCAGCGGATATGCTGTAAACTTCATAAAGCTTACACGTGAGCAGCAGGACGAGGTAATCGCAAGAACCTTCCACGATAAGATATAAATATAAATGTACGGAATAGTTCATTCAAGAGAGTCCTTTGGCACGGTGGACGGCCCCGGTGTGAGATACGTTCTCTTTCTCGGTGGATGTCCCTTAAGATGTCTTTACTGTCATAATCCTGATACCTGGACGGGTGAGGGGTGCGAGAGAGTAGAGGCAGAAGAGATAATCAGGGAATATAAAAAGAATAAAGCCTTTTACAGAAACGGCGGTATAACGGTGACGGGCGGTGAGCCTCTCCTTCAGCTTGACTTTCTCATAGAGCTTTTTGCACTTGCAAAGAAAGAGGGAATACATACCTGCATCGATACGTCGGGGGCGGTATTCGACCGAGACAATAGAGTGCAGACAGAAAAACTTGAAAGACTTCTCGGCTTTACTGACCTCATTATGCTCGATATAAAGCATATCGACGGCGAAAAGCATAAGATACTTACGGGCAAGGGCAACGAAAATATCCTTGAATTCGCAAGATTTCTTGATGCTCGGGGAAAGGACGTGTGGATAAGGCATGTGGTCGTAGAGGGCTATACTGACGACGAAAATGACCTTTTCGCTCTCGGAGAATTTATCGGAGAGCTGAAAACCGTGAAAGCCCTTGACGTTCTTCCTTACCATACTCTCGGTGTGGCAAAATACGATACGCTTGGAATCAATTATCCCCTTCGTGACACTCCTTCCTGTTCAAAGGAAAAGGCAGCATGGGCAAGAGGGAAGATAATGGACGGCCTTGCAAAGAAAAGAAAAAACAAATGAAATTTTGAGGGGTCATAGGGGGGCTTTTATAAGTCCCCCTAATTGATAAAATCGAAGAAAGGGAAACATAAATGGGAAAAATATATAATTCCATGGAAGAGCTTATAGGCAGAACACCGCTGTTGAGACTCCATCGTATCGAGGAAAAATATTCGGCGCAAGGGCGTATCCTCGGAAAGCTTGAATATTTTAACCCCTGCGGAAGCATAAAGGACAGAGCGGCTATGCAGATGCTTGACGACGCAGAGGCGGCAGGACTTATAAAAAAAGGCTCGGTCATAATCGAGCCGACGTCCGGAAATACGGGTATCGGACTTGCGGCAATAGGCGCGGCAAGAGGATATAGAGTCATTATCGTAATGCCTGACACCATGTCGGCAGAGAGGCGAATGATGATGAAGGCATACGGCGCGGAGCTCGTGCTTACCGACGGAAAGCTGGGAATGGCGGGAGCTATCAAGAGAGCCGAGGAGCTTAAAGCGGAGATCGAGGGAAGCATCGTGGCTGGGCAATTCGTAAATCCCTCAAACCCCGAGGCACATAGAAGAAGTACAGGCCCTGAGATATGGGAGGATACCGACGGAGAAGTGGATATTCTTGTAAGCGCCGTAGGAACCGGTGGAACGATAACGGGAACGGGTGAATATCTTAAAGGAAAGAACCCCAATATTCGTGTTGTGGCTGTTGAGCCGGAGTCCTCTCCTGTTTTATCGGGCGGAGCTGCGGGAAGCCATAAAATACAAGGAATTGGTGCGGGATTCGTACCCGAGATACTCAACACAGAGCTGTTTGACGAGATAATAAGAGTCAGAGACGAGGACGCATATCGAATGACAGCAGAGCTGTCGAGAAGTGAGGGCATCATGGTCGGTATCTCGTCGGGTGCGGCACTCTTTGCCGCCACGGAACTTGCAAAGCGGAAAGAGAACAGAGACAAAAATATCGTAGTCATTCTCCCCGATACAGGCGAGAGATATCTCTCCTGCGGGGTGTTTGACTAACAAAATAAAAAGAGCAAGAATAGAAGGAAAAATCCTTTTACTCTTGCTTTTTTTAAATCGATCAATGGTTTTATGCCACATTTTAAAAATTAATTAATTAATTTTTAAAATACTGAGACTAAGTGACACTATCTGATACGGTAAAATCCTCAAAAAGTAGTATAATGTAGATGTCATTAAGCTTGTAAGTTTTTTTAGTGAAATATTCGGCATAGTGACGTTCTAACAAAAGATAGCCACAAAACAACTTTGCTGTTTTATGGCTATCTTTGGCTGGGATGGCCTATATAAGAACCACGGTTTCGCCCATAGAAATCACAAAAACAAGCAAAGCAAAGCGAAACCTATTCCAATGCGTTGCATTGGAGCGGTCCTGCATCGGAAAACTCAAACAAAAGATAGCCACAAAACAACTTTGATGTTTTATGGCTATCTTTGGCTGGGATGGCCGGATTTGAACCGACGAGTGCCAGAGTCAAAGTCTGGTGCCTTACCGCTTGGCGACATCCCAATGTTAAAAAGGTAAGCATTGTTTGCTTAACAAAGGTTATTATACCATATATTAGGGGTTATGTCAAGAATAAATTTCCCAAAATTTTATTATTTAAAAATGAAAGGTCAATCGGTAACTGAAAGTTTTTGGAGGGGAGGAACCCTTTTGCCTAAGGGTTCCCAAAAACTTTTATTTCTCCGACAAATATTCCTCTATCCTTTCCTTGATCACTTCGCGATCATTTTTGTCAAGAATAAGATATACCGCATAATTTCCAACCGAAAAGGCTTCAGGTGTGTCAAGCTTCTTGGCTTCCTCCGGTGCATAGCTCATAACGAATGACCGCATACCGTCGGCTGTCTCGCTTACGTATTCCTTCAAAGTTTCGGCGATTTTTTCGGCTTCTGCTTGGTCTTTAGCTCGGAAAATTCCTATCTCGTCGATATCCTCTGTGGGCGTGGAGGCAAATATTGCGTAGTCTTCATAGGGAGCTTCCTCTCCGAAAATAAGAAGTAACTGCTCGTCACCCATAGGTGAAAATTCTCCCTCTATGGCATTTGTAGCATGCTCACCAAGCTCTCGGCAGGATAAATCGTTTCTCAAATTTTTCGCACAAGAAGATAAGATAAGTGAGAGCGCCAGAGGGTAAATAATAAACCAAGGAATTTTTTTCATATCAGAGCTTACCCTCCTTGCCAAGAGTTTTGATATACTCTATCACCCTGACATACGCGTCAGCCGTCAGGTGATAACCGTCTCCCGACTGATATTCGGTACGTAACATTCCTCGCTCATTCTTGAGTAGATGCGCAGTGTCAACAAAAACAAGACCAAGCTCACTCGAAAGCTCTCGGGCATAGGAGTTTATCGTGTCAATAATCGTATTAAGCTCCGACGGAGAACAACCGTAAGAGGAGGAGTCCATATTTTCTGCAATAGGATAACAGCTCTGAATATAAATTTCGGTATCGGGAGATGCTTCTTTGATGGTCGAAATAAGCCTTTTATAGCAGCTTTTAAAATACGCACCGTTTGCCGACGCATTCCTTTTAGCTCCGTTAAGACCGAAGCAGAGCATGATGCGGCGGGGACGTAGGGTACTTGCGCATTCGGAGACCGTCATTTCCTTATCGCCTATTATAAGCTTTACCGAATCAATGGAGGAGTCAAGGCAAAGAGTGCCCGAGGATGTCGACCACACCTTGTCCGTATCCTTACCGCCTGAAAGCACACCGCGATTTTTCATGTGTGAAGTGGTAGACTCTCCTAAAAAAACAAAGCTGTCGATATAACTCTCTTCGTCGTCACGTGGAGTTTCTCTTTCATAGACCTCAATGTCCTCGTTTTCCATAGAGGAGCCCGAGCAAAAGAGGAGAGATGGAAGCAAGAGTGATAACAGACATGGGAGTATCAACAGCTTTAGATATGTTGTATTCGATTTTTTCATTTGCAATGATCCGTACCTTTTTAAAAATTCGGATTCAAGGCATAAAGTAGATCATTTTTTGAATTGGCGCTTATATTCCTCTGTTTTTTCGAGATTCGTCTTGAGCTTTGAGCGGAAGAGAGAGCGAATAGCCATTATAATAAGATAACCTATAGAATAGAAGGCAATACCGACAACTACCTTTGATCCCGTCATTCCCGCTGGCATAAGGAGACAGAAATAAACGTCAAGGCCAATTGCGACAAAGTGGAGGATGTATCTTATTGCAGAATTTATTGAGGTAAGCTTTAGAATTGTGTTCGCGATAGAAAATACTACCGAGAAAACAAAGAACATGAGAATACGTTCACCACTGAGATAAACGTCTTCATTAACGGTCATTATTGTTACAATAAGAGCATATGTGGCAGTCATAGCGGTAAAAAGACCGCATGAGTATCGCCACATGCCCGAAATAAGCTTTTTAAGATCCATTTTATGAGTTGAGTCCTTTCATAAGTGTACCCTATTAATATAACACATATACAAAAGTTTTGCAATAGTATTTTGTTAATTTTTAAATTCAGAAGTTAAAAGAAAGGAGAAAAATGAATAGTGAAAGCCTTTTGATACTCACGGCATTGTCGCTTGTGTTTGGTATATATTCAGGCGTGTCCTCGGCAAGACGGGGAGAGAGACGTGACAACCGTCAAGATGCGTCAGACATGACGAGAGTTATGGTAAAGCTCGAGGACATAAGTGTTGGAATATCCGAGATACGCTCGGAGCTTAATAACGTAAAGGGCGACCTTAAGGAGCAAACAGAGCGCCTTATCGTAGCCGAGCAGTCGCTAAAACGAGCACACATGAGACTTGATGAGTTAAATGGAAAACAAAGGAAAAGAAAATAACATTGTAGAAAAGCTCAAAAAAATTTAAAATTTTTTTGAAGGCATATAGCTTAAGAAAAGAAAGAAGGTGAAAAAATGAATGAACTAAAGAGAAAGCTTATGAGCAGAAAGTTCTGGGCAGGTATAGTAGGATTCGCGGGAGCAGTACTTACTGCTATCGGTTGTCCCGAACTTAGTGGGGAGCAGTGCGCGGCAATTATCGCAGGTTGCTCGGCTCTTGCGGCATATATAATCGGAGAGGGAATCGCGGATATGGGCAATAAATAAGATTTTTTTCCTTTCGGGGTGATACACTTTCGAAAACTGCTCTGTAGCCCTTGACATTTATAGAAAAATGTGCTAAAATAAATATGTGAAAAATAAGAAAAGATAGGAGATTTGTATGAAAATAATCACTATAAGCAGAGAATTTGGTAGTGGCGGACGCGAACTTGGAAAAAGACTTGCCGAGCACCTCGGATTTAATTATTTTGACAGAGAGATAATTAATGCAATTGCCGAGAAGGGAAATCTTGATGCGCAGTACGTTGAGGACGTTCTTGATAAAGGACTTTACAGAGATATTCCGATAACCTTTGCCCACAGTATCCATACCGTTCCTATGATAACACATACACCACATAACGTTATTTATTATCAGCAGAAGATCCTTCGTGAGCTTCCGGAAAAGGGAGATTGTGTTATTGTCGGTCGTAATGCAGACGTGATACTTCACGATCTTGATCCTCTTAAAATGTTCGTTTATGCCGACATGGATGCAAAGGTACTCAGATGTCAGCACAGAGCGCCCGAGGGTGAGAGACTTACTGATAAGCAGATGAAAAAGCAGATAAAGAGAATAGACAGGGCAAGGCACAGAACTCATTCCTATATGTCGGACATTCCGTGGGGAGATAAGAGAGGCTATGATCTTTGCGTAAATACAACAAATATCAGCATAAAGGAAGTATCCGAGCTTCTTGCTGACTATTCAACGCATTGGTTTGAGCACAGAGAGACCAAGAGAGGATAAGAAAAAATGAAAATATTTGATTTTCATACCCACCCCGGATATGATTTCCATAATGATGAACTTGGATATGAGATAACTCCTGAAATATTTGTTGATGGGCTTAAAAAGTGCGGTGTAACGCATTGCGCGGGAAGCGTTATACATAAGGGTATGAACGAGAAGCCACTTGAAGAACAGGGAAAGCTTATGATCGACTATAACGCAGAGGCTTATAGGTTTTATGAAATGTATCCCGACTTTTATTCGGTGGGAATACACGTTCACCCAAATTTCGTTGAAGAGTCTTGTGCAGAAATAGAGAAGTACGCCGCGAAGGGCGTAAAACTTATTGGAGAACTCGTTCCAAACCTTACACGTTGGTCAAGCTATATGCAGGAGGGAATGTACGATATACTGAAGATGGCAGAGAAGCACGATATGGTGCTCAGCCTTCACCTTATGAGCATGGATTCCATATTCGAAATGGCAAAGACTTTTCCGAATCTTCGCATAGTTGTAGCACATATCGATGCATACGGTCTTTACGACCGCCAGATAGAGCTTATGAAGAAGCATGAGAACGTGTATTCGGATATATCTGCTCACGGTCACGATAGAGCAGGAATGCTACGCGAGACGCTTGATTCTGTAGGTAAGGACAGAATACTTATGGGAAGTGATTACCCTGGCTACAGTGCGTCTACCTTTATAAACGTAGTGCTCGATAATAGCATTAAGGACGCAGAGCGAGAGGCTATCCTATGGGATAACGCCGCAAAGCTTCTTTGTGTAAAATAATATAACAAAAACCGAAAGGAAAATAAAAAATGAAGCTTGTAAAAGACAAAGAATTGGTAGTTGGCGCAGACTTTGCGGGATATCCATTAAAGGAAGCAGTTGTTGCACATCTTAAGGCAAAAGGTTGGAAGATACTTGACCTTGGAGTAACGTCTCCCGAAGATAATGATACCGAAAACATGTTCCACCGCGTAGGTCTCCGCGTAGGTGCGAAGATATCCGAGGGCGAATACGAAAGAGCATTGCTCTTCTGTGGAACGGGAATGGGCATACATATCGCGGCAAGTAAATGCCCTCACGTACACGCAGGCGTAGTTGAAAGCGTTCCTGCGGCTCTCCGTGCTATCACAGGTAACGGAGTAAACGTACTTGCAATGGGCGCGTTCTACGTAGCTCCCCAAATGGGAATCGATATTGCGGAAGCATACCTTAACGCAGAGCTTGGATCAGGATATGAGTGGTGGAAGAACTTTTATGAGTTCCATAAACTTGCTATCGACGAGCTTGAAGCATTTGATTATGAGCAGTATAAGGCAAACGGTTTCAAGATGGATCACCTCGGTGACTTCGAGATCAAACTTGAGACAAAGGAATGATAAAAAAGCACTCGCAAATAGCGTGATGCTCTTAACGGAGCAGTCACGCTAAACGATGTTTGCCCTTGCGGGCAAATGATGTTGCCTTCGGCAGTGATGTTCACTGCGTGAATGATGTTACGCCTGACGGCGTAGTGGGCAAACAGCACATCATTGCGAGCCTTGGCGAGCAACATCATTATGAGCGGAGCGAATAACATCATTTTTGCGATAGCAAAAACATCACGAACAGAGAAAAAGAGAGGACATTACGGATAAACCCGTTTTGTTCTCTCTTTTCTGCTTGTATAAGGGTTTGGGCTTAGCCCATAATGCGTTTGACTAGCCCAATGCGATGCTCGCACTTTTGTCAAAGATTAAATTCTCCGCTAAGGATATCACTCTATTTGCGAGTGCTTTTTTCTACCCTATATACTGATAATTTTCCGCACCGTGATGCTTGAGTACAGGAAGGATATCCTCGTCGTTTTCGGGAATAAGAGCTATTACTTTATGACTTAACATATAAAAACAAACGTTAGAAATTTCCTCGGGCAGTAAAGATTCTTGTATCGGACCGTCAAGAGAAGTCAGGTCAACACCAAGAAAGTCCACCTCGTTCCATATAAGCTCAATATTGTATTCATGATCCTCGGAGGTGTAGAAGGAAGCGGGAAGAGAAAAACCGATGTCATCTGCAACACCAAGGCGCTGAAGCTCACGAGCCATAGCGATAAGCTCGGGAATATTTTCTTCGGTGGCGTCGTGAACGGTGATCAGAACCTTGTCAAGTCCTTTGTCAAGAGCTTCCGATGCGAGAGCGGCGAAATAACCAAGCTTCGCGGCTCTGAAATTTTTGTCGTTGCTTGTGAATATATTACAATAGATAATGCCACAGACGTGGGTGTTAAATGAGCCAGCGGCGGAGGAAATATCCGAAAGATTTGCGGTCGATGTGTAATCTACACCGAGAGAGGTCGCAACAGAAGATCTGTAAAGCGGATTTCCTGCGCTGTCGGTAAGGGCGACTCCAACAGAATTGCCGTCCTTGCTTCTCACGTCGCGCAAAGCAGAATATGCGGTGGAGGGAACAGCATAATGAGAGCGAATGTCAAGCATTGAGTGCTTCTTCTCAGCGGAATTTTTTTCGTCAGTGGGGGTATCGGTTACCTCGCCGTCGCCGTTTACCTTGTCGTTCAGTATGTTACCAATAATGAGAAAGGCAAGAAAGACAACGACCAACAAGACGACCGAGGTTATGATAACCGTTTTAAGTCGTCTTTTTTTGTATATGTTTTTTCTGTATTTAGGTCGCCCGGGTCTGTTGTTCATTTCTTAACTCCAAAAAACTATTTTATATCTGAAAGGATAGTATCTTCTGCAAGAGGGTAGGGGATAAATTCAAGTGAGTCCTTCATTTCGTCAATTAGCGAAATAAGCGCGTAGGACTGATATAAAGAGGTCAGATTTGCAAGATCCTCCATAACAGCCATGGGAGAAATTTCGGAACGTCGAATAATGTAATAACCAAGATCATCACGAACGATCCCCGTTGTGCCGAGAGAGATTGAAAAAACAGCCGCGTCATATTCCTCGGTCATGTATCCTTGTGGAATGAGAAGCCCCGATTGATTCATATTGCTGTCTTTTCCGTATTCACTCATAAGAGCGTCAAAACTGTCACCTGACTGAAGACGCGTGAGAGCCTCGCTTATTTTATCGTAGGCATCATCATCCGTGTGAGGAATAAATATGTGGTGAACGTATGCAAATTCATTAAGGATCGCATCGTAAACGTCGTCTTCCTCGGAGGCTATAATACCAAGGTCGTCGCGGTAAACGTACATAAGCTCTCCTTGAAGAAGCTGGATCTCAACAGAGAAGCGAAGAAAATTGTCGGTCAGAGAGTTTTCGGCGAGATACTTTTTGTATTCGCTCATTCCACCAAGTTCATCGACGATTTGAGATATCTTCTCATTGACCTCTTCAATTACTGCTGCTTCACCGCGATTTATATTAGCTTGACGGCAAAGCTCAAGAACGGCATAATTGGCTGTAATGCTTTCGTAAACCAAAGAGCGAAGCTCGTCCTCGAAACGTTCCGCATCCTCTCCTTCAAAAATACCGTCTCCGTATTTTTCCTTCATTGCGTTTACGTGTGTTATTGTAACAAATCGAAATTCGTCCCAATGAACGTCGTGACCGGCAACCGTACCAACTACATGAATATCGTCCTTCGAGGGCTCAATAGGCTTGTAACCGCTCGAACATGATAAAAGGGAAAGGAGACAACAAAAGATAAGCGAGAGAGATATAAAACGAAATAGCTGTTTAGTCATTATTTTTTCCTTTTTGGAAGAGCAGGGATCTTAGCAGTTTTTTTTTCTTCCTGTTTTTAAATACAAAAATGAGAACGACCGTCAAGACTGCAATAACGACAACGGCTGCGCCAATGATAAGACCGACAATAATCCAGTCCGTACCCTTTTCGGGTGCTTTGAGATCGTTAATGTCAAGCTCGTTTTCTGCAAAATCACTCTTGACAAAGGTAAGCTCTGCCTTCTTTTCTTCAAGCTTTTCATTTATAAAAGAACCGATGTAATCGTCGTGAAGGTCTTCGTAATGCTTGTCAATGTATTGGGAGGTAAGAGGGAGGAGTTTTATAACGTAAAAGGCTGAATGACGCTCACCCGTCATGCTGTCCTCTCCCGTAGCCTCGATAACCTTACTTATGTTTTTTGGGAATGGATCTTCAAGAGAGAAGACCGCATCCTCGTAAGTCTTGTCCATTGTGCCGGGGGCAATGCAGTATCCGTCTGCAGGGATAAGAAGATCTTCGTTGGAGTTAAATGCTGGAGAACCACCGATGAGCTCGTCAATGGTCATCTGCCCCGAAAGAAGAAGCTCACGAGCCTTCTCTGCATTGGCTCTGTTTAATTCCTTGTCCTCGCCCTCACCGTTTACTATCATAATGTGCTTGACGAGACGGAAGTTGTCGTAATAATATTTGTAAAGATCTATCTCGTCTTCAATAAGTAAGCCTTCTTTTGCATAGGCGGAAGGGAGAAGCTCGTAAAGAAGATCTACCTTGGCGGTAAAACGAACGTATCTGTCGGTAAGATAGTTTTCGTCAAGATTCTCAAGATACGCGTCGCGATCACCGTCAAATGATGCCGAGATAGTATTGTCGATAAACTTCTGAACGTCGTCCTCAAGTTTCTTTTCGTCGTATTCAACACCTGCATCTTCGCAAAGCTCAAGAATGGCATAATTAGAAATTATATTTTTAGAGATGGTCTCCCACATGGCAGCTTCAAATTCGGGTGTGCCCTCACCGTATTCTTTTGAGAGAGAGGGAGCATAGTTGTTGTATAGGAAGTAAAATTCGTCGTAATAGACATCGTGGTCTCCCACTGTTCCCACTACAGTCTTGCCTAAAGAGTCAACGGGAACTTCACGGCTTTTGTTACAACCGAAAAGAGAGAGAAGAGCAAATAAAGCCAAAAAAAGAGATGTGGCTTTAATACAAAAAGAAGATTTTTTCATTCGTAAGTAATATCCTTTCATAAGGCAGGTGCGTTTATATATTCCATTATATTATACAACATCTTTGTGACGATTGTATGAATAAAATGGCATTTTGTGCGCATAAAATTTATATTTCGCCACGTGCAATCTCAACACACTCACGTGAGGGAGGCGTGCGACAAATCTTCCATTATACATATATCGTATATAGTGTGGTTATCCATTGTTCTCGCGGACGATTCGTGAATCGTCCCTACGGTGTTAGGTTGTGTTTCACGTGCACCATACCGCCGTGAATTTACGGATATATCCTCATTCAATTGTAGGGGACACCTGTCCCTACAATCAAATAAGAGTGTAACCGCAAAATTCACGGCAACCGCTTTGTTTCAAATTTCTTCTATCTCCGTAGGGGCGATTCACGAATCGCCCGAATAACGACATATAATGCTTTATTTACGCTATGCATAAAAAAAACCCCGTGGCATTAGCCACGGGGGATAAACGTTTAATTCGTTTTATAGCTTAAAGGAGCTCGCTAAAGTCGAGGGAAAGTCCTTCGCCCGCGTTCTCGATCTTAAGCTCTGACGCAGCAATAACGTCATCAAGTTTGATCTCGTAGAAATCAGGGGAAGAATAGATCTTTTTCATTTTAGCCTCCGTAAATTACTCTGCAACGACAAGAGTTGCACTCTGGAATACTCCGTTGATGTAAGTAATTTCGTATGCATCTCCGTATGTTGTTACACCTGCGGAAATGAAGTAGGGCTTAACAATGAATGTGATTGTGCCGGGAACAACTGTGGGCTCAGTTCCTTCAGGCTCAGTTCCTTCAGGCTCAGTTCCTTCAGGTTCAGCATTAGCGGGCTCTAAACCTTCATCGCCTTCTCCACCATCATCTGCAACAGCTGCGATGGAAGGAATAACAGCAGTGAAGAACTTTGTTCCTGTGGGAGCGTTGAGAAGCTCAGGTTCGCCGCTAACATTCTGGTAAACAGAATTGTAAACGGTTGTTGAAGAGTAAACTGTGGGTTCACCTTCCTCACCCTTAACACTTACTTCAAATCCTGCTTCGGAAGCTCTGATAGTGTTGATAGTTCCGACAAGTCTGATAGAGTATGTATCATCAACAACAGCGCTCTCCTGAACGTATGCAAGCTTAGCGTTTGCTGTCAACACTTCGGGGTCTGCAGCGGGTATTGATGTAGACGAAGCCAGGTTGATATTTGTCATAGTGTATGCAAGAGCATCTGTATTATTATGATCGCCAAAATAGTCGACCATGTAGAATCCGCCTGTTGGGCGAGAGGTGATAGAACAGCTGTTATTTATATTGATCGCGCTTGTCTCAAATAAGACATCGCCGTTTACTATAACGGAACCGGAATTGTCTGTATTCCATATAAGCTCAATATGGAGGTCGTCTCCAACCTTCTTATCGAGAACAATGTTTGTAACTTTTCCGGTTATGTCTTTGTGAACAAGAACAAGGCTTTCTCCGCCATCTGTTCCGCCGTTTGAGGTGTTATAAAGCTGGAGAACAGTTTCACCTGGCTTTGGCTGACCCCAGAAGTCCATAAATATATGCGCTTTCTGCACACGGCCTGCACCCCAGTCCCATTGGAGATCGGCCGATACTTCGTCAAGCGTATATGCTGTCATTGCGCTGACGTTAATATCAAAGGAAATAGTCTTCTTATCTGTGGAAGCCAAAATTGAAGCAGCGTCAGCCGTGTAATATTTGGCAGCAGCTGTTGAACCTGCAGCGATAGAATTGGAACGATTATCCATAGTAGCGGAAGTCTTAATTACATCCTGAGCATTCAAGTCGAATGCAAGAACACCTTCGAACGTTCCAACGTAGCTACCTGCTTTTCTGTCTGTGAGTTGGTCGGAATTTGTAGCTGTAATAGATATATCGGTTGTGAAGATGTCGCCCTCACCCTTGGTAATAACGAGCTCGGAGAGGGGGATAGAAACGAGAGTTCTGTGCCAGCCTCTGTCGTCAGTGGGTGACGGGGTTCCTGGTGTTGCATTGTAAAGATCGTGTGTTGCAGCAGTAATATTGTCTTCGCTTACACATTTAGCAACAAGTGCTGTAAATCCGCGAACACCGTTGGTGGCA
>JAGBTY010000037.1 GCA_017631085.1 Clostridia bacterium
AGGCACAACATCATTTGCGTGGCACACGCAACATCATTTCGAGCAAAGCGAGAACATCATTGCCGCCCCGCGGCACAAATGAACGAGGTTGCACTTCGTGCAAATGATGTTGGATTTGCCAATGATGACGGCTTCGCCTAATGATGCGTGGCTTCGGCACGATAAGCGGAACACTTAACTTCACTTTGCGCCAAGGGTGCAATACTTCACTTGGGCGATAGTCCAAACTTCACTGCATAGCAACTTCACTTTCGCGTTAGCGAAAACTTCACTAAATTCGCATTTGTGCCTACAAATGCAGTGCTTCATATGCCTTAATTAAAGACTGCAAAACGAGTGACAAAAGTAACGCAAAGGCACTTATGGCAAGTGATTTTCATAAGTGCTTTTTGCTGCCTTCCGGGCGGTGCGTCCCCCCTCGTGTCATCCTGAGCGGGGGAAGGCGCGTGCGCCGCCCACAGTCGAACCCGTAGGGCGATGCGTAGCATCGGGATCTACGAGGGGAAAGGATGATATTCGCGCCCGAGATCCTGCTCGGCTTTGCCTCGCACTGCTCCGCAGTTCGACTTCGCCAACCGCATTGCGGTTTTGCTACGCTCAGGATGACACGGGCAGATTTCGCTTTACAAGAAAATATGTCTTTATTTAAGGCATTGCTTGTCAAGAAAAGAGGACAGAGAGTGTAAAAAAACATTCTCTGTCCTTTTTATTCTGCTTGAGCTTAAAAACTGTCTTTGAGAGTACAGCTCATATGCAAGTGCTTTTTTGTTTATTCTGTAACTACCGATGGGAAGTTAAATATTTAAATAGTTCCCGTAATAACGAATTCTATCATTCCCGGTGTTACTATTACCTCTCCTGTTTCCGCGTCACGCGAGAAGGTTGCTGCGGGAAGTGTCAGGGGAGATGCGCCCATGGGAGGAATGGTCAGAGTTCCGTTAACGTAATTGTAGCCCGTCGCGGGTAAGAGCACTCCGTCCTGTGTTACGGTAATGTCTGTGGGTGCGGGGATAAAGGTATCGGTAAGTACAAGGTCCTCTGCGGGAATGTTACCGTAGTTGTAAACTCTTATTGTATACGTAATGGTGTCACCGCAAACTACGGGATTGGGTGACATCTGCTTTGTGACTGTAACGTCTGCAGAGGAGCTTACTGTAACTGATGCGGTAGCACTTCCGTCAGCACAGTCAGAATCACTCTCAAGGGTGGCTGTGTTGACAATGACAGAGCCTTCCTCAAGGGGAGCGAATTCGGTGACTCTTGCGTTATATATGATATTCGCTGCAGAGCCTGCTCCGAGAGTGGAGAATGTAAATGTAACTTCGCCTGCGACCGACGTGTCGGTGACAAGCTCACCCGATGCGTTTCTACCGTTCAGTAAAAGGACCGCAGGTGAGATAAATTCAAGGGGAGTGACCTCGGTAGTCTCACCTATGACAAATGTTCCGAGATCGTCTCTTACGGTAATATTATTTATGGGGGATGCAGAGGTATTTACCGCAGAAAGAATGTACGTAACGATACCGTTTCCGTTGTAGTTGCTTCCAACTGCGGTCTTTGTAAAGGTTACTGCCGATTCAAGCCCCACTTCAGCCAGATTTGATATTCTTGTGGTAGCTACTCCACCTGATGTGAAACGGACAGTTGCAAAATTTTCTATTGTTGCCATGTTGTCTCCTGTTATTTTTATTTATGAAGCCGTAGACTAAGTGGACTAATCCACTTAGTCTATCATGCTTCAATAACAGAATATGTTATGGCGAGGAGATTTGTCATTCTTTGTCAGAAATAAATACAAGCTCCTTCGCATCTATGGGGTAAAGCTTCGATGCGTGGGTAGAGAAAACGGATATCTCGTCGGGAGCTCTGCCGAAAAGAAGCTCGACCGCCTTTACATAGTAGGAAAGCTGGAGTGCGTGTCGGTCGTTCATTTTTGCTCTCGCTGCGTCGTCAGAGCCGAGCTCGGCTTTGGTCAGCCTGTCGGTCTTATAATCGTAAAGACGTAACGTGCCGTCGGCATCAATGAGAATAAGGTCGATAACACCCTGTATCGCCAGATCTTCATTTTCAATATTTGGGAACTTTTCGGGCGAGAGCGTAAAGGCAGAGGCAGGGAGAAGAAGGTTAAATCTCTGTTCGCGTATGATGCGCTTTGCGTTTATTATCCTCTCGATAAACTCACCCTTGGCAAAGGCTTCAAGCTCGTCTCTATATATAAGCTCTGAAGCGGAGGAGGGAATAAACCCCTTTGAAATAAGACGTCCCAGCTCCTCGTCCACACCTCTTGCGCGAAGATTTATGAAATCGCAGAACTGAAGGAAAAGGTGAGTTGCCGTTCCACGCTCGGTGGGAGTGGCGCTCGTGATCTTTTCCTTTAGGAAAAATTCGGGAACGGGCGCTTTTGAATCGACCTTGAAAATCCTTTGAGCGTCTTCAATGCTGATGACCTCTTCCTCGTCAAGAACGTCGGGAGAGAGCTTTGAAACAGAAAGCTTGGCAGGAATTTTTGAAAGGTCGGAATAGGGATACTTGAATGAGAATTTTTCGGTAAGAGTTTTTCCAAGCTCATTGTTTTCGAAAGACAGATCAGAGACAGAGGGGGCTGACGGCAAAAGCTCTTGGGGTACGTCTTCCGCATTTGCGTCCACAGTATCGCAAAGCTCAAGGTCGAAGACGTCCGAGAGCTCATTCTCCGAAACGTAAGCAAGTATCCAGTCAAGGTACGACTTTGCCGAGATTATCGAATGTCGGCACGAGAAATTCCTATCGCTTCTTGCTTCGTTAAGAAACTCTTCTTTTGTCTTCTTGGAGGTCGCGGTTATATACAGCCTCTCTCGAGCTCTCGTAAGCGCCACGTACAGTATCCTCATTTCGTCTTCCTTTTGAAGATGCTGTTTTTTTGCAATGATCGCTTCTCGCATGGGAGTATTCATTCGAACGAAGGGAGCGACAGACACTTTCATTGCCGTACCTACGGTGTAATCGAGAAGAAGGTTGTCCTTTTGCTCGTGGAGTATCATCTCACCCGACGCGTTGCAAAGGAAGCATACGGGGTACTCAAGTCCTTTTGAATGGTGTATTGTCATAAGATTCACCTTGTCGGGCGCTGAAGAATCCGAGGCTGTGTCGAGCTTTTGACCTCTTTCGATTATTTTGTTTATGTATCCGATAAAGTCGTAAAGTCCGTTAAACGCACCAGAGGAAAAGCCTCTCGCGTATTCGTAAAGACGCAGGAAATTTCCACCCTCCGAGTCGTTTATATCCCTGACGAGCCCTGAGGTGACGAATACGTCCTCGTCGTAGAGCATACGGATAAGCTTATCGACAGGCATGGTGAGAGAGGCGCGACGCCATCTCTCAAAGGTCTCCATAAATCTTCTGCATTTTTGCGCAACAAGGGCGTATTCATCACCTGCTTCATCACAAGAGACGAAGTCACTTATCGCATCGTAAAGGGATAGCGCGTCGGGGGAATGTCGCTGTATTGTTATAATGTCCTCAAGGTCAAAATCGAACAAAAAGGAGCGAAGCGCACCCGCAAGATATACGTCTCTTCTGGGATTGTCAAGGGCGTTCAGTAGCGAGAGCATCAGAAGCACGTCGGGGTTTTCAAAATATTTGTCCGACGTGTCGGAGGTCGCCTTTATATTGAGCTCGGCAAGTGCTTCTGTAAGAAGAGGCGCCATGTGGCTCGAGCGATAAAGAACTGCTACGTCGCATGGGCGAATGGGCGTTCCGTCTGCTTTATTCTCGGTGTTTATCAAACGCTGTATCTCTTTTGCGATATATCTTACCTCTCTGTTTCTTAAAGCCTCAGAGGAGGAGGGGGATGGGGCAGAGGGATCAAGATTTTCAATAGTTTCCTCGGGAGGAAGTGTGACGTGTATCTTTACCTTGCTGTTTCCCGAGGCAAGACCTACCGAGGATTTTGAAAAGATAAGGTCGTCGTCGGGGCGGTATCCGATACTGTCGCCGCAGTGGGAAAACAGTCTTCCGCATACCTTGTTTGTAAAATCAATAACGTTTTTGTCGCATCTGAAGTTGTTCGACATAAAGACGGACACCGCCTCCGAGTGCTTGGAGGCTTCAGAATCGTGATCGGGGAATTTCATACGGTAATCGGAAAAGAGCTGTGGTTCAGCACCGCGGAAGCTGTATATGCTTTGCTTGATATCTCCGACCATGAATCTGTTGTTATTGGATATGGAGCTGAAGATAAGGTCTTGAACACGGTCAACGTCCTGATATTCGTCAATGTATATTTCGGAAAATTGCTTTGCTATCTCTCTTGCCGTTTCGGTAGCGTGTCCTTTCTCGTCAACAAGAAGCTTCATTGTGTATCGCTTGATGTCGTTGAAGTCCATCACGTTTCTTTTCTTTTTTTCTTCCGAAAAACGAAGCTCGAATTCCGAAAGCAGAGAATACATGATAGATATGTTTTTGGAGGTAAGAAGCATGGCGTCGGTTATTGATTCTGGGGTACGGCTAAAGAAATTATCCTTCATATCGCGTATCCTTTTGTTTATAAGGGTACGTTTTTCTTTGTAAAATACCACCTCGTCGGTAACGAGAGCCTTTGGAAGAGCTTTGAGCGAGGGGGGAGAGAAGGTGTCCAGAAGTGCCTTGGTTTGAGTGTATCCAAGCTTATCTATGGAATGGAGCAGACTGTCGCAGAATTCCTTTTGATAGGCAAAAGCAGGACCGTATTTTGCGTTTATCTCCTCGTTACTCTCGATGTGATTGAGAGCCGCGTCCGATATCATTTTGTAATATTCGGCTTCGTAGTAGAATTTTTCCCAAAGAGCCTTGCCGTATGAGGTGGAGAAGAAATCAGCGTATGCTTCCTTTTCCGCTCTTTCGGCATTTTTCTTTAAAAAGTCGATACCTTCGGGAAAATATACTAACCCTTCGCGGACTTTGATAAAAATGTCCGCAAGATTTGACGAACCCTTGGGATTTGTGAAGCATTCGCAAAATTCGGGGAAATCGGAATTTTTCTCATAGAGAAGCTCGATGGAGTCATTCATTATCTCGGTGGCAAGAATGTCGAGCTCTGCCGTGTCTCCGACTCTGAAGGAGGGAGAGATACCAAGCTTTGTAAAATTGCTCCTGATAAGCTCAAGATAGAATGAGTCTATTGTGGATATTTTTGCGCTGCCAAGCTTTATGAGCTGAGAGGTGAGCCATCTGTCGTTGGGCGTCTTTGCGAGAGCGTCGCTGATAGCCGAAAATATACGGCTCCTAAGCTCTGCCGCCGCAGCTCTCGTATAGGTCACGATAAGCATTTTTGAGATGTCGCTGGGAGAGGTCTTGTCGGTTATTGAACGTATTATACGCTCTGTAAGAGTTGCGGTCTTTCCCGAGCCTGCGGCAGCGCTCACAAGCATTGTCTTATTTCTTATATTCATTGCCGCTTCCTGCGCGGCTGTCCATGATACTGGCATTATTATCTCCTATGGCTGTTATTCACAGTTGTTTTTTCTGCGGCATATTGGACGGTACGTACAGTATTCGCATTGGGAGGCGTCCTTTTTCATTGATGGATAGGTATTGCTTTTTCCCGATAATATGTAGCTCGCTTTGGTGCGTACGTCCGAGAGGACCACACCTCTGAAATCTTCAAGATCGGAATCCGAAACAAGTGCCTTTCCCGTGAGCTCTCCGCTTTCCTTCTCACGTATACCCGCAAGAAATCTTGATTCAAAGAGACTGTTCATTGCCGACAGCACGGAACGGTCATTCAAAAGAAGTCCCGTCCTTTTAAGTCCTTTTTTGACGTGCGCCGAAAGCTCTTCGTCCTTATCGGGAAGATTATCGAACTCAACGAAGGGAATATTGGAATTAAGATACATAACTCCGCATGGAATGGGAAGCTTGCCTTCTGAAAGTCCCAGCTTTTTGTGAAATTCCTCGTTTTTCGGATCGCAAAGAGTGTAGAGATACAAAAGCATCTGAAGGTTTTTGCCGTTGTATACGTCGTCTACCGAAATATCCTTGTTTCCCGTTTTGTAATCCACGACTCTGATAAAGAGGTCGTCTCCCTTGGAAATAAGGTCAACTCTGTCGATTATACCCGAGACAACGACTTTTCTCCTGTGGTCTATGTCAAGCTCCAAGGGCTTTGGAGAGCCGTTTTTACCGTTAGTGGCAAGCTCGAAGAAGGCGGGAGTGAAATCTCCCATTCTTATTTCCTCGGCAACGTTATCGGCTATGAGATATGAAAGATATTTAAGTCTTCCCAAAAGATGCTCAAGACGGCGGTTTCCTCTTTCTTCCTTGGGTGTGATGGAGCTTACGTATGTGTCAACGATATTGTCGGAAAGAGAGAACAGCTCCGAGATGTCCTTTTCGTAATATTTTTCTGATACTATCCTCGGTATCAGCTTCTCAAGAATGAAGTGGATAAATGTTCCTATGTTGTTCTGACCGAATTCTATCCTGCCCGTCTCACCGAGACGAAGCTCATAGCCTAAAAAGTATCTTAAAGGACATTTTGAATAGACCTCAAGCCTTGAGGGTGTGGTATAAAGAGTGTCTTTATGCAGCTTCTGCATAAAATCCTCTGAAACGTTCCCGTGTATGACCGATGAGGTGGATATACAGTCGGATATACTGTATGTGGGGAAGGCGTCAACCTTCTTTATGGCGTTTATGAGAGCATTTCTGTCCTCCGGTGCGTCAAGCTCCTTAAGGTGAGAGATGGCGCTTCTGGGAGAACCCGCAAGATAGCACAGGTCTTTTCCGTCGTACTCGTGAGGAGTAATTCCGAGAAGCTTCGTCACTCTGTTAAAGGGAAGCGAAGGAGACGCGGTGCTTCCGTTTGATTTGAATGCGTGGGTGGATAGGTAAAGCCTTTCCGAAGGAAAAGAAAATGCGCGGTGTACGAACATCATCTCGTCGGAGGAACGGGTATCCGAGTCACCCGCAAGCTCAATGTCAAGCATAGACAGAGCAGAGCGGTCGGCAGTATTGAAAAGAGACGTGTCTGACGCGTAGGCGGGAAAATCGCCCTCGCAAAGTCCCATTACAAATGTAAATCTTGGCGATGAGCCTCTGACTGTGGCTGCAGAGCCTATCGTGACCTCGTCCACCGACGTAGGTATCGTTCCCACCTTTACCTCGGAGAAGAGAGCCCCCAGCAGTACAGACAGCTCCTCCGGCTCTGCCTCCTCGTCACCTAAGGCATCTCCTATATCTGCCAGAGCGTTTATGATTATTCCGTATATAGAGCCGTATTCCTTGGCAAGACGTACGTTGCCGAGAGACGCTTCCTTTTTAGCCATTTCCTGCAGCTTTTCCTCAAGCTCAAGCTCGAGGAGGAATGAATACACGGCACGGCACATATCCCCTATGTTTTCTGCCGAATCTATAAGAGAGAACAGCTTCATAAGAGGAGGGGTAAGCTTGTCCTTTACCTCGTTTGCGGTCTTGAGGATAGCATCGCTTCGCTCGGTGGTCCTCTCGGTATATCCCTCGGGATTCATGGACCACTGCTCCGAGCAAAAACGCTTTCCCTTGATATTCCACATGGTAATATAATTTTCGAAAATGTCCGCGTCCTTTTCGTCAATGTCGCAAAGCCCCGTTTTGAGATAGGAGATAACGTCCTCCCGTCTCCAATTGTTTTGCTTTATCCTCAAAGCGCTTAAAATAAGCTTTATGGGGGGAAGAGTACATATGTCTGTCTTTTCTGAAATGAAAAAGGGAATACCGTTTTTCAATAGGGCAGGCTCAATGATACCTCTGTATTTGTCCACGTCGCGCATAACGATGAGAATGTCTCTGCAGCGCGCTCCGCCTCGTAAGAGTTCAAGTATATGAGCCGCTATCGCCTCGGCTTCGGAATAGGGAGTGGTGCATTTTTCTATAATGACAGAGCCGTCGTTTTTACACGTTGAGGCGTCGCCCACAACGTCCAGCTTCCAAAGATTTTCGGAAAGGAAATTAAGGGTATCCGACGCGCTCCTTTTTCTTTCGTTAAGTACCGTATATTCAGCGCCGCCGTGCTTGTCCGCGCTTTTTTGAAGCTTTTTAAGGGAGAGACGGGCGCTTTCGGTGCTTATATCGTCATAATCGGGATAGGGCAGAGGGATAGTGACCGTCACGTTATCGGCGCTCTTAAAGATCTTTTCGATAACTCTGTGCTCGGAAGCGGTAAAAGAGGTAAAGGAGTCGATATATACGTTTTTGCCCTTAAAGAAATCATGCTCGGAGAGAATGTCCGAGAGCTTTGATATATCGTCCGACGAATCGTCGTATTTTTCGGATACGCCCCGTATGTATGAGGCGTAAACGAGAGAAAAATCAAGAAGTCTTCTGCGAAGAGACGAGTCGGCGTCAAGCTTATTTGCCGCAAACTCAAGCTTTTCGGGAGTGACAAGACAGCTTTTCATTTCTTCAGCGCCTGCAAGCATCATTTTTACAAGAGCTATATCGGAGGACGAAAAGCTGTATTCTGTAAGAAGAGGAGAAAGATCCTTCAGATTTTTCCACATCAAAAGGTTTTTCATGGGCTTTGTGATGTATTTATAGCATAGGCCTCCGTATTCACGGCAGACTCTGTTATACAGACGTGAAAAGTTAAGCACCTCAAGAGAAAGCTGCGCACCTGCGGGGAGAGAGGTGAGGGTGAGACGCTCTGCCTGAACCGCTTCCTGCTCGGGAACGATAAGAAAGGAAGGGCGACCTACCTTTGCGTCCTTTTCTATCATTTTAATTATTTCAGTGGTTTTTCCCGTTCCGTACGAACCAAAAAGAAATCTTATCATTTTTTCCTCTTTTTTATGCGATATATTTCGAAATTCATAGCATATATAAATATTTTATCATATTTACTGTGATATTACAAGTACAGTGTCAGCTTTTTCTAAAAAGATTAACTGCTTTGTTCAGTAACTGTTACAAATTTCTTCAAAAAACTGTCACAAATTAGCACTATAATATTATATGAAAGCATATGTGTCTTAAAATGAAAGCGAGGGCAGTATATGAACGAAAATAATAGAAACGACAATATTGAGAATAATGAATATACGGGCGGGGCGAATAATGCTCCCTCCGATATAGCGAAAGAAAAGGAGACTCTTGAAGATGATGTTCGGGATAGTAAAAACTGCGAAGAAGGCGGGGAAGATAACCTCGAGATCGCTGAAGAAGAAAAGCGGACAGATGAAGTCGAAGAAAAAGGCGCTTCTGAAGAAGAAAAAACAGCTTCGGAAGAAGAAAAAAATACTGATGGAGAAATTCAGTTAAACGGCGAGGAGACAGAGAAAAAGAAGATATATTCTTCTACCTACTGCCCCCCCTATTACGTACCGAATTTTTCAGAGAATGAAGAGCCGACCGCCGACGAGGATAATGGAAAAAAGACAAAGGGAAGCGTAAAGACGATCGCTATCCTTTGCGCGTGCAGTATCCTGCTATCCTTTGCGGTGGGAGCAGTGGGCGGTTTTTTCGCGGCAACACTGTTTGACAGATACACCGAGAACGCCGACGTGACCATTATCCGAAACGACGGAACGATAAAGGTAAAGGAGGAGGTAGGCTCAACGGGGTATACCGAGGGTGACCTTACTTATTCGGAGCTCTATTCTCTTGTATCCGAAAGCGTTGTGGATATCGTTGCGGAGGGCTCGGGCTCGGGAAGCGGAGTTATAATAAGCCGTGCCAATAAGAAGGTATATATCGTGACCAATTATCACGTAATATTGGGTGCGGAGTCTGTGGGAATAAGATTTTCGGGCGAGACTAATTATAAGAGAGCGGAGGTGCTGGGCGGCTCTGCCACAGAGGACTTGGCGGTACTTACCGTAGAGGTGGAAAGAGACGCGGAGATAACCTGTGCCATTGGCGGTCATATAGAGGACATCGATATAGGCGATGAGGTTGTCGCAATAGGAAATCCTCTCGGAAAGCTTAGCGGAACTATGACCAACGGAATAATCAGCTCACTTGAGCGAAGAATAACCATCGACGGAAATACCATGAGATTTTTGCAGACAAATGCGGAAATAAATTCGGGAAATTCGGGAGGCGGTCTCTTCAATATGGCAGGAGAGCTTATAGGTATCGTCAATTCCAAGGTCAGCGATGACGATACGGAGGGACTCGGCTTTGCCATACCCTATGACGACACCACCATAGGATATATTTCAGAGATAATAGAATACGGATATATCAGAAACCGTCCTTCCCTTGGAAATATCAAGGTGGATACGTGGTACAGCAAGACGGGAATCTATGTGACCGATGGCGGTAATACCGTTCTTGAGAATGGAGACCGGGTAGTATCTATAAACTCAAAGGAGATAACAACGAAAAACGACTTTAACGAGGCGGTAAAAGATCTTGAAATAGGAAGCGCTGCCGAGGTGGTCATAGAGCGCGACGGAGAACTCTATAAAGGAACGATAACCGTCACGGAGGCTAAAGAATAAGGAGAAGAAATGTATAGACTTTTGGTTGTTGATGACGAATCAAGAATAAGGTCGGTCATAAAAAAATATGCCGAATTCGACGGTCACGACGTCACCGAGGCGGGAGACGGAATGGAAGCCATAAGGCTGTGCCGTGCCGAGAGATTCGACCTTATAATAATGGATATCATGATGCCCGAGCTTGACGGGTTTTCAGCTTGCAGAGAGATAAGGAAATTTACGCAAACACCCATAATCATGCTTTCCGCAAGAGGAGAGGAATACGACAAGATAAACGGCTTCGAGGTTGGGATCGACGATTATGTTGTAAAGCCGTTTTCACCTAAAGAGTTGATGCTCAGAGTAGAAGCCGTAATGAAGCGAGTAAGAAAGGTTACGACCGAAGCTCCCAAAAAGGAGAACGTAGTAATAACTCTCGGTGACGGAGGACTCAGGGCTGACGTGACGGCAAGACTTGTTTTTATCGACGATAAGCGTGTTGATATGTCACCGAAAGAATACGATCTGTTCTTTTATATGCTCCAGAACAGAAACATTGCTCTTTCAAGAGAAAAGCTTATAAGCGACGTATGGGGATATGATTTTTATGGAGACGTAAGAACGCTTGATACCCACATAAAGCTTTTAAGGAAAAGTCTTGGAAGATATTCAGAGCTTATAGTTACCTTGAGAGGTATGGGTTACAGGTTTGAAGGCTGACAGTAAGGAGGGATAGATATGACCAAAAACGAGAAGTTTAAAAAGAACCGAATAGGCATCACATGGAAGATGTTTGCCATACTGATATTATTCGTGACCGTCGTCGTATCTATCTCATGGTTTTTCCAGATCCAGACCATGACCTATTTTTATCAGCTGTCAAGATTCAGGGAACTTGAGGATTTTTCGAAGGAGATAAGTTCGTCGATATCCGAAATAAAGGAAGGTGACGAAGAGGCAAAAGAAGTCAGCCATTATCTTGAAGAGTATGCTGGCGAGCATTTTATAGACGTCTGGATATTTGAGGTGTCGGACGGTATCGGGAACCCCCTTATGAAGATAGACGGAAACGGCGGTGGAATGAATATACCCTTTATAGATCGCAAGATAGAGTCGCTGTATTCCGAGGCGAAGGATAACGATGGAGTCTACATAGCCACCGTGCCCTTTGACCATTCAAAAAACGATATTTCTCTTGAGGTGATCGACGACAATAAAAACGGAGCAGAGGATTACCCTATCGTCATAAAAAAATCGGCAGATGTTTGCGCAATGTATGCCACGGTGACCGAGCTTGAAGGAAAGGAATATTTGTCTGTTCAGTTCTCACGTCTCACACCCGTTTCCGCAATGGTGGAAACACTCAGATATCAGTTTGTCTGGAACGGAATATGCCTTGGCATATTTGCTCTTATAACCGCTGTTATAATGTCAAAGCTTATAACTAAGCCCTTCGTCCGAATGAACGATGCCGCCAAAAGACTTGCCGAGGGAAAATATGACGTTGACTTTTCGGGCAAGGGATACCGTGAGATAAACGAGCTTGCCGATACGCTTAACTACGCATCGCGTGAGCTATCTAAGAATGATAATCTTCAAAAGGAGCTCATATCGAATATTTCACATGACCTTCGCACCCCTTTGACTATGATAAAGGGATATAGCGAGATGATGAGAGATATACCGGGCGAGAACAATTCGGAAAACGCGCAGATCATAATAGAAGAAACAGAAAGACTCAGCGAGTTGGTAAACGATATGCTCGACCTGTCAAAGATAAGCTCGGGCACGAGAAAGCCGGACTATGAGATCTTTTGCATCACAGAAACGGTAAGAGAAACGCTCACAAGATATGAAAAGCTTGTAATGCAGGAGGGGCTTATCATCCGATTCGAGTTCGACAAGGAGGTCGATATAAAAGCAGACAGAGTAATGATACTGCAGGTCATTTATAATCTTATAAACAATGCGGTAAATTATTCGGGAAGCGAAAAGAGGGTGACGGTCACTCAAAGTGAAAAAGACGGAAGAGTGAGGATAATCGTCAGCGACAGCGGTGAAGGAATAGACGCAGCCGATATCCCATACATTTGGGATAGATATTACAGAGTAGATAGAGTTCATAAAAGAGCGACAGTCGGCACGGGACTCGGGCTTTCCATCGTTAAAGGAATACTCGAGCTCCATGGGGCGACATACGGCGTAGAAAGTGAGCTCGGCAAGGGCTCGAACTTCTGGTTTGAGCTTGACGTTGCGTCAGAAGAAACAGGCTACGCGGAATTCGCTACCCCAACTATAATAGATACCGACTATGAAGAGGATGCTGACAAAAATGAAGATTCTTAAGGATAAAAAGATAATAGATGTTCTTTGCTGTCCTCATTGCAGAGCCGAGATGTACGTTCGAGAAGAGGGAAGCGGCGTTATAGCTTGTAAAGGACCAAAAACACATTGCTTTGACTTGTCGAGCGTAGGACACGCAAATTTCTCCCGACCGTCTCAAAGCGGAGGCGGAGATTCGGCAGTGGCGGTAAAGGCAAGAAGTGCATTTTTGAACAAAGGCTTTTATTCACCTGTATCAGACGCTATAGAAAAGCTTACTTCGAAATATCTGACTGACAGAGGAGTGGTAGTTGACGCAGGCTGCGGAGAGGGATATTATACAATGAATATCGCAAAAAACGGTGCTTCGGTGTTTGGAGTTGATATATCAAAGCCGGCTGTCGAAGCTGCATCAAAAAGAGCGAAAAGAGAAGCTTGTGATAATGCCTTTTTCGGAGTTGCAAGTGTATACGAAATGCCCATACGTGACGGAAGTGTCTCGGTGGTTACGAATATTTTTGCCCCATGCGTAGAAAACGAATACAGAAGAATATTAAAAAAAGACGGCGTTCTAATCGTTGCGTATGCGGGTGAGGATCACCTTATGGGAATGAAGCGTATAATATACGATAACGCATATCTCAACGAAGTAAATCGGGCGGACCTGCCCTCGAATATTAAAGAGATAGAGCGGATCCGTGTGGGCGCGGATATATTGTGTGAGGATAACGAAACGGTTATGGAGCTTTTCTCTATGACACCTTATTATTGGAGAACGTCAAAGGAAGACAGCGATAAGCTGAAAAGTGTAGAAGCTCTTCGAACGGAAGCCGACGTTATCATTTCGGTCTACAGAGCAGAATAAAAAGAGCTGCACAAATGCTAAAGATGGGCATTTGTGCAGCTTTTGTATAATAGCTTCAATTATGCAATTTCAGTCTTTTTATTCCTATTCTTTATAAAAGGGATCAGCTCTCCCTTTATGACCGATTTGCTTTCACAGATCAGCAGAGCGATCATAGCAAACGAGTGAATAATGTAATACTGTGGGATAAATGCGGGAGTAAACATTATAAAGGCGAAAATTGCTTTGTAGAGAATTTTCTTTTTGGTGGAAAAGGATTCCACATTGCGAATAAATTCCATAGCGGGAAGAATGGTAAAAATAAGAACGTAGAAATAGGAGATCGACGGAACAAGAACTATAACAGCGGTCGCGATCGCGTATCTTGAAAAGTCTGAGCGCGCTATGATAGCGAGAGATGCCGATACAACAAAAAGGATCAATGTCAAGGTCAATGATATGATGCTTACGGTAGAGCTGTCAGCAAAGGACGGGGAGAAAATGTAGAAGATACGGTAGATTATCGAAGACAGGGACAGATTGTTTCCTGCAATGAGCCTATTGTCATTCGACATGAAGCCTCCCAGATTCCCTACGAAAATATCAAAATCTCCAAGTCCTCCTTCAAAACAAAGGAAAGATGTGAACAGTATCACAAAGAAATAGACGGCAACCCTGAAGGATGCAAATATCTTTTTCTTTGAGAGTAGGAAAACTCCAAATATCAACGGGTATATTTTTATTGAACCCGAAAGAGCGAGGAATAGGTAAGAAAGCTCTCTTAAGATAACGTTTTTCGAATCCTTGAGCAAAAGAAACGCCAAAAGGAAGATAAGAGCGAAATAAATGGTATTTCCTCTCATTATCGCAAAGACGAAGGGGGCGGAGACGGGAATAAGTATTCCAATACCGATCGCCGACTGCTTGTCGAATGCGAATTTTTTTATCGTAAGGAGAACGATCAGCGAGGTCGTAATGAAAAAGAATAACAAAAGGGATACCCAAAACTCTGGTGTCTGAAGCATTTTTCCCGTAAGCTCTTCAAGAGTCAGCTCTTCTGCGGACAGAGCAACGAATCTGTTTTTGCAAATAAGAGCAAAGGGAAACAGGATCAGTATAGCTGCGGGGGGATAGGAGGATTGCTCTACAAGATACGGACTTTCTTCAATAGACGTGTTCATTATATAAACGAAGTCCGAGAAAATACCGAGAAGTCCGTCAAAGCCGTGTGAGCCGCTGTGAAGCGACGCAAAAGCAAAGAGCAAGCAAAGGATTATAAATACCATGGAAACGAAAGTTCCGCCCATAGTAATATATATAAAGAAATTTTTCAAGCTGTTCTGTTCACGTGAAAGAGGAATGCTTCCCGAAAACAGAGAAAGCTCCTTTTTGCCGTGTTCTTTTTTGTTTAATATCATTTGACTCTCCGTACGTTGTTGAAAATGAATTTAAATATAAACACATAATCAGTATAACACAAATATGTAATAATGTCAATAAAAACAGTGCAATAAAAGCTACTTTTTAAATAAAACATAAGGACGGCGAAGAAGACTATTGCGTAATTGGCAGAAATATGATATAATAGATCAAAGATAAATAAAAAGGAGCAGAAAACATGCCTCGTTTTTTTATACGACAAAATAAAATTGAGAACGATCATCTGACGATCGAAGGCACTGATGCAAGACATATCGCGAGAGCTCTCAGAATGGCTGTGGGTGACGACCTTACAGTATGCGATATGCAGGGAAACGAATATTCATGTGTTATAACCTCCTTTCTTGACGATACCGAGGTCAAAGCAAAGATAGTATCAAGAAAATGCTCGGAAAACGAGCCTCGTTGCCGCATACGTCTGTATCAGGCACTTCCCAAGGGAGATAAGCTGGATACCGTTATACAAAAAGCCGTTGAGTGCGGAGTGACGGAGATATATCCGTTTGAGAGCGAGAGATGTATTGTAAAAATGAAAAGCGACGCCGAGGCAAGAAAGACTGAACGAAGACAGAAGATCTCGGAGGAAGCGGCAAAGCAGTGCGGAAGAAGTGTGATTCCAGCCGTCTATCCCACCGTAAGCTTTGAGGAAATGATAGAAAGTGCGTCGGAGAGCGAGCTGTGTCTCTTTTGCTATGAGGGCGAGGGAACGCTGCCTCTCGGAAAAATAATCGACGAAAAATTAAAAATGCGCGAGGACGGAGTTTATCCCGATGTTTCCCTCATAATCGGAAGCGAGGGCGGCTTTTCTCTTCATGAGGTAGCAAGAGCCGAACAAAAGGGAATGATAAAGATAGGTCTCGGACGGAGAATATTGAGGACAGAAACGGCTTCAGGCTTTGTTTTGGCGTGTCTTGTGTGCAAAACCGAGCTGTCGTAATATATGTTATTTTGACGAATGATTTGACAGTTTTATTAAATTCCCATAGAAATTCAAAAAAAATTTATAAATTTTTCTCAAAAACCTATTGAAAAATAACAAAAAATAGTATACAATATAGGATAGTATCCACAAAAAGCTTTTTCAATCAAAAATAGAGAGGTTAAAAGTATGTCAAACAGATTATTCCAGGGCGTTATCTATCAAATGAAAGAGGCGTTTGACCGTGTTATAGGCGTTATTGACGAAAACGGCGTAGTTATATCCTGTTCCGATCTTGGAAAGATGGGAGACGTTCGTCAGGGCGTTCGCGAGGAGCTGTCCTTTTCGACCGAGTTTATGGCGATCGATGGTTATACATACAGATTTATGGGAGTTGGTCAGAAGAGCGAATACGTAGTGTTCGTTGAGGGCGAGGATAAGATGGCGGAAAAAATGTCCAAGCTTCTTTCCGTGTCCCTCGGAAATATCAAGAGCCTTTACGACGAAAAGTATGACAAGGGCTCGTTTATTAAAAATATAATTCTTGATAACATTCTTCCCAGTGATATTTATATAAAATCCAAGGAGCTTCATTTCAACACCGAGGAAACAAGAATAGTATTTCTTATCAAGTTCTTCGGCAAGACCGATATGATGCCCTTCGAGATGCTTCAGAATATGTTCCCCGACAAGTCCAAGGACTACGTTATAAGCGTTGGGGAGCACGATATCGTTCTCGTCAAGGAGCTCAAGCCCGGAACAGACAATAAGGAGATCGAAAAGATCGCCGTAAATATTGCGGATACTCTTTCCACAGAATTCTATACCAAGGTAGCTATCGGTATATCTACCGCAGTTGAGAATATCAAGGATCTTGCGAAAGCATATCAGGAGGCTCAGGTAGCCCTTGAGGTCGGAAAGGTATTTGAGACAGAGAAGAACATAATCAGCTACGAAAATCTTGGAATAGGCAGACTTATATATCAGCTTCCCACCACTCTTTGCGAAATGTTCCTTCAGGAAGTTTTCAAGAAGGGAAGCCTTGCATCTCTTGACCGCGAAACACTTATGACGATCCAGTGCTTCTTCGAAAACAATCTTAACGTTTCCGAAACGTCAAGAAAGCTCTTCGTTCACAGAAATACTCTTGTATACAGACTTGAAAAGATACGCAAGCTGACAGGACTAGACCTCAGAGAATTTGAACATGCAATAACCTTCAAGGTTGCTCTTATGGTCAGAAAATATCTGGACACGAAGCCTGTAAAATTCTAATAAACGAATCGCTTTATGGGGTGTTGAGCCAAACGCACAACACCCCCAAGAGTTTGATTTGAGAGAATTTTGGTATCAGACAGTAATATTTTTTATTTTCAGTGCATATAATTATCAGATGACATTTGATCTTTCATTGCAGAAGAAAAATTAAGGAGAAATTTCTAAATGTCCGAAGAAAAAAACAAAGATAATAACCTTCCCGAGGATAACCTGCCCACCGCCGATAACCCATCGGAAGAAAAGGCAGGAACAGCAGTCGACAGCATTTCGGAAAAGGCGGTAGCCGAAAAGAAGATAACGTTTGGAACATTCATTATATCTGCCGTTGCATTGGTTCTTGCGGCGGTCCTTTTGACCTTTTCAATCTCTAACTCTATGTACCGTAATCGTCTTGCGGAGCTGGCAGAGAAGGAGGATTTCCGGTCGGGTGCTGAACTGTCGGGTGCTCCCATGGAGCTTCTTGACGTTCTAAGGACCATAATCCACCGCGATTCCATCATGGAGCTTGACGAAGAAGAGATGATGAATGCGGTGTATAAAGCATACGTTGATGCGACGGGAGATAAATACGCCGAGTATTATACCCAGGAAGAAATGGATATCATTACAG
Source organism: Clostridia bacterium (assembly GCA_017631085.1). GTDB lineage: Bacteria > Bacillota > Clostridia > Oscillospirales > CAG-272 > HGM12713. The sequence goes on from JAGBTY010000037.1 coordinate 17,829, forward strand.
CCGATTCAAAGGGAGCGGCGAAGGGTATCGGCGTAAGAATAATAGAATCCAAGGTGACCTTTGACGGAAGCGAATTGAGTGTTATCAAGATCGTGAACGTAATTGAAGGCGCTTCCGCGGAAAAAGCGGGAATACTTGCAGGTGACTGTATTGCCTGGATCAAGACCGACGAGGGAGAAAGATCGGTCACAGAGCTTAAATACGACGTAGCTCTTGCCATGCTTAAGGGCGAGGAAAATACCGAGGTGGAATTTACCGTATTGAGACCGTCGGGCGACGGATACAAAAAGCTTGAGCCCTTTGTTATCGAACGTACAGATTACGTTGTAAATTCCGTGTCGGGAAGAGTCTCCGACCTTGACGGTAAGGTGGGAGTAATAAGAATAGAGACCTTTAATACAAATACTCCCGCAGAATTTTCAAAAGAAATGGATAGTCTGATAGACAAGGGTTGCACCAAATTCGTCTTTGACGTAAGAGGAAACCTTGGGGGAGACCTGAAATCCATTGTCGGCGTATTGAGTTATTTGCTTGAGGAAGGCGATACGATAATCACTACCGAATGGAATTCGGGTGAGCGTGAGGAGTATATAGCTGAGGAGCATATGTATGACGACGTTTATGAAAACTGTAGCGTAAGCTCCGAGGATATAGGAAAATATCTTGACAGAGGCTTTGAGTTTGCAGTTCTTTGCGACGGCTCCACCGCAAGCGCGGCAGAGGTGTTCGTTGCAAACTTCAGAGATCACGAAATAGGCACTACCGTCGGCACTACGACCTTTGGAAAGGGAGTTGTTCAAAGTATATATAACCTGAACATGTACGGCTTTCCGGGAGGACTCAGAATAACCAACCGTATGTATTATCCGCCCTCTGGAGTGGGTTATGACGGAATAGGAATTAAGCCTGACGACACGGTCGAAGCTACCGAAAAGATGCTTTCGACAAATATTTATGAGCTTCGTGACGCCGACGACGTTCAGCTCATAGCGGCAATAGAACACTTTAGTAAATAAAACATAAATGAGGAGAAAAAAACAATGGCAGCAGAACAGAAGTATACACTCGAAGGCTTTCAGAAATTGAAGGACGAATATGAGTATCTTACAAAAACAAGAAGAGAAGAAGTAAAGAACGCTATCGCTGAAGCAAGATCCTTCGGAGACCTTTCCGAGAACTCCGAGTACGATGAGGCGAGAAATGAGCAGGCAAAGGTCGAAGCAAGAATAAAAGAACTTGACGAGCTTATCCAGCATGCAATAGTTATCGACGAGTCACAGATCGATATGGGCATCGTAGGACTTGGTTCTCTCGTAAAGCTCGAGAAGAACGGTCAGGTCGTTGAGTATAGCATAGTCGGTTCTAACGAAGCCAATCCCTTTGAAAACAAAATATCCGATTTGTCCGATATAGGCAAAGCTCTTTCGGGAAAAAAAGCAGGAGACGCATTTGAAGTTAAGGTAAAAGCAGGAAGCGTCAAGATCAAGATCCTCGAAGTATCAAGAGCAAAATAATTTAAGATCAGGGGTGGTGTCGTTTTATCGGCTCACCCCTGGCTTTGATTATCTTTTAAAATAAGGAAATTTTATGGAAAGAAAAAGAGAAGATAAAGAATATACGGAAGGCATTTCACTCAAAGGCGGTTTTTGGGGTTGGCTTGAAAACTTCTGGTATCACTATAAGTGGCATACTGTCGGAGTAGTTGCGCTTGTGACCGTCGTTTTGGTATGTACTCTTCAGATGTGCGCGAAAGAGGAGCATGACGTCCGTGTGGTCTATTCGGGCTCGGCTTACCTTACGGAAAGTGAAGCGGCGAGTATGGTAGAGATATTCGAATACGTAATGCCAAGTGATTTTGACGGCGACGGAGAGAAGTCGGCGGCTGTAAGCAATTTTTATATACTGACCGAAGAGCAGATAAAGAAAATTGAAGCCGAGACCGACGAGGACGGAAACAAACAGTACGTTGATAAAAGCTATATCACAGCCGAAAAATCCTCATACGACGATTATCTTATGAAGGGCGAGAGCTCAATACTGATACTTGAGCCGTGGCTTTACGAGGCGCTTATCGAAGAAGATAGACTGCTTGAGCTTTCGGAGCTTGGCGGGGAGTATGAGGAGCTTTCATTTGACGGATACGGAGTGAGACTTGGAAGCCTTCCTATTTATAAGAAATATAAGATACTCCAGAAGCTTCCCGAGGATACTGTTATCTGTATGAATCAGAAGTATATCGTAGGGCGAAGCAGTAACGATAAAGTATATGACTTTGAAAAAGAAATGTTTAAGGCAATAATTGGTTTTACATATGAAGGAAAGTAAAAAAACAAATTCAAATCCTAATAGAACAGGGGCAGTTTCTCTGTTTTTGCTGTTTCTGACAGCAATGATATGGGGCTTTGCTTTCGTAGCACAGGTGGAAGGTATAGAATATATCGGAAACTTTACTCTCAACGGAACGAGATTTACGGTCGGAATCATATCCTTGCTTCCCGTAGTGCTTGTTTTCGAGAGAGGAAGAACCGATAGAGAAGAGAGAAAGAGAACGGTAAAGGTCTCTCTTTTGGCAGGCGTGGTTCTGTTTTTGGCGTCTTCCTTTCAACAGCTTGGAATACAGTATACGAAAAGCGCGGGTATCGCGGGATTTATAACAGGACTTTACAGCGTTTTTATCCCGATAGCATGCTTTGTTCTCTTTAAAAAGAGGACAAGCCTTAACGTGTGGCTCGGAGTCGTGTGCGCGGTTATCGGTCTATTCCTTTTGTGCTATAAGCAGGGAGAGGGCTTCAGCTTTGGTATAGGAGAGCTTTTGCTGCTTGTCGGAACTTTCTTCTGGACCGCTCACGTAATAATAATCGACAGATGCGCGAAGAACGTTCGCTCCCTCCATTTTTCCTGGGGGCAGTTTGCGGTGTGCGCGGTGCTTGGACTCATAAGCATGTTTATCTTCGAAGAGCCCGAGATGTCGAATATACTGGACGCAAAATGGGCAATACTTTATTGCGGAGTTTTGTCGGTTGGAGTTGCGTATACCCTTCAGGTCATCGCACAGAAAAGAGCTGATCCCACACTTGCGGCAATAGTGCTGTCCACCGAGAGCGTTTTCAGCGCCGTGGGAGGATTTTTGTTCGGAATAGACGAATTGACGGTCTTTGGGATCGCTGGTTGTATCCTTATGTTCGTCGGTATAGTTTTGTCTCAATTAAGTCCGAAAAAGAGGTCGGGGGACTGAACGGATTTACCCCATATACATATTTTTTGGGGGTAGACTATGAAAAAAACAAAAGAGAAAACAGAGTATTGGCAGAGGCAAGAATTTCTTGTAGGCTTCAGGGCGGGACTTGCCGTGGTCGGAGTGCCATGCGCAATATTGTTGTTTTTCGTTATCTTTTGAAACGATATTGTAAAATAGAGGTTGAGATGCAGGAAAAAAACAATACGGAGACTATGCGTCTTGATAAATTTCTCGGAGCAACAGGGTGTTGCTCGAGGACCGATGCAAAAAAGATCATTCGTTCGGGGGGAGTTGCCGTAAACGGCAGAGCAGTGAGAAATCCCGAGGAAAAGATATGCCCCGAAACAGACGAGGTGTTTTTCGCGGGAAAGAGGATACAGTATAGAAAATATACCTATATAATGCTCAATAAACCCGAGGGATATGTCAGCGCCACCGAGGACGGCAGAGAAAAGACGGTCCTGGATCTGTTGCCTGACGATATGAATAAATCCAAGCTTTTTCCTTGCGGAAGGCTTGATAAAAACACACTTGGACTTATGCTTATCACCGATAACGGAGAGCTTTCACACAGACTTTTAGCACCTGCAAGCCACGTAAGTAAAAGCTATGGCTTCAAGTCAAAAAAAGAGGTAACGCCAGCCGAGGCAGAAAAATTTGAAAAGGGCTTGACGCTTGAGGACGGATATGTGACAAAACCCGCAAGGATAGAGCTTTATGACGGCAAAATGAGCGGTACTGTGTACCTTGTTGAGGGAAAGTACCATCAAATAAAAAGAATGTTTGAGGCGATGGATAATAAGATAGTTTATCTTGAGCGGCTTACCTTCGGACCTCTGACACTTGACACTGAGCTTGAAAGAGGTCAGTGGAGGTATCTTACCGACGAAGAGATAAGGCTGCTAAGCGAGGCAGGCGAAAAAAAGAATGCAAATAATCCTATATAAAAGAAAGGACAAAACATGGATATTATCAAAACACTTGCAGAGGAATTTAAAATAAAAGAGGAGCAGGTAGAAAAGACTGTGGCTCTTATAGACGACGGAAATACCATTCCTTTTATCGCAAGATATAGAAAGGAAGAGACGGGAAGCCTTGACGATACTCTTCTTCGTGACCTTGACGATAGACTTACATATCTCAGAAATATCGAAAAGAGAAAAGAAGAGGTCAAAAATCTCATAACCGAGATGGGAAAGATGACCGACGAAATATCCGCCGCCATAGATAACGCAAAGACCATAACCGAGGTAGACGATATTTACCGCCCATTCCGTCCCCACAGAAAAACGAGAGCATCGGTGGCAAAGGAAAAGGGACTTGAGCCACTGGCTGAGCTTATTCTTGAACAGAGGGAAAGCTATGAGCCGTCTCTTGAGGAGATCGCGGCAGAATATATCGACGAGGAAAAGGGAGTCGCAACGGCGGAGGAAGCACTTGCAGGTGCTTGTGATATTATCGCGGAGAGCGTGTCGGATAACGCTGAATACAGAAAGACAATAAGAAAAGCCACCTTCGATACGGGCATGATTTCGTCGAAAGCGGCTAAAGAGGAGGATTCTGTTTACAGTCAGTATTACGAATATTCCGACAGGATCGCAAAGATTCCTTCTCACAGAATACTTGCAATAAACAGAGGAGAGAAGGAGGAATTTCTTAAGGTAAACATTTCGGTGGAAAAGGAAATGATACTCAACTTCCTCTGCTCCGAAATGATAACTACGCTTAAGAGCCCCGCAGTCAAATATATAGAGAGCGCTATCGTTGACAGCTACGAAAGACTTATTGCACCGTCTATCGAGCGAGAGATAAGAAACGACCTCTTTGACGAAGCGGGAGAAGGAGCGATAAAGCTCTTTGCGGATAACCTTAAGCACCTTCTTATGCAAGCGCCGCTCAAGGGTAAGACCGTGCTCGGCTTTGACCCCGGATATATAAACGGATGTAAGACAGCCGTCGTCGATAAGACGGGTAAGGTATTGGATACCGCGGTAGTATATCCCACAACGAAATCCAAGTTCAAGACCGAGGAAGCCGCAAAGGTCATAAAGAAGATGGTGGAGAAATATAAGGTAGACGTGGTTGCCATCGGAAACGGAACAGCATCGGGCGAGAGTGAGCTCTTTATTGCCGAAACCCTTAAGGACGTTTCTTACGACTGTAAATATATCATAGTCAACGAGGCAGGAGCATCGGTATATTCGGCATCAAAGCTTGCGGCGGAAGAATTTCCCGATTTCGACGTTATGCAGCGTTCCGCTGTGTCTATCGCGAGAAGACTTCAGGATCCCCTTGCGGAGCTGGTCAAGATAGATCCCAAATCCATAGGCGTCGGACAGTATCAGCATGACATGAAGCCTGCAAGACTTGACTCGGCACTTGAAGGAGTCGTAGAGGATTGCGTAAACTCGGTAGGAGTTGATATAAATACAGCTTCCTATTCATTGCTTTCTTATATTGCGGGCATAAACGCCACAAGCGCAAAGAATATCGTAAAGTACAGAGAGGAAAACGGAGAGTTCAGATCGAGAAAGGCTATTATGAAGGTCCCGAGAGTCGGAGCGAAAGCATTCGAGCAGTGCGCGGGATTCCTCAGAGTTCCAAAGTCCGATGAGATACTTGATAATACGGGCGTTCATCCCGAATCCTACGAAGCGGCTCACAAGCTTCTTTCGATGTTCGGATATAGCGAGGAGGACGTGGCTGAAGGACGGCTTTCCGATCTTCCTGAAAAGATAAAAGAAAAGGGAAGCACATTTGTGTGCGAGGAATGCGGTATCGGAGCGCCCACTCTCCACGATATTGTTACCGAGCTTATGAAGCCCGGTCGCGACGTGCGTGATAGCCTCCCGCCCCCCGAGCTCAGAAGCGAGGTCCTCAGTATCGAAGACCTTAAACCCGATATGGTGCTTAACGGAACGGTAAGAAATGTAATAGATTTCGGAGCTTTTGTTGACATAGGCGTACATCAGGACGGTCTCGTACACGTTTCGGAAATTTCCGATAGATTTGTAAAGCATCCTTCCGAGATGCTCTCTGTTGGAGATAGGGTGAAGGTAAGGATCATCAGCGTAGACGTAAAGAAGAAGAGAATCGGTCTTTCAATGAAAAATGTTAAATAAATTTTAACCTCGAAAGTTTTTTTTAGAGTAAAATTGTCCAAAAACGACGCAAAATGTCGTATTTTGTGCAACCTGCACAAAGCAAGATATAAAATTTTGGAGATTTAACCTCTTCCATTTTTGACGAAAATTTGGTACAATATTATAGTACAAAGGTACGTGTGAAAATTTTAATTTGATGTAATATTTTTAGGAGGAAAAAATAAATGGCAAGTCTATCACTCAGACACATTTACAAAAAATATCCGGGTGGCGTTACGGCTGTATCGGATTTTAATCTTGAAGTAAAGGACAAAGAGTTTCTCGTTCTCGTTGGTCCTTCCGGATGTGGTAAAACAACTACCCTCCGTATGATCGCAGGTCTTGAAGAGATCAGCGAAGGTGAGCTCTTCATTGGCGATACACTCGTTAACGACGTAGCTCCTAAGGACAGAAAGATCGCGATGGTTTTCCAGAACTACGCTCTTTATCCTCACATGTCTGTTTTCGAGAACATGTCTTTCGGACTTAAGCTCAATAAGACACCAAAGGAAGAGATCAAGAGACGTGTTGAAGAGGCAGCAAGAATACTTGACATAACCCACCTTCTCGACAGAAAGCCCAAGGCTCTTTCGGGAGGTCAGAAGCAGCGTGTGGCTCTCGGACGTGCGATCGTGCGTAACCCCATGGTATTCCTTCTTGACGAGCCTCTCTCAAACCTTGACGCAAAGCTTCGTGCAGCCATGAGAACAGAGCTTACAAAGCTTCATGCAAGAGTTGGTACAACATTCGTATACGTAACTCACGACCAGGTTGAGGCTATGACCATGGCAACGAGAATCGTTGTTATGAAGGACGGTCTTATCCAGCAGGTCGATACTCCTCAGAATCTTTACGATAAGCCTTGCAATATCTTCGTTGCAGGATTTATCGGAACACCTCAGATGAACTTTATCACAGGTACACTTAACAAGAAGGGTGACGACGTATGGTTCTCCTTCGAGGACATTTCTGTAAAGCTTCCCGCAGAAAAGGCAAATGCTCCCGAGCTTGCTGACTATATCGGCAAGGAAGTTGTTGTAGGTCTTCGTCCTGAAGCAATTTCTGACGATGCTGCAGTAGCAGAAGCAAATCCTGACACATCCTTCAAGGTTGACGTTGACGTTACCGAGCTTATGGGTGCAGAGATCTATCTCTACCTCAATATCGGTGAGACAAATCTTATATCCAGAGTTTCTTCTCGCTCTCAGTCCAGAGCAGGACAGAATATTGCAGTAAACTTCGATATGTCAAGACTTCACATCTTTGACAAGGACACAGAGCGTTGTGTTATCCACTAATCAGAAGTTTTTTAAACTTAAAATAAAATAAAAAGGAGACAACATCATGAACAAACTTTTAAAATACTTATTGGTTCTGACATTGATCCTCAGCCTTTCTCTCACACTCTTTGCGTGTGCTGGAGAGGATACAGAAGACGACGGTAACGACGATGCAGGCGTAACCGACGAAGGTGGCAACGACGAAGGCGGCGACGAAGGCGGCGACGAAGGCGGCAACGAAGGCGGCAACGAAGGCGGCAACGAAGGCGGCAACGAAGGCGGCAATGAAGGCGGCAACGAAGGCGGCAATGAAGGCGGCAACGAAGGCGGCAACGAAGGTGGCAACGAAGGCGGCAATGAAGGCGGCAACGAAGGCGGCAACGAAGGTGGCAACGAAGGCGGCAATGAAGGC
>JAGBTY010000038.1 GCA_017631085.1 Clostridia bacterium
CCTCATTTCTTTCTTTTTTTGATTGTTTTTAATAGTATTGTTTACATTTTCTGCATCTTAGGTGCAGTCATCTCGGAAGCGTTATTCTGTTCTTCCGATGAATTTTGACTCTGCTCGAGAGTGTTGTTGTACTCTTCGATAACAGCCTGACCGAGTCTTGCCTTTGCGGCTGCCGTTGTAGCGTGAAATACATCCTCGTATTTCTTTTCGCCGTTTTCATCCTTATAGGATGTCTGGGGCATTGATACCCACAGTCCTTTATCGTTTTCAAGCACTTTTAATCCGTGAACGGCATAGTCGCCTATGTTGGCACTTGCAAACGCGCGTAAAGGGCTGCTTTCGTCGTTGTAAAGCTTATGTATTCTGACCTTGATTTCGGGTTCGGTCAGATTACGATTTTCTTCCTCGACGATTCTCTCCTTCGGCGATGCCATTGCTGCACCGCCTTTCTTTCCACTCGCCAATTTACTCACCTCCTTTCATTATGTGTATATATAAAAAGTCAAGCCTATAGGTTGATCACTCCTAACAACTTGACTTTTACATATTAAATCCAAAGATTCTGAAACCGCAATCCTTTTGCACTTCTTCCTCTGTTATTTCTTCGGGCTGTTCAAACATTTTTGAATACTTTTCGATCTGACTATCCCTAAGATTGTAGAAACCACCGCGCCCGTTATCGTTTATAATGTACAACGGGCCTGCATAGATTGATTCTCCGAATCTTCTGTTTCCTTCCATTCCGATGAGCTTCGCTTCTTCGTTACCTACAACTACAGCGGTATCGTCAAACGGATATGTAATTTCCATCAGAGAATCCTCTCCCGGTCTGCCGACAGCTCTCTGCCAATATTCAAGCGAATCGTTAACGTAAGTTACAATGGGCTTTTCTCCGGGTAGAAGCATAAGAGCGCGAAGTCCGTCCATTTGAACGCATTTCGATGCATCAAACGTAATGTTTTTGAAGCCTACCGAATCGCAGAAGTAACATCCCTTAAGAGTTTTCTCGCCTCTTTCGGAGACCACGTCCTCTTCAAGCTCCACAACGTCGGAAATTGAAAGCGAATGTCCTTGATATGTTCCGATATAACCTTCGTTAAATAGATTAAAGGCTTCGTATACGCCCTCAAGATCCTCTGCTTTTACAGCACCTCTGAATACGCACTTGTATATTGAAGGATCGATTTCTCCGTAGGATGTTGCGTGATTAAAATCTCTGAACTTGGTATTGTTTTTATCCGCTTCGCTTATGACCTGATAAACATTCACTCTCATAAAGCTCTGCTCCTTTTATGTAAGCTTCTTTGCGAGATATTTGAGCACCTCTCTCTGCTCGGTGATGTTAAGGCTGTTTATAACGTCAAGAAGTGTTGTTTCGCCGACACTTCCTTTACCATCGCAGCAGTTTGTGCAGAGCTTCTCGCGCTTTATAATGATAGTGTCGCTATCCATCTGCTCAAAGGACAGGATGTCGTTATAGGCAATTCTCATATTGAGTCTTATCTCAAAGGGAATGGTTATTCTGCCTTCTTTGCCGAGGATTTTAAGCATTTTACTCATTATTCGTCCTCGCTTGGCTCTGCTTCGTCAAGAACACAACCTCCGCAATGAGGACAGCAGAACCCGCAATCGTCACAGTTCTCTCCGGTGCATTCGATCTCATCGGATTCCTCATCCTCTCCGTCCTCCGGATCATCGGCTTCTTCATCGTAATAATCTTCTACCACCTCGGCGTAAAGATAACCGTCCTTGTAATGAACCTCGAAAAAGCTATCCTCGCTTATTCCGAGAGCTTTTACGGTATCTTCGTTCAGCTTGAATTTTAATTCATTGTTTCTTTCCATATGATTTTCCTTTCTTTTAATAACCTCTCGGTGTCCTTTTCATCCTCGAACAGATTTATCTGTCTTACAGAGAGAAGTCCTTCCTCGTAGGTGTTGTAATTAGAAATAAATAGTTCGGGGTACTGTGAGCCTGATTCGTATTTTAGTGCAATATTGTTCAACCGAGTTGTACTTTCGATCATTATTCCCGTCTTGCAGTATAGCTGCCGGATTTCGGGACAATCGTTATATGAAAGCAAAAACCTACCTTTTAAGCGCATCAACACATCGCATAATCTTTGATGATCTTCCGTTGTAAACCCTACATCTTCGTAATATCTTTCGCTCGTATAGTATGGAGGATCAAGATAAAAAATGGTGTTTGGTCTATCATATATTGATACAAGTTTTTCAAAATCCAGATTTTCAACGACAACACTTTGTAACCTTTTTGATGCCTGATATATAACGGGGAAATTTCTCCACATATCGTGAGGTAAAACACCGTATGTATCAAGTCTTGATGCATAGCTTTGTCGAATTATCTGGTAAAAGTATGCCGCCCGCTTAATGTCGGGGATTTCGGTTTTGGTTTTTAGTGTCTTTCGTATAAAATGAAAATCCACTCTTGAATTCAGAGTGTATTTTAATTCTTCGCAAAGCTCTGCAGGATGATCTCTTACACAACGATAAAGATTTACAAGATTTGGATTGAAGTCATTATATACTTCAAACTTCGACGGATTCTTATGGAATAGCACCCAACCACCGCCTCCGAAAACCTCAACGTATCGGTCACAGTTTTTATTAAGCCTTAAGCAAATCGCATCTCGCAATGCTTTCTTGCCGCCCACCCATGACATAAAACTGTTCATTGTATCCTCTCTTTGAGGACATTCTGCGAAAAAGCCGTTTTGCTTATTGTCTTCGCAAAACGACCTCTCTTTTTATTTTTCTTTTTTGTTAATTTGGAATAGGCACATTGTAAATACGCCAAGCGCACCGCCTATAATTAGTCCGGTTAAAAAGCCTAACATAGTATATCTTCATCTCCTATATTATTTAATTCGGCTATAAGCTTTCGCCCAAGTGCCGTTACTACATTTGTGGTTACAGAATTACCCGCCATTTTATATAGCTGATTCTCCGGTATCCTTACGGCAACGAGCTTATAGAATTGCTCGTCCGAATATCCCTGCAAACGAAAGCACTCAATAGGCATAAGCCTTCGTACTCTGCCGCAGTATGTAACACCGTGTCTGTCCTGCGCTGTCAAACAAAACATATCTTCTCCGGGGAGCTTTATTCTTCTTCCGTTCTGTCTTAGCTTCTCACGCTCCGGCGTTAATACCGCACACGCTTCTATGACTCCCGAATGCTCACCCTTGTGCTTGGATATTCCCGAATTCTGTCTTGCGGTTATGCATCTTGCGTGGTGGGTTACTATAGCTCCGGCATTCATATCTATGAAATAAAGTCCGGTCTTTGCCCCTCCGCCTCCGCCTTGACTTGTAAGGCAGATGCTGTCTCCGTCTGCGGAGTAGATTCTGCTCCCTTGTGAACCGCCGACCACTTGGATAAGATTGCTTCGGCTGCTTTGTCCGAGAGGAAATATTTTTCCGGACAGTCTTTTATCAAGATATCCGACAATGTATACTCTCTTTCGCTGTTGCGGGACACCAAAATCGGCGCTGTTAAGCACACACCATTCAATACTATACCCCAAGTCTGAAATCGAATCGAGGATAGTGGCGAAAGTTTTCCCTTCGCCGTGATTGAGCAACCCCGGAACGTTTTCAAGAAAAAGATATGAAGGTCTTTTTGCTTCAGCCACTCGGACAATCTCATGAAAGAGCGTACCTCTTGTATCAGCAAATCCAAGTCTGCGTCCTGCAACGGAGAATGGTTGGCAGGGAAATCCCGCGCAAACAAGGTCAATATTCGGTAACTCGTCGGTATTGATTCTTGTTGCATCATCACAGTAATATTCACCTCCCGTGTTATATAATGTTCTGTATGCCTTTGCTGCGTACTTGTCTATCTCGCACCAGCCTACGGGCATAAAATAATCGCCGAGCTTAGAGAGTCCTGTTCTGAACCCACCAATTCCGGCGAACATATCTAAATATTTTATTCCAACAAAATCTCTCCTCTCTGTTCTGTACTGTAAGCCCTCGCTTCTTCGATCATGGCTTTGATCTGTTCGGGGCATTCTCTGTAATTTGTATGGATATCTCCGTCATAGCTCATTGTGTACCAATAATTATATGGGCACATAGCTTTCGCAAATTCGGCTGCAAGGGGATGGTGCTTTTCGCTATGCTGATATATCCCGAAAGGAGTAATAAAGTCGGTATCCCAATGCTCTCCCGATGATTCGGTGTCTATATCCAAAAGAGCAATGCAGACCGTACCGTCCTTGCCTTGTACGACGGCAGGGATTTTTACAATTCCCATACCTTCATTCAGCTCATCCGTTCCGTAAACGGAAACAAAAGCTTCGTGAAGCTTACCGAGCAACTCCTTTGTATATTCGTAATCTCCGGACTCATAGGATTCTCCGAGCTTCACCCAATCGAGATCGGGTAGGATTTCTTCGTTTATACTCTTACAGTATTTCTCCACCAGTACCGTCTGTTTTTCGGTTTCAAGCTCTTCTGCAGTCAGAATGCGAAATGTATCTATTTCGGGATCGACGGCAATACCTCTTCCG
>JAGBTY010000039.1 GCA_017631085.1 Clostridia bacterium
AAAAAAATAAAAAAAACGCCACCGTAGGGGACGACGTCCTCGGCAGCCCGCTTTTCCACCAAGCAAAACAAGACACCGTAGGGGACGACGTCCTCGGCGTCCCGTTTTGGCAAAAAACTTTTCTCAATGCGGGAGCTCCAAGGCACTCACCTACCATCGTAGGGGCGACCATTGGTCGTCCGCAAAAACATCGGATAATCCCTCGTTCACGGCAGAAGATATGCATGAGTTCCCCCATCACCGTAACGGGACGCCGAGTACGTCGTCCCCTACAATCAAACAAGAAAGCCTCGCGGAAAAATGGATACCACCTTGTTCTCACTTCTCTTGCGGAAATGGACTCGTTTGCGAAGCAAATGCCATGAATAAAGGGGAACGCAAACGGCGACCTGCGATAAAGCAGGTCGCCGAACGATGTTTGCCCTTGCGTGCAAGTGATGTCGGCTTCGCCTAATGATGTAGCCTTCGGCAATGATGTAGCGCCTACGGCACAGTGGGCAAACATCACATCATTGCGACCAACGAGGGCAACATCATTACGAACGAAGTGAGTAACATCACTTTTGCGTAAGCAAAAACATCACTCCTTTACCACCCGAAAACAAAATATGGTATAACACACTATACCTTGCAGGCAAGGTCGTGTGCAAAAAGGACGAGAAAACCTCGTCCCTTTTGTATTTTGATATAAAACTGCTTTACGGTAGGTGCACCAATGCGTTCCCTTTTTATTATATCAACGGGAATCTCGCCTACGCGAGAATACCCTCGCCCTGCGCCTGACAAGCGAGCTTGTCGATCTTCAGGCGGGGTATGCGAACCCGATCCCGCTTCTCTTCGTTTGCGGGGACTGGTCCGTTTGCGAAGCAAATGCCATGAATAAAGGGGAACGCAAATGCGTTCCCCTTTATTCATGGCACCCGCAACGGGAATCGAACCCATAACTAACCCTTAGGAGGGGTTTATTATATCCATTTAACTATGCAGGCGTATTGATTTTTTTGATCTTTTAAAGAAAAATGATTTTATTCATGATTTCTTAAAACATTTATGTTATTATTGTATCACAGAACATAAAATAATGCAAGTGCTTTTTTACTCTTTCGGTAAAAAAATATTACTCTCGGAAAGGAGGTCAGCGGTGAATACCAAACGGATAATTTTTTCTTCGATCACTATACTTCTCACCGTTTTCTGGATCTGCTTTATCTTCTCGAATTCCGCTGAGTCCGCCGAGGAATCCTCCTCAAAGAGTGAATCGGTCCAGGAGATAGTCAACGAGGTCATTGAAGCTGTGGGCGGCGAGGGCAACGTTACCGAACACACTGTAAGAAAATTCGCTCATTTTTTTGAGTTTGCGGTACTCGCAGTCCTTTTCACTGCCGATCTGCTATCTCTCGGTCTTATTCCCTTCCCTTTAAGAAAAAACCGCTCGCTTCTATGGTTCATACCTCCCCTGATCCTATCGGTCGCTCTCGCCACGGCAGACGAATATCTTCAGAGCTTCTCCGAGGGCAGAGGACCATCGGCAAAGGACGTTGGAATAGACTCCCTTGGAGCTCTTTGCGGTCTTTGCCTGTCATTCCTGTTAATTCTTTTCGTTTCAATATTATATTCAAACAAAAAGACAAACAAAACAAAAAAATCAATAAAAACGCACTCATGACCTCAATCGTCACGGGTGCGTTTTTTACATATTATTTCACCCCCTGTGTCATCCTGAGCGAAGTTCTCTCCTGAGATTCCGCCTCGCTCTACTCGGCGCTGCTTCTCAGTTCGACTCCGCAATCGCCATGCGATGTTGCTCCGCTCAGAATGACACAGGAGAGAACGTAGTCGAACCCGTAGGGCGATGCGTAGCATCGGGATCTATAATAGGTAAGGACAAAACCAGACAAATCACAAAAAATACTTGCACAAACCTTAAATAACCCCCTTTACATAATAAAAAAAATATGTTATAATAATAGATGTATAAAATTTTTAGCCGTATACGGCAGACTGGAGTTTGTTTATGAAGACAGATATTGAAATAGCTCAGGAAGCTAAAATGTTACCCATAACCGAAATCGCATCCAAGCTTGGAATCGAAGACAACGAGCTTGAGCTTTACGGAAAGTACAAGGCAAAGATAAACGACGAGTTTCTTAAGCGTACAGCCGACAAGAAAAACGGCAAGCTTATTCTCGTTACCGCTATCAATCCTACTCCTGCAGGTGAGGGTAAGACGACTACCTCGGTAGGCCTTGGAATGGCAATGAACAAGATCGGTAAAAACGCTATAATCGCTCTCCGTGAGCCATCTCTCGGTCCCGTTTTCGGTATCAAGGGCGGAGCTGCAGGAGGAGGATACGCGCAGGTCGTTCCTATGGAGGATATCAACCTTCACTTCACAGGTGACTTCCATGCCATCACTGCCGCAAATAATCTCCTCTCGGCAATGATAGACAACCATCTTCAGCAGGGCAATGAGCTCGGCATCGACCAGAGAAGAATTCTTTTCGCAAGAGTTACCGACACAAATGATAGAGCACTCAGAAATATAACCGTTGGTATGGGAACAAAGATGGACGGTATTCCCCGCCAGGATCACTTCATGATCACCGTTGCAAGTGAGATAATGGCTATCCTCTGTCTTGCAGAATCCATCTCCGACCTCAAGGAAAGACTCGGAAACATTCTCGTTGCATACACTTACGATTCAAAGCCCATATTCTGCCGCGACCTTGGCGCAGCAGGCGCTATGGCAGCTCTTCTCAAGGACGCCCTCAAGCCCAACCTTGTGCAGACCATAGAAAACACCCCCGCTATAATCCATGGCGGTCCTTTCGCAAACATTGCTCACGGATGTAACTCCGTAAGAGCCACAAAGCTTGCTCTTAAACTTGCAGACTATACTATTACCGAGGCAGGCTTCGGCGCTGACCTTGGAGCTGAAAAGTTCCTCGACATCAAGTGCCGCAAGGCAGGTCTTACACCCGACGCTGTCGTTCTTGTTGCAACCGTCAGAGCGCTCAAATACAACGGCGGCGTTCCCAAGACAGAGCTTTCAACAGAGGATCTTGCAGCTCTCAAAAAGGGCGCTGTAAACCTTGAAGCACACATAGACAATCTTCGCAAATTCGGTCTTCCCGTCGTCGTTGCCATCAACCGCTTCGGAACGGATACGGAGGCAGAGCTTGAATATATCCGCAGGATCTGTATCGCAAAGGGAGCTGACTTCGCGCTCTCCGAGGTATTCGCAAAGGGCGGGGACGGAGGTATCGACCTTGCCATGAAGGTCGTTGAAGCATGTGAGAGACCTCATGACTTCAAGTTCATGTACAACGACGAGATGTCTATAAAGGACAAGATAAACGCCGTTGCTACCAAGATATACGGAGCTGCAGAGGTCAAATACGACGCGGCTGCTCTCAAGACTATTGCAGAGATAGAAGCGCTTGACCCCAAGTACTCCACCTTCCCCATTTGCGTAGCAAAAACACAGTATTCACTTTCCGACGACGCGACAAAGCTTGGCAGACCTGTTGATTTCACTCTTACCGTCAGAGAGATAAAGCTTTCTGCAGGCGCGGAATTCATAGTAGTACTCACAGGCGCTATCATGACCATGCCTGGACTTCCCAAGAAGCCTTCCGCAATGTCCATCGACGTTGACGACGACGGAAATATCATAGGCCTTTTCTGATGACCTTTCCACTGACAATAAATACAGCCTCGACTGCCGAAACAGAGCTTTTCGGCGTCGAGGTAGCAAAAAAGATTCTTGACGACAGCTCTCTTCCGCGCTTCATAGCACTTTACGGTGACCTTGGAGTTGGAAAGACCGCTTTCGTCAGAGGCTTTACCTCGGCTCTCGCCCCCTCGGCAAGAGTAAAATCTCCCACCTTCGCTCTCGTTAACGAATACAAAGGAACTCCTCTTTCGGTATTTCATTTCGACATGTACCGCATCGCAGACGAGGACGACCTTTATTCTATCGGATTTTACGATTACCGAGACAGAGGAGGAGTGATCCTCGTTGAGTGGAGCGAAAACATTCCTTACGCGCTTCCCGAAGAATACCTTTCGGTATCCATCGAAAAGGATCTTGATAAAGGCGAAGACGATCGGTGTATAACGGTAAAGCTCATAACCAACACGGAGGACTCTCATTTATGTTGATTCTTGCAATGGATAGCTCTGCTACCGTGGCATCGGTCGCGCTATGCCGCGACGGTGAGCTGCTTGGAGAATTTACGGTCAATAACGGAAATACCCATAGCGAGACTTTGCTTCCTATGGTAGAAGCTCTGTTGAAAATATCGGGCATAACTGTAGCTGACGTAGATGCCTTTGCCTGCTCGTCCGGCCCCGGCTCATTTACGGGTGTACGTATCGGCACGGCAACACTCAAAGGTCTTGCGTTTGACTTGAAAAAGCCTTGCATCGAGGTATCGACTCTTGAGGCTCTGGCTTACAATCTCGTCATGGAAAGAGGGGTCGTATGTCCCGTTATGAACGCTCGAAGAGGTCAGGTATATACGGCTCTCTTTTCGTCAAACGGAAGCACACTTACGCGTCTTTCCGAAGACATGGCTATCTCTATCGAAGAACTTGAAGATAAGCTCTCCGAGTATAAAAAGGAGCATATCTTCTTCTCGGGTGACGGATATGACATAACCGTAAAGGCTCTTAAAAAGACCGACTTTATCCCCACCCCCGAAAGACTTACGCACGAGTCCGCATACTCGGTGGCAAAGGTAGCCGAGGATATGTGGAAAAAAGGCTTGGCGGTCAGCGATCCTGACTTCAGAGTAAAATATTTACGTCCATCGCAAGCCGAACGGGAGCTTCGCGAAAAATTATCAAAAAACAACGCATAAAGGAAATTGCACTGCACAATGAATACTAAAAAGAAAATAGCTATTGGCTGTGACCATGCGGGATTCGGCATAAAATCCCCTATCGCGCAACATATTATAGATAAAGGATATGAGGTCATAGACGTTGGAACATATTCCTCCGACAGTTGTCACTATCCCACTTATGCCCAAGCGGTATGTGAAAAGATACTTTCGGGAGAATGTGAGAGAGGAATACTCATATGCGGAACGGGCATCGGAATGTCCATTGCCGCAAACAAACACAAGGGCATCAGAGCCGCTTGCTGCTCGGATACCTTCTCGGCACGTCTTACCCGTGAGCACAACGACGCAAACGTTCTCTGCTTTGGAGAAAGAGTGGTGGGTATTGGACTTGCCACAGATCTCGTTGATGCTTTTCTTGATGCCGAATATTTAAATGAAGGAAATCACGTAGTCAGAGTTTCAATGATAAAAGACATAGAAAACAAAAACTGATACAAAAAACCAAACATTAAAGATATAGGAGACAGTAAATTTGTGTACTAAAAAAATAAGCGGAGTATTCAGAGCCGTTTCTGGTTCTCCACATCCCAAAAATTTTACCTCCGCAATAATTGCCGCCGCAGGTATGTCGGTACGCTTCGGTATGGGTACTACAAAGCAAATGACTCACCTTTGCGGTGTTCCGCTTCTCGTTCATACACTCAGAGCCTTTGAGGAAACAGAGTGCATACATGAGATAATACTTGTAGTAAGAAAGGCAGAGATGCCCTATTGGGAGGATATCTGCCGTGACTACGAGATAACGAAGGTGACAAAGATAATCCCCGGCGGATATTCAAGACAGGATTCTGTTCTTAACGGACTTGACGCGGTCAGCGACAAATCGAAATTCGTAGCAATTTCTGACGGAGCTCGTTGCCTCATAACCCCCGAACAGATAACTGCTGTTTGCCGTGCGGCTTATAAATACAAGGCTGCAACCGCCGCTCACCGTTCAACCGATACCGTAAAGATAGCCGATAAAAAGGGCTTTATCGACAAAACAGTTGACCGCGATACGATATGGCTGGCAGGGACGCCTCAGGTCTTCAAGACCAAGCTTTACCGCGCCGCCGCATATACAGCGCTTAAAAAGGGATACACAGCTACCGACGACAACTCGCTTGTGGAAAACGTAAAGCACCCCATAAGACTTGTTGAGTGCGGATCGCAGAATATTAAAATAACAACCTTTGACGACATGGCTATGGCAGAGGGCATCCTTCGTTCGAGAATGTCAGATCCCGACCTTGTAGACGCCGCGCTCAAGCTCGGTCTTGATATGGAGGACTGATATGCGCATCGGTCACGGTTATGATGTTCACCGTCTGGTAGAGGGCAGACGTCTTGTGCTTGGCGGAGTGGATATCCCACACACAAAGGGACTCCTCGGTCATTCTGATGCCGACGTTCTTCTCCATGCTATATCCGACGCGCTTCTCGGAGCTGCGGCTCTCGGAGACATCGGGAAGCTCTTTCCCGACAATGATCCCTCATATAAGGATGCGGACAGTCTGAAGCTTCTCAAAAAGGTATACGTTCACCTTTACCATAACGGATACACCGTCGTGAATATAGATGCGACGGTTATCGCGCAAGCTCCCAAGCTCTCCCCCCACATTCCCCAAATGAGAAGGAACATAGCTATGGCACTGTCGCTGGACGTCTCAGAAGTCAGCGTAAAAGCCACCACCGAAGAAGGACTTGGTTTTTCGGGTGACGGTTCGGGTATCGCCGCCCACGCAGTATGCCTTATCGAAAAGCTTTGAAAACAAAAAACGCAAAACGCGGCTACGTAAGCATTATAACCGCATTTTGCGAAAAGCGTTCTCTCGGCAGACACATAAAACAGACATCCATGAAGTTTCTTTTTCCCTTCTGATCTGAGTACGCTTATTTTCCTTAATATAATATGTCAGAACAACTCTGACCGACATAAATAAAAACACAGAAAGGTTTAAAAAAATGTTTATCGTTTCTCCATCTGTTCTTGCGTGCGACCTTGCAAATCTTGCCGCAGAAACCAAAAAAGTTGAAAATGCAGGAGCTCAATACATACACCTTGACGTTATGGACGGAATTTTCGTTCCCAACATGAGCTTCGCACACCCGGTTATCGCTTGTCTTCGCAAAACCTCCTCCATCGTATTTGATACCCACCTTATGATAACAAAGCCCGAGCGTTTTGTTGACGATTTCATTAAGGCTGGAGCAGATATCATCACCGTTCACTATGAAGCTTGTGAGGACCTTATGGGCACTATCAAGCACATCAAGGAAGCAGGAGTTAAGGCGGCGGTAGCTATCAAACCCGCAACTCCCGCAAGCGTTCTTTTCCCTATACTTCGCGACATTGACATGGCACTTGTCATGACGGTCGAGCCCGGATTTGGCGGTCAGAAAATGATTCCCGCAACCGTAGAAAAGGTTCGCGAGATAAGACAGTACGCCATAGACAACGGAATCGAGATAGATATTCAGGTCGACGGCGGCATCAACGCAAACAACCTCAAGCTCGTTACCGAAGCCGGAGCAAACGTTGTAGTTGCAGGCTCGGCGATCTTCCTTGCGGACGATCCAAGTCAGGTAATTGCAGAAATGAAGGAGCAGGCAGAAAAATACCCCTTCGGCTCGGGTGTTGACAGATAAAAAACAATTACATCGATAAGGGAAGCGGAACGCTTCCCTTTTTCTTTCAAATAAAACGAATAGATGCCTCTGAATATCTTTCGGCCTTTTTGTCAAAAATATATATAACTAAAATTTACGGAGGCAAGCATGGAGGAAAACAGAGGATTCAGGAAAGACTCTATTCGCGGCCATGGAAATGACATTGGCGACGGATTTGATCAGGAAATAGAAAGAGGGCGTTCCGAAAAGGATATAGAAAAGAACGAAAGGCGCAAAATAAGGATCCCTAAAAAAATAAAGCCACGGGAAGCAAAGTGTTCAGAGTCGATACACAGGGAGACTGTCGATTCAACAAAAAACAGTAAAGAAGATAAAAATATAGAACCAAGCTCAAAAAACCTGCCCTGCAAGATCAAAGAGACGTACCGCGACAGAGACCCGAAAGAAGAAAACAAGGAGCAAAAGACGGCGCGTAACGTTACGCGAGTAGGCAGATTCTGTATTATCTTTGCCACCTTTTGCTTTGTCTGCGGGATACTCATTCTTGCATCGGTCATCGGAAGCGGAAGAACAGATGCAAACGAGGAGGTCGGCGAACTAACACAAAACAGCGACGGAACAACGCAAAACGATGATTCTGGCATTGTAACGGATAACGAAGACAAAACAGAAGATAAGCATTTGACAAAGGCAGAAATATACGCAAGAAACATAGACG
This sequence comes from Clostridia bacterium, assembly GCA_017631085.1. GTDB lineage: Bacteria > Bacillota > Clostridia > Oscillospirales > CAG-272 > HGM12713. Next base: position 8,239 of record JAGBTY010000039.1, read on the forward strand.
GTATCGTATCTATAAGCGCCGAAATAAACGGCGCAACAGGCATAGGATCAGGTTTTTTCGTATCAGGTGACGGATACGTTGCAACTGCCGCTCACGTTGTTGAAAACGCACATACAGTATGGGTGATACTTGCTTCGGGAAAGAGAGTGGAGGCAAGCATCGTTGCAGAGAATGAATTTTCCGACGTAGCTCTTCTGAAGGTGGCAGGCAACGGATATAAGCCTCTTACCTTCGGAAGCTCAAGCTCATTGGAAGTGGGTGAGCTTGTCACGGCTATCGGAACTCCCGCATCTCTCGAATACGCGGGCTCTCTGTCCTCCGGAGAGGTGTCATATAATAACAGGATACTCAAGGTATACGACAAAGACGGAACGCTTACGAAAAAAATGAAGGTCATACAAACAAATGCTCAAGTAAATCCGGGAAATTCAGGCTGTCCGCTCTTTAACGTCAAGGGCGAGGTCATCGGAATGGTAAGCATGAAGCTCGGCAGAGATTACGAGGGACTCGGCTTCGCGCTTCCCGCAGAGGGAGTGAAGCGGATAATAGAAGCTATGGCAGCGGGAAACGAGCTTGACTTCGATATACTTGGCGGAGTAGCGATCCCAGTTCCGCGCCTTGGGATCTCGGGCTCTGAATATAGTCTTGACGGTATTGTGGGCGTTGAGATAGTAGGCTTTACAAATAACGAGCAAGGAGCTGTTAAGGTACTGAAGGAAGGAGATATAATAACCGAGATAGACGGAGAAAGTATCTATTCCACCTCACGACTCTCCGAGACCATCGGAAAATACCGTCCCTCCGACAAAGTTGCGGTTACGGTATACCGAAAAGGCCAGTATCTGACATTTAGTGTAACTTTATATTAAAAATAAGAAAATAAAACAAAAAACGTATTGCAAAATCACGCAAAAGAAGGTATAATATAAAAAATATATCTTACTTTCTTTTGCGTGTTGTTTTTTTGCATTTTAATGCCGCTTTCAGAATAGGATTATATGCAGCTTATAAGCATCGACATTGCATTTGGAAATACGAATAAAAAGGAGGAAGCAAAAGTGGAAGCTCTTTCTATCTGGGATGTGCTGATACGTCTCGGAATTGCCGTACTTTGCGGCGGAATAATCGGAATAGACCGCGGTAAAAAGCACCGCCCCGCAGGCTTCAGAACTCATATGCTTGTCTGTATCGGTGCGGCTTTAACCATGTTACTCGGAATTTATCTTTCCATGATAATAAGCAACTTGTGGATACTCGAGGACGACTCGCTTATTTTTGTCAGCACCGACGTGTCGCGTTTTGGCGCACAGGTAATTAACGGAATAGGATTTCTCGGCGCGGGAACTATAATCGTCACGGGTAAGCAGCAGGTAAAGGGAATGACAACGGCGGCAGGTCTTTGGGCATCGGCGTGCATGGGTCTTGCCATCGGAGCGGGCTTCTTTTCGGGAGCGCTTATCGGTTGCGCTCTTATAATAATCACTATAGTAATTTTCTCAAAGCTTGAGCATATCATAATGAAGCATACGAGAAATATAAACCTTTACGTAGAATTTGAGCACCTGGACGATCTCACCACTATCATTGAGCGCATAAAAATGACCGAAACAAAAATATTCGACGTTGAGCTGACAAAAAGCAAAAGCTCGGAAAATACTCACCCTTACGCAATATTTTCTTTGAGACTTCCAAAAAACAAATCTCACGCAAAACTTGTATCGTCCATTGCCGAACTTGAGACGATACGTACCATCGAAGAGCTTTAAGGAGGAAAGGTATGCTTGATTTTTTGAATATCTTCAGAGGAACAGAGCTTAATACTCTTTCCGTCTCAATAAGACTTTTGCTTGCCGTAGTGTGCGGAGGTCTCATCGGCCTTGAACGCGAGAGAAAACACCGCCCCGCAGGCTTCAGAACTCATATACTCATATGTCTCGGAGCTGCAATGACGACTCTCACAGGTCAGTATCTCGTTCTTGAGCTCCATCTGGGAACAGACATGGCTCGTCTCGGCGCGCAGGTCATTGCGGGCGTCGGCTTTATCGGCGCGGGAACTATAATCATCACAAAGCGCCGTCAGGTAAAGGGACTTACCACGGCGGCAGGTCTTTGGACGTCCGCCATAGTCGGTCTTTGTGCGGGAGCAGGATTTTTTGAGGGCGCTATCATTGCTACTATCCTTGTTCTTCTTGCGGAGCTTGTATTCGTAAAACTTGAACACTACATATTCTCAAACTCACGATCCTTTAACGTTTTCGTCGAATATACCTCTGGCGAGAAGCTTGGAATTATAGTAGACGCAATAAAGAAAAATGGAGCGTATATTGCCGATATCGAGGTCTCGAAAAATTCTTCCGAGGGAAGAAATCCTTGTGCCGTTCTTTCACTTAGAACTCCAAGAAGACTGTCTCACGATTCGGTAATGACTCTTATTGCAAAGCTCGACGGAGTCGTGTCCGTAGAAGAACTTTGATACAGAAAAGTACAAGCATCGGCTTGATCTATCAATATAAAATAAAGAAAGGAACTACATATGCTTAAGTTCAATTCAAAAGTAAAAAAAGGACAGCTTTTACCATCATACCCCTTGTTCGTAAAGGATCCATTCTTTTCTATCTGGTCTGACAAGGACAAGCTTAATGAGGGTGATACGGTATTCTGGACAGGAATGTCCAAGAAGATGTACGGACTTGTATCTTGCGACGGCAAGGTATACTCCTTTATGGGACTTGTCTCAAAGGCAATAAAAATGGAGCAGACATACGTGGACGTTACCGCATTTGATACAAAATACGGCTTTACCTGCCCTGATTTTGACCTTGAGGTGACCTTCACATCGCCACTTAATCCCGACGATCTGCTTCTCATATCCTGCCCTGTGTGTTATTTCAGATATACTGTAAAGCCCAAGAAGGAAATAAAAGCTCTGAGTGTAGCGCTTTTCGCACATCAGGAGCTTTGCTACGACAATATTTCTTACCACGTAAGAGGCGGCCGCCACGTACTGAGTTGCGGAGCTGAAGCTGCATGGTTCGGTGCGAGAAAGCAGCTCGTAATGTCTCAGTCCTACGACGACAGCTCTGCTGAGTGGGGTTATTACTATCTGACAGGTAAAAAAGCAATGTGCGTCGGTGCTCCTGCCTTTGAAAAATTCGTTATGGGCGCACCTCTTGAGTTTACATATACCAACGGCGCTACCACATATCTTGCTGCTTGTGATGAGTATGAAAACGTAAGCGAAAAGCTCTCGGGTATGATGACCATGGCGTTTGACGACACCTGCTCTATACACTATTTCGGAGATTGGCTCCGCGGTTATTATTTCGAAAAGACAGGCAAGAATATCGTTGAAGCTATTGAAGAATCTATCGTTAATGCTGACAAGGTATTCGCAAAGTGCGATGCCTTCGACAAGAAGCTAAAGAAAATGGCAAAGCCTTACGGCGAGGATTATCTTCTCGTGCTTTACGGCGGACTCCGTCAGTGCGTTGCGGCTCACAAGCTCGTTATGGACAGAAAGGGAGAGCTTCTCTTCCTCTCGAAAGAGAACCACTCCAACGGCTGTATCGGTACTGTTGACGTAAGCTATCCGTCCATACCTCTGTTCCTTCTCTTTAACCCCGCTCTTGTAAGAGCTATGTGTGAGCCTATCTTCAAGTTTGCCCGTATGCCCGTATGGAAGTACGACTTTGCTCCTCACGACGTTGGAACGTATCCTTACTGCTGCGGTCAGGTCTATGGCGTAAAATACAACTCGAACAATCCAGAGATCGACTGTGTTGACGGCACTATCTTCCGCAAGATACCTACTCATCCCGATTGGCCCTATACCTATCCCATGTACTACACCTTCCCCGCAAACAGCGACATCTATCGGTACGAATATCAGATGCCCGTTGAGGAATGCGGAAATATGACTATCATGATCGCCGCGGCTCTCCTTGCCGACGGTAAGACGTATATGGCTAAGAATAACTGGGATCTTCTCTCCCAGTGGGTCGAATATCTGGTAAAATTCGGTCTTATGCCCGGGGAGCAGCTCTGCACAGACGACTTTGCAGGACATCTTGATAAGAACATTAACCTGTCGGTAAAAGCAATAGTTGGTATCGAGGCTTACGCTATCATTGCTGAAAAGCTGGGTTATTCGGACGTAGCCCAAAAGTATCATGATATTGCCAAGGACTACGCAAAGCAGTGGAAGAACATGGCTGTTGTCGACGGAAAGACTCCTCTCGTATATGAGGGTGATCCCGAAACTACCTTCAGCCTTAAATATAATATGGCGTTTGACGTTATCTTTGGCTCAGGACTCTTCGACGAGGACATTCGCGAAAAAGAGGTCGACAGATATATCGCTCTCTCAAATGATTACGGAGTACCGCTGGATTCCCGTTCGACCTACACCAAGTCCGACTGGATCCTTTGGGCAACCACCCTTACGAGCGACATTGAAAAGAGAAAGAAGCTTATCGCTCCTATCGCTCACTTCCTCCGTGAAAGTGACACCAGATATCCGTTTACCGACTGGTATTATACAGATTCAGGTCGTATCGTAGGCGGACTTAATAAATTCGGCAGACACTATGGCTTTAAGAACCGTACGGTACAAGGCGGTCTCTTTATCGCTCTCCTTGCCGATAGCGGTAAGTGCAAAAAGAAATGATCTAACATAAAAAAATTGCTCGACTCAAATTTGAAATTTGAGTCTGCCCCGAAATTTGTGTGTAAGGGGATAGTCAGATTTAGACGAGAAGCGCCGTTCTTCGAGACGTGAGGCGTACACGGGTACGTCGAGTCTCGAAAACGGCGGTAGAAAAGTCCGAATAAAAAACGAAAACAGAGCCAAAAATGGCTCTGTTTTCTACATTATGATTGTTTCATTTGTGTTTTTTGCTATTTGCGGGATAGCCTTTTACTTTGTTTTCGGACTTTTCGGTGTCGTCAAATGTGACAGCCCCTTTATATTGATTAGCCTAAAAGCTCAAATTTGTATCCAACCCCCCAGACAGTCTTAAGAAGCCACTTGTCCGAAACGCCCTCAAGCTTTTCGCGAAGTCTCTTTACGTGAACGTCTACCGTGCGGGAGTCGCCAAGATAATCAAATCCCCATACCTTATCGAGAAGCTGATCACGAGTAAAAACTCTATTGTAATTGGACGCGAGGAAATAGAGAAGCTCCAGCTCCTTCGGAGGAACGTCTACGGGCTTGCCCTTAAGCTTCAGCTCGTACTTCTGGTGGCTTATCTCAATATTCTCGAACTTTATGACCTCTTCGTCCGCTTGAGCCGTATTTGCACGGCAACGGCGAAGGACCGCCTTCACCCTCGCGCTAAGCTCCTTAACGTCAAAAGGCTTTACAACAAAATCGTCAGCTCCGAATTCGAGGCCCAATACCTTGTCGATCACCTCACCCTTGGTGCTTATCATTATAATAGGCTTCGAGGAATTCTCTCTTATCTCCTTACATACCTGAAGACCGTCCTTTTTGGAAAGAACTATGTCGAGAAGTACCATATCGGGCTCGTATATTTTAAAGTAATTAAGTCCCTCTGCTCCGTCAGATGCTATTTTCACACCGTAGCCTTCAGCCTCAAAATGAGATTTGAGATGCTCTGAAAGACCGTGGTCGCCGTCTATGATAAGTATTTTAGTATCAAGCATTTTTGTATCTCCTTTGCATATTACGTTTTTTTGAACAAATTAAATAAAAATTAAATCAAATTTTAACAATATTAAATTTCTTGTAAATATCAATTAACATTATAACATATATTTTCCTAAATTGCAAATGTTTTTTTAATTTTTCATGATATTTTCTTGAAATTTTTTTAATACCGTCACATAACCTCTCCTAAATCTCCCTTGTTTTCACAAATAACAAAACAAAAAAACCGTTTTTTCGGGATTTTTTTACTTACGGACTTGAAAATTTTCAATCAATATGGTATAATTTGAATAGTAAAATGCAGCAGTAAAAAAACGAGGGGCTGAAATTCCTCTCGAAGAAAGGAAAAAAATGATGGATCCACAAATTATATCTGCTATCATTGCTGTGTGCGGAGTATTTGTTACCGTAACGGTAACGTTTGTGATCGGACTGTTGGCGCGCCGATTTAATTATAAGCATCTCTATGCCGAAACAGTGTCATCAAACCGTATGGATTGGATCAATGCATGGCACGAAAACATTTCCAGATTCATTGCCTGTGCGGAGACACTCCATAAGCACACAAAACCGTCCGCAGAGCGTCTGAAGATCGAAAAGGAATTATACGAGGCAAGAGCAATGATCACAAGCCGCCTTAATCTGAATGAGGATACCCATGTGGCAATGCTCACACTATTAAACAATTTCCGTATACAAACGACTCCCGCAGATTTTGCAAATCAAAGAGAAGCAGTACTTGCTCTCGCACGTGAAATATTAAAGCCCGAATGGGAAAGAGTAAAAAAGGAAGCAAGAGGTAAAAAGAATGTATAATGATATAAAAAATAAAAAGAATTACTGTACTCGGTGGATCATATTCACCATTGCACTTTTGGTAGTATCATTCGCGATCATAGGTTCATGCTTGGTACTTAAAATGTTCAAATTTACAGACTTGATGACCATGTCTGTTATTGTAGCGTCTGTTGTCGCTCTCTCCACCATTACTTTGATCTGTGTCACCGTGGTATCTGTTAAGGCTATGAAAGCAAGCAAGATCGAAGAGCGGTGCGACGCCAACAGAGAACTTCTTCAGAAGCTTGTAGAGGCAGTGGCTCAACCGGTGGAAGAAAAAAAGGAACATATACATAAGCTCTCCGGAGAACTTAAAATAAAAAAATAAAATAATTTTATAAAAAACAAACGTTGTCAGCGGTGAGCTCATGCTCACCGCTTTGTATTTCGCTTATTTTCAATTATTTTTCCATATATCTTGAAAAAACAAATTTTATATGATATAATCATATATTGATATATTTACTCACCCCTTGTAAACATAAGAAAAATCAAAGGAGAAATAAATAAAATGAAACTTGGTATCGTAACAGATTGCCCTAGTTTCATTTTCTCAACAAAAGCTCATAAAACTTAATAACTCCTTATAGCACAAGGCTTTTTCAATATCGAATAAAAACCATATCTTAATGAATCCCCCCGGAATTTGATACAAGTCAATGCCAAAATGGTAAAGTGAATGGTACAGTAACCATTCCGTAGGGGTATAAATGGTAAAGTGAAAACAATATGCAAAGAGCCAACGCAACAAGAAAATCAGGGCGTACAAGTCGAGAACAATTTGTATGCCCCTTTTATATTATAAGGAATAAATTGCCGATTTCTCTTGAAATTTTTTCAAAAAAGTAGTATAATGAAAGAGGCAAACAAAATTGTATATTTTTAGTATAAGACGAACCGTTTTTTGCAAAGGGCGTATTATACCCTTTTTGTGTTCCCTGATACCTTATTATGAATTTGATAAAAATGCAAATTCCACGGATAAGGTATCTTACATAATTGATTCGTGCTTATCTATACAGTTTTGTTTGGCGACAAATCGGGGTTTGCATTTTTTAGGCGTTAACTTCGGTTAGCGCCTTTTTTGTTTTTAAAAATGTACTGCAAAGTATACAATCCAGGAGGATGTCATGAAAAAAATAAAACTATTTACTATTCTTCTGTTGGTGCTGACATTGCTGTGTAGTGTCTTTATCCTTGCGTCATGCAGCGGAGGAGGCGGTTATCATAACGGTGATGATCCAACACCAACACCAACACCGACTCCATCTACACCTACAAAATTAACAGCTCCAACAGTTGTTTTAACCGATGATACAGCTACATGGAGTGCCGATGCTTCTGCAGATAAGTTTGAAATCAGCATAGGTAGAGAGCTTTCATACATCGAAAACTCCGTGACGAGCAAAAAACTCACTGATGGGCAGACATTCAAAATCAGAGCAATCGGTGACGGAATGAATTACACCAACAGCGATTGGAGCAATTCCGTAACTTATACGAAACCATCTGATCCTACCGATCCTGATGTAAAATATACGATTATCTGGAAAAACGGTGATACTGTTTTGGAAACCGATACAAATGTTGCCGAGGGCACTGTTCCCACTTACGATGGAACCGTTCCTACGAAAGCATCGGATGCACAGTATTCGTATACCTTCTCCGGCTGGACCCCCGAGGTTGTCGCAGCTAATGGAGATGTAACATATACGGCGGTGTTCACTTCTACGAAGAACAAGTACACTGTTACTTGGAAGAATGGCGATAGTACGCTTGAAACGGACGAAAATGTTGAATACGGAACACTGCCTGTTTATAATGGTACAGAGCCTCAAAAGGCATCGGATGCACAATACATTTATGTGTTTAACGGTTGGTCTCCTGTCATAAGCGAAGTTGTTGGGACTGTAACTTATGAGGCTCAATTTGCCTCGACTCCTAATACATATACGGTTATTTGGAAAAACGGAGATACTGTATTAGAAACAGATGAAAACATTCCGTATGGTTCTAATCCCTCTTATGATGATGCAACACCTATCAAGGAATCAACGGTACAATACACATATGCGTTTAGCGGATGGTCTCCTGAAATTAGTGCTGTAACCGAGTCTATCACTTATACGGCGCAATTTACCGAAACTGTTAGAAAGTATACGATTACTTTCTACCCGGAAGACGGACATATGATTTTGGACGCAGTTAGTGTTGATTATGGCACCGCTGCAACTTATTCCAAGAGCGCCCCCACAAAGAATTCTACCGAAAGTCATACATACACATTCGACAAATGGGTCACAACTCCCAATGGAAATACCGAAGATGATCTTTCTAATGTAGTCGCTGATCGATCGGTATATGCTTCTTTCAAGCAGGAAGTTCGCAAGGTAACTGTCAACGTCGTATCAAATAACACGGATTACGGAATGGTATCCGTAGGTGTATTAAATAATATTCCCTACGGTTCCTCTATTTCTGTGAACGGAAATACAATTTCTATAGATGGCAATACCATAACCGTGCTGCCCAAATCCGCAACGGCGCAATATACGTATTCCTTTGTTAGTTGGACAACAGATGAAACCGTTGGAAACGACACGACAATTATAGCTAATTTTACTCGTACGGTTAATACCTATACGATAATATGGAAGAATGGTGATTATACTCTTGAAACAGATGAAAACGTAGAGTATGGAGTAACTCCTGTATATAACGGAAGTACACCTACAAAGCCGTCATCAGCAGAATATAATTACACATTCAGTGGATGGAGTCCTTCTGTATCTATAGTAACAGGAGATATTACATATAATGCACAGTTTACTGATGCAACAAACAAGTACACAGTTACATTCTACGATGATGACGGAGTCACTGTGTTAGGAGTATCCGTTGTGGAATACGGTCAGAATGCAAGTTATCCTAATGCTTTACCTACAAAAGCTGAAACTGCTCAATACACATACTTATTTGACAAATGGGTAACAGAAAAAGACGGTTCTACAGAAGCATTGCTGAATAATATCAGCGAAAATAAATCTGTATATGCAAAATACACTGCAACAACGAAAAATTATACCGTAACGTTCTGTGATTGGGACGGCACTATTCTTGATGAACAATCGGTTGCTTACGGTAACGCTGCAACCGCTCCCGAAGATCTTGAAAGAGACGGATATCGTTTTGACGGTTGGGACAAATCTTATAACAATGTAACACAAGACATTACCGTAACAGCGAAATATCAAGCTGAGGTTGAGGTGAAATTTCTCGATTATGACGGCTCGGTCATTTATTCTGAATATATCGATCAAGGCAGTAACTTCACCAATATTCCCGAAAATCCCACGAGATCAGACTATGTATTCACTGGTTGGAGCACAAACGCCTTTGAGAATATTGTTGAAGATCTCGAAGTACAAGCACAATATGTTAGAACATATCGTGTATCCTTTGTAGATTATAACGGCACCATACTAAAGACCGAGAATGTAATGACGGGCACCGCAGCTACCGCACCTTCTGATCCTTCGCGCGAGGGATATGATTTTGTTGGTTGGGATACCGAGTTCAGTAGCATTACGTCTGACTTGAGAGTCACAGCAAGATATCAAATTAAGAGATATACCGTAACATTTGTAATGCCGGACGGAAAAACAGTTTCCGTACAAGAGAATATCAAACACGGCTTCTCTGCAAAGGCACCAGCGGTTGATGAGTATTATTTTGATTGGAATGTGAAAAAAGGATACAAATTCACCAATTGGAGCACAGCGTTTGACAACATTACTTCCAATAAAACAATAACAGCAATATATGGCACAGAAGTAACAGAACCGATCATTGTTGTTCAAAACACAACGGTTGCTGCAGGAACTACAAACGTTCCTGTTAGAGTCTATATTTGTAGCAGCGAGAAGATTTACGGCATTAGTCTTGATATGCTTTTTGATAACACCCTTCAATTAGGTGGTGCAATTAGCGTCGATGTTCGAAACACCTTTGGAAATATGGATACAGATTACACGTCCAAGCTCACTGATGAAGGTGCATACGAATTAAGGTGGACTGATGGTGACGGTGTAGATCCATCTGTATTCAGCGGACCCGTTCCCCTTTTAACATTTAATTTTAACTTGTACGAATTCCAGAACGATGGTGATTATTTGGTCAGCATTCTCGAAAGCACTTATATCATCAATGAAGATTTGGTCAAGGTAACGCCAGTTGTTATTTCCGGAACGGTTACTCTTGGCAATTGAATGAGGTGACAAAATGAAAAAACGCTTATTTATAAAACTTATAGCGGTTATATTAGTGATTGTAACGCTGTTTTCTACTGCTGCTCTAACAATTTCGGCTGCTAGCGATACAAGCGTTACTGTTGCCAGTGAAACAAAAGTTCACGGCAATACTGGTCAGAGAAGACCATACACCAAAAATCTAGAAGAAATAAACAAAAAATTGGATGCGCTTACACCCAAAGAGAAGAAGTGGTTTAAGGATAGCGTTAAAGAATTGGCAAGTGCCAAGACAGCAGATAAAGCAGCTGGGTCCATTATTAATGCTATGTTTGCACTCGCAAGCGACTCGGATAACATTAGCAAGAAAGATGTTGCTTTGGAAACGGGAGCTACCTTGATCAACTTAGCAGCATCCTGTTTTGGGTTTGGTGGAATTGCGGAAGCCATTACCGGTGGATTACTTAGTATATTTAAAGACAAATCTCCAAGCGAAATTCAATTACTCAAAGATCATTTGGATAATCAATTCGCTATCGTTAACGAAGGAATTTACGATATACGAAATGACATTAGTGATTTGTCTATTGATATTGATCAATCCTTTATTGAGGCAATAACAGAGATAGAAACCGCGATTGAAGCACAAACTGCAGGGAACAATGTTCGCGCGTTTACTTCCAGCGACAATGGATATTTTAACTATAATTTGCTTAAGAACTATCTATACGGTAATTCCACGGATGAAAAAAATGAGTGGGCTTCTTATGCATATTATGATAAATTATCGAGAGCTATTGCCGAGAAGAAATCAGATGCAGTAATTGAAGAATACTATAATGCTTTGTATAAAAGTTTGATGACAAGTGGATATGAGCGCGACCCGTATATCAACATAATGCGGCAATACATTATGGATGATGGATATGCAATATATTCCATTCAACATTATTATTATGATTGGCTATCATACAACCGAGATGTTGTCCAAAAAAACGGTAAAGATGCCGAATGGGAAGCAATTTTATTTACTCTGGATGTATATAGAACTATGCTGGGGGCAGAACATTGTGTTCTTGCCTGTAACAACTATTTTCTTTCACAAATATATTTAGAGTATGGTCCCAATCCTGATGGAGAAGCTTCTTATGAATATGTTAACGCAGACGGAAGCAAAACAATTATAAAATACAGTGATCTTCTTACCGATATTGCCAGACTCAACAGCGAGGTAAGAGAAAAAGAGCTCCTTGATCAAATCGTTCAAGATATTATTTATATTTTGAATATGGAAAACTCCTATACTCTTGAATCCATTGACGGCGATTTTTACACTGTAAACAATGTAGATTCATCTACATTTGGACAAGTTTGCACAGGTCAAACCATATACATGAATCGTTTGAGTGATGAAATTTGTGAAATGTTCGGACTTGATCCTCAAAAATTTGTATATAAGTGGTCTACAGGCGAAACTAACACGGGTATGCTAACAGTACCTGAAAATTGTGAGATCTTAACAGCAACACTTTATTATGACGGAACCGAATTCTATTCTATTGCATTCCAGGTTAACAATGATAATACATTCTGCGGAGGAAATGGAACAGCAAGTGATCCATATTTAATAAGCACAGTCGAACAGTTTAATAAAATAAAAGTCGGCGAAGAAAGCTATGATAACAAGACGGGTAGTCTTTATTATGCAATAATCAATGATATTGATTTTTCTAATGTTGACAGATTGCCGTTTGGAAACAAAAACACTCCTTTTAATGGCGTGCTGAACGGAGACGGACACACTTTAAAGAATATTAGAGTAATAACTGGTGAAGATTGGGAGTGTGTTGGATTATTTGCCAAAATAGGATCTAATGGGTCAGTAAAGAATATAATATTAGAGAATGCAACTATTTCTGGAAATGATCATGCAAAACATACGATATTTGCCGGTGGAATTGCAGGTCAAAATGAGGGGACGATCGATAATTGTCATTTGAAAAATAGTATAGTAAAAATATACAGATATACAACACAAAAGGGTGGAGAGGTTACTACCTTTGCGGGAGGAATTGCAGGCGGTTGCTATGGCAAAATTAACAATTGTTCATTGAATTCATCTTCAGTTGAAGCGATTTCTGAAAGAAAAAAAGAAAGACTATCTTATGTATATGTGGGTGGTATTGCGGGAAGTTTAGATGCTAATTCAACCATGAGCAATGTTGTTGTGGAAGGTGATAGCACCCTGAGGGGAAAAACAAATACTACAAGTATCCTTCTTCCATTTACAACATCTGCCGTAGGATTTTTTGTTGCAAAAAACGATATCAGCGATCATAGCAATATTAAAAAAGCGTATGTTACGCCGGATACTGCAATTTATGATATGCTATTTAATTTAGAGAATATTGGAGATTCGGAGTTATTTGACAATGTCAATCTTGAATATGGTGTCAATTCCAGAGACGACATTGTATTTACCTCCTCTAATTATCATTCTGATTTCTCCTATAACGACGGTAATATAAATTCCGAATACAACTACAACGAAAATCAAATTTACACTTATGACGAAGATTTTCTAAAAACCACCGAAGTATATGTAGAGGATGGTGTTGAAGAAAAAAAAAGCGTTCTAAACCTTTCTGTTGATGGAAATGATGGCTTCTCTCTTAATTCATATAAAATCTTAGGATATTATGGTCTTGATACATTATCATCAGACAAGGTTGATGGAGAGGAACACCTTGTAACCGTTGTATTTAATGCTACTCTTGTAAAAGGAAGCGAAGAAGAGTCCGATGATTCGGTCGCTCTTACAAAAAATGTAATTTTGAGTGTTGATATTCCAATAGTTGTAGAAAAAATCAAGCCTACTGAATTGGCAATCAAAACTATGCCTCAAACGCAGTACAGTGAAGTTGGCAAAGAAATACTTCTTGATCGTGGAGAATTTGAAATAGTTTGGGAAGACGGAACCAAAACAGATGTTACTCCTGAAATTGTTGGAAGCAAAACTACAACCTCATTGGGAACTTCTAATGTTGAAATCGCTTTTGAGGGGCTTTCCACAACCTATGAAATCACAGTAGAATGTATACACAAATATGAAGATGTGACAAAAAATCCAACCTGCGAGTATGAAGGATATACAAAACAAATATGCTCTAAATGCGGAGATGAATATACGGTTGATGGTTCCATTACAAATAAAATAGAACACACTATCGTGATTAAAAATGCAGTCACGGCAACATGTAATACAAATGGAACCGGATATACCGGAGACAAATGGTGTACTGTGTGCAACAAGATGGTTGAAAAAGGCACTGTTATCAATGTTCTGCAACACGAATATGAGTATATCGATGGCAATTCGTGCAAATGTAAGGTATGTAAAAACGACAAAACTACAAAGCCACACGAATATACCAGTGTAGAAAACGATACGAGCATTATCTATTCTTGCGCTACTTGCGGATATTCATATACTGTAGAAAAGAAAACTATCACGGATATCACGAGGGTTGTTGTAGGTAATTCCTACGGTCTTGTTGGAAGTGATAATGAGATTGTCGTTTACATCAAGATGTTCAACAATCCTGGTATTACGGGCGTATCTTTCAGAATCGAGTATGACGATAGGCTGGAATACATTAGATATGAGCGTGGTGATCTTCTGCTTGCAGCAAGTGAATTTGAAGTTGCACAGGCTAACGGTGTAATTGGATTTGTTGCTGCAAGTCCCGACGTTCACGGTGCGGACGGAAATCTGTTGAAGCTTGTATTTAAGCTTCCTGATAACGCGCAGGTTATGGATTCCTATAACATCTCCATTGCTTATACCAGAAAACAATTTACTGGCGGGCAAGCAAATGCAATCGATATTGTAACTATGGACGGTTGTATTACTGCTGTTACTCATCTGCCCGGCGATGTTAACAATGACGGATTTGTTGATGTGTTGGATACGGCATTGGTAGCAAGATACGTAGCAATATCTAACACCAAGAACGATGAGCTGATGGATGAATTCCTTGAGAGTCAGAATTATAATTTCAGCGAATTCTATGCAGATGTAAACCTTGACGGATACGTTGATCTTTCCGATCTCGTTATTATGCTTCAATATTTTGTTGGAAAGAACGTTCAAGAGCTTACAAGCAACGAATTCGAGGAGATTCTCAATTCTAACAACGGTTCTTTGGATCTTGAATCCATTATCGTAAAATGCTACGATAAAAATGGAAATCGCGGAGTATATCCCGATCTTCCTACACCAACTCGTCCCGGTTACCGTTTTGATGGATGGTATTTGAGCTTTGATGTATCCGATCTTGAAGCGGAGCGAATTGAAGCTGGTGATCCTGTATATTACAATCCAACCTATCTCAAGCAAACATTGTATGCACATTGGACAGAGATATACACTGTTAAATATGATATCAATGCGCCCTCGAACGCTTCTTCCGTTGCAGGAACTATGGAAGATTCCTTGTACGAGTATGACGAAAAGAAAGCTTTGAGCAAAAACGGATTCAACATTGTTGGTTGGGAATTCAAAGGATGGGCAACATATGCAAATGGTCCTGTTGTTTATCCTGACGGTGCAGAAGTGGTTGGACTTGCACATGCCGGTGAAACAGTTACGCTTTATGCAGTATGGGAAGCTAATACCTACACAATCAAGTTCAAGAACAATCAGCCTACCAATGCAAGCGGCGCATTGTACGGAAGCATGGATGCCGTTGAATGTGTATATGACACAGCAATAACTCTTGATAAGGTTGACTATCGACTTACAGGCTGGACATTTATGGGATGGGCAACATCTGCAAATGGCAATGTCGTTTATAACGACGGTGCGGAAATTAAGAACCTCACTACCGTTGATGGCGATACCCTGACATTCTATGCCGTTTGGAAATCAAATTCTTATTGTGTAGAATTCAATGCAAACAAGCCATTCGGTGCAAGTTCGGCGATTACAGGAAATATTTCCAATATGGATTGCTCCTATGACACAACCTATAACCTTCCCTCAACCGTATATTCGCTTGTTGGATGGACATTCAAAGGATGGTGCCGCAATTCTAACGGAAGTGGAGAGCTTTACAATCCTGGAACAAGCTTCAGTAATCTTTCTTCCGTAAATGGAGATAAGATTGTATACTATGCAACATGGGAACCGGCTTCTTATACGGTTACATTCAATGCAAACGGAGGAAGTGGTTCTATGCAGCCCTCCGTGCATATCTATGATACGGCAAAAGCACTTACCGATATTGGATTTACCAAATCCGGATACCAGTTTGTTGGTTGGAATACCAAACCTGATGGAAGCGGGCAAGGATATTCCAACCAAGCAGAAGTTGTAAATCTTGTTCCTCAAGGAATCGATTCAATCACTTTGTATGCTCAGTGGCTTCCTAACGGATATATCGTATATTACGATGCCAATGGAGGAACCGGAACAACTCCTTATTCCACTCATACATATGATGCTCAAGGCACGTTGACAGATAATGGCTACAGCAGAATTGGATATCAATTTGTTGGATGGAACACCAAGGCAGATGGAAGTGGAACCAACTATACAAATAAAGCCTCTATTCTAAACCTTGTTGATCAAGGAAACGGATCTATCACGTTGTACGCTCAATGGAAAGCACATTCATATACAATTCAGTTCAATAGTAATAAGCCTTCAACTTCAAGCGGACAAATTGTTGGAACGATGAATAATTTGAATTGTACATATGATGTAAATGCTTCACTGGGCAATGCACAGTATAGTCTAACCGGTTGGACATTCAAGGGGTGGGCAACATCTGCAAACGGTACGGTTGTATACATGAACAATGCAACTATCAATAATTTAACAAGTGTTGACGGTCAAATTATCACCTTGTATGCTGTTTGGGAAGCGAACGAATACATCATTGCATTTAATGCCAACAAGCTCTCTAACGCAAGTGGAACAGTGCAAGGTAGTATGAGCAATTTGAATGTAAAATATGATACCACTATAAAGCTGCCTACTAACAACTATTCACTCACCGGTTGGACGTTTATGGGTTGGACAACTTCCTCGAATGGGTCTGTTGTATATAAAGATGCAGCTTCAGTTAGCAATCTTTCGAGTGTGGATGGAAATACAGTCAATTTGTATGCGGTATGGAAAGCTAACGCCTATACCATCATTTATTCTGCTAACACTGGTTCGGGTACAATGGCATCTTCAACTCACACTTATGATACCAGTACATCTTTGAGCGCTAATAAATACAATAAAACTGGATATTCGTTTGTTGGTTGGAATACTTCACCGGATGGAAAAGGAACGTATTATTCAAATAGCGCTTTGGTTAAAAATTTGTGTAATGGTCAGAATGGATCAATTACGCTATATGCTATCTGGGGCATAAATCAATATACTATTTCTTTTGTAACCGGTGGTGGAAGTGCTATTGCTCCCTTGATTTACAATTACGGGGATTTTACTACCGTACCTTCTAATCCCACAAGAGCAGGTTATGATTTTGCCGGATGGACATTTGACGATGCAAACTTTGCATTTGGCAATGAAATGCCAACACACAACATTGTAGCTACTGCAAATTGGACCTATAAGAGCACATACTATGATTCTGGATATGAAGCAAAGAAAATAGATGCTTCTTATACATACGACTATGATTCCTTTGACATTTCTGATCTTGCCCCGTTTATGCAAGAAGGATACAAACTTCAATTCTCTGTAGCTGTATATATGTGGGAAGAAGATGAGGGATACCAAGAAATCTATTTGCGAAATAGCAATGGCTCTAATATTGCTGGAAACTCCGAGTTTGCACATGGTGGTAGCGGAAAAGATGGTGCATGGTGGGAATATTTCACCTTCACCGTTGATGGAGAAAGCTGCACCAACACCATGTATTTGCGTTATGGTGCACATGGCAAAAGCTCAGATGACTGGTATAGAGGACGTGCTGAAGTTACTGTAACAGTAATAGAAGAATAAACCAAATACATAATTCACCAAGAGGGACGAGGAAACTTGTCCCTCTTTTTTATACTGCAATCACTATCAAATTATATAAAAAGCTTTAACAGATATCAACACAATAAATGATGTTCTTGAAAGCAAGTTTCGGACTGTTAAGAAAGCCGCTATCAAAGGGTGATAATCACGCCGCGATAGCGGCTTTTTTCTTTTGCGTTCAACGAGGCGAAAAAATTTTTTGAGAAATTTTCAAAAACTTGATGAGATTTTGCTTAAAATTTCCCACTGTATTATTGAAAGCACTTGAAAAGCTCTTTTGAAAGTTTGAGACGTCCGGATAAAAATTTTCTGCTTTTTTGAAAAAAAGTATAAAAATCGAGAAATTCAAGTGTGATTACAGTTGAAAGGCAAAGAAAATGCTCACAACGCCGCCTGTTTTTGAAAAATATATTTTGAAATTTTTGCAGAAAAACGGTACTGCACTCTGTCTTTAATGGTCAGAAAGGCAAAAAGAGTATTTCTCCCCCGCCCAAGCAATCGAAGCGAGTTGTTTTTTGCAAAGTAATAATTTTTTGGATACTTTGCAAAAGAAAGGCTCTATGCTTCGTCTTTAATGAGCAGAGAGGAATGAAAGCACATTTCAAAGTCTTTCGCAAGCCCGCGCAACCGAATATTCGAAAGCTCGGCATCACAGGATGAACGAAGCGCGCCGTTCATCTGAGTAATAAAGAAAGGAGGACAAGGTATGTTGAACATCAGAGATCTTAGGATCGATCCCGCCTCGCTCGGTGAGAAAAAGCTCCTTGTGGAGATTATTCCCGCTTACGAGTACAAGGATGGGGTTAAGACCAACAACATCATCGCGCACCGCTACGTCGTTGCACTTCCCAAGCACAATCTTGAGAAGATCGGCGTTAGAATCGACGGTGAGCAGTTGATGGACAAGACCGAAGATTTTGTCGAAGTTGAGTTTGAGAATCTTGAAGTGGGAGCGTATGAAAAGAACGGTTCCGTTCTTCTTACTGCGAAAGCAACAGGTATCAGCTTGGTATAAGACAGACTTTTAAGCTCGCGGTGTCTGCGCGCTGACGGGGAGATCAAAATTTCCCCTAAAAGAAAATTTCTCCCCGGCGGCAGCGCAGCGCCGCCCTACCATAAGAGTTAGTATTACCTCTTATGGTAGCAAGTAGCATGTAGCAAAAATAAAAAAGGAGGTAACGATTATAGCTACAAAAGAACAATCACGTAAATGGCACATCACAATCAACAATCCGCAAACCTGCGAATTGAACAGAGACCGCATCTGCGAGATTTTAGCACGGTTTTGCCCAAATTATTACTGTATGGCAGATGAAATCGCCACAACGGGAACCTACCATACACATATATACCTGTATTCAACGTCAGCAATACGTTTTGATACGATCCAAAGGCGTTTTCCTACGGCTCATATCGAAAAAGCAAACGGAACAACACGTGAAAACCGCGATTATATTCTAAAAAGCGGAAAGTGGGCTGACACCGAAAAAGCGGAAACCTCGGTAGAGGGGACATTTTACGAATTTGGAGAAGTTCCGAGTGAGTCTGAGGAAAGAGATCCAAGGATGCACAAATTAGTTCAAAACGTAAAAGACGGGATGAGTACTACTGAGATCATTGAAGACAACCCGTCATTCGCACTCAGAACGAGAGAGATTGACACGCTCAGAGATACGCTGATGTCCGAACCATATAAAGCCAAGTACAGAAATGTTGAGGTAATATATTTGTTCGGCGCATCGGGAACCGGCAAGACCAGTGGTATCTATAACAAACACCCTGCCTCTGAGATATGTCGTATCACCGACTACGGCAGACGGGATGGAACGCGGTTTGATGCTTATCACGGTCAGGACGTTCTTGTGTTTGAGGAATTCAATTCTCAAATACCCATCGAAACGATGCTCAATTATCTTGATATTTATCCGTTGCATCTCCCCGCAAGGTATAGCGACAGAGTGGCGTGTTATACGAAAGTGTATATCACCTCGAACATACCACTCAGTGAGCAATACAAGGCAGAACAACAAAGCAGACCGGAAACGTGGAAGGCATTCCTACGGCGAATTCACAAGGTTTACGCCTACCACGCCGACGGTGCGGTAGATGAAGTCGATTTCAAGTAAGGAGGTATAAAATATGAGAAACGAGGACAAGGAACGGCTGAATCGTCAATCTCAAAAGAAATACTTTTTTCACCGTTTGAGGAATGGATGTCGGGCGGTATGGAAGAATACCGTACAAAAAATCATTATGTTTGCCTTTTATCCCGCCGCCATACTCATTTGGTATTTATTCAAAAACAATCTCGGTCTGGAGGATATTCCTCTGATTTCTCCCGTTTTTATTGTCCTCGTGGATATGATGCTTCCGGCATTACTCATCGGCGGCACTTTCGTCATACTCATTCTGTTCGGAACACCTTACGGGTTCAACCAGATGTCAAACGAGTTTCAGCGAATCGGTATGACGAACTCTGCCGGTGAGGTGCCGATGCTCCTATCACGAGAAAAAGACAAAAAGTATGGCAACGTGGAGATATTAGAATTTGACGGTGTGGGTATTCCATTAACCGAATGGGAGAAAGAGAGAGGATATATCGAAGCGGCATTAAACGTCAATATCGTCAAGATAATCGAAGGCAGAAACAAGCGAAGGATTTTGCTCCACGTTATTCCCGCCAATTCGGGATTACCCGATTTCATTGAATGGAACGACAGTTATCTGACCGATGATGACTCCACACTTATTCTCGGAAAAAGCCAACTCGGTATGGAGAGCGTGGATCTATCCAAGATCCCCCACATTCTGCTCGGCGGTTCAACCGGTAGTGGCAAAAGCATCCTTCTGAAAGTTCTGCTCGTGCAGTCCTTAAAGAAAAACGCAATTGTCAGCATAGCAGATTTCAAAGGCGGCGTTGATTTTCCGAGAGTTTGGAACGATAAATGCAAAATGTGCTTTGACGAGGATACATTGCTCACGCTTCTCACGGAGCTTACCGACGAGTTAGAACGCCGAAAAACGCTATTCAGGGACACCGGATGCGCAAACATAGGCGATTACAATAAGCAAAGCGCAGTCCCTCTGCAACGTCATATTTTCGCCTGTGACGAGGTTGCCGAGGTGCTTGACAAAACCGGTTTGACAAAGGAGCAAAAAGAAAGAATCGGTCTGATAGAAAACCGACTTTCAATGATCGCACGTCAAGGACGAGCTTTTGGTATCCACCTCATGCTCGCCACACAACGTCCCGACGCAAACATTTTGTCGGGACAGATCCGCAACAACATCGACTGCCGTGTGTGCGGCAGAGCCGACACCATTCTATCCCAAATCATCCTGGATAACACAACTGCAGCCGAACAAATTCCGAAGGACAAGGCAGGCAGATTCATTCTCCACGACGGTACGGTATTTCAAGGATTTTGGGTGGATGAAAGTAGCATTTTTTAAGAAAGGAGGGAGATTATAGAGAACGTAAAAGTACCAATTCACCTGAAGGTGACGCTAACGATCAGAGAAGCTGCCGAGTACAGTAATATCGGCATAAACAAGATAGATAAATTATTGCGTTCCCCGAATTGTCCGTTCGTTCTGTACGTTGGGACGAAGAAGCTCGTCAAGCGTAAGGAATTCGAGGAATTTCTCGGAAAAGAGCTAATAATTTAGGGAAGAACTATTGAAAAATCTATGCCAATGTGATATAATGTAATGTGTTGCATTGGCTCTTTTTTCAACAGAGAAAGGAGTTAATATGGGTAAAAACCTGAAAGGCAAAGAAATCGGCAAAGGAATTTGCCAAAGAAAAGACGGTTTATACGTCGCAAGATTTGTAAACCGATACGGCAACCGAACCACTAAATGCTTTCCTACGATCCCGGAAGCAAAGAATTGGCTTAGCGAAGCGAAATATGCAGACAGTCACGAGGAGGTTTTCGTTCCCTCGGAAATGACCGTTGATGATTGGTTTAATTTCTGGATTGAGAATATCGTAGGCGATTTAGCACCGAATACTCGGCGCAACTACCGCGAACGGTACAACCGAAATATGAAAGCGATTCTCGGACGGCTCAAGCTGAGTGACGTAAGACCGATGCACTGCAAGGCAGTCTTGACCCGTATGGATAAAGACTACGCAGGCTCTACGATTCGCCAAACCTATATTGCAATGGGAACGATGTTCCGTTCGGCTTTGATGAACGGCTTGATCGCCAAGCACCCGATGGACGGTGTCAGATACACCAAGCCCGTCCGTGCAGTCAGCGACATCAAGTTTCTCACCATTGAAGAACAGGAAAAGTTTTTAGAGGTTGCAAAGCGTTCGCACAACTATTTTCAATACGCTCTGATGTTGGAAACGGGATTGCGCACCAGTGAAATGATTGGTCTTACTTGGGATGCGATTGACTGGAAGAAACGAACTCTGACCGTCAACAAAACCTTAGAGTACAGACACAAGCAGGGATATTGGCGTGCAGGACCGCCTAAAACACAACAAAGCTATCGAACCATTCCACTTACCTCAAAGGCTTACGCCATTCTTGAAATGGTTGCGGCAAATGTCGGTGAGAGGAAGGAGTCCGAAACGCTATCTCAAACGTTAGAGTACATTGACCGCCGTACCGGACAAAACTCGACGCTCGTGATGCGAGATCTCGTGTTCATCAATTTCAGAACGGGAGAACCGGCAAAGAACAGCTCCTACGATACACACCTCTACAAGCTCTGCGACGAGGCGGGGATCAAGCGTTTTTCCATGCACGTTCTCCGTCATACATATGCAACAAGAGCGATTGAGAGAGGTGTGCAGCCAAAGGTTCTGCAAAAGCTGCTCGGTCACGCGAGTATCCAAACCACAATGGACAGATACGTTCACGTAACAGACGAATCCTTGTCCCAAGCAATCAAGCAATTTGAGGGGACTACTCCACCAAAAATGGTGCAGTAATGGTACAAAAAATGGTACACCTCAAAATGAAGTTACAAAAAATCGTATCCTAAAAATGCTCGGAAATCGTTAAAAATGGTACAGTAATGGTAAAGTAACGCATTTTCGAGGCGAAAAACCTTGTAAAATAAAGGAGAATGAGAATATATGAAATTAGGTATAGTAGGACTTCCCAACGTAGGAAAAAGTACACTTTTTAACGCTCTTACAGGTGCGGGAGCAGAATCTGCAAACTATCCCTTCTGCACCATCGAGCCTAACGTGGGCGTGGTAGCAGTACCCGACACAAGACTCGACTATCTTGCGAAAATGCACTCACCCGAAAAATATACTCCCGCCGTTATCGAATTCGTCGATATAGCAGGTCTTGTTAAGGGCGCTTCAAAGGGAGAAGGTCTCGGAAACAAATTTCTCTCTCACATCAGAGAGGTTGATGCGATAATCCATGTTATACGTTGCTTCAACGACGATAATATAGTTCACGTCGACGGTAATATAAACTCTCTTCGCGACCTTGAAACAATAAACCTGGAGCTTATATTCTCGGATATCGAAATGGTAGAGCGTCGAATCGACCGCACAAAAAAAGCTATGAAGGGAGACAAGACGTTGGCTGGCGAGCTTGCTCTCTTTGAGAAGCTCCACGCAGCTCTCAGCGACGGAAAGTGCGCCCGTGAGGTCGAGCTTGACGAAACAGAGAGAGAGTACCTTTACGACACTCCCCTTCTCACCTTAAAGCCCGTTATCTACGTTGCAAACGTCAGTGAGGACGAGATAGGAAGCGAACCCACCTCAAATCCCGAATATATGGCACTTAAAGAGCAGGCAGAGCGTGAGCACTCCGAGATAATTGCAGTCTGCGCACAGCTTGAAGCCGAGATAGCAGAGCTTGACGGAGAGGAAAAGGCTATGTTCCTCGAAGACCTTGGAATCGAGGAAAGCGGTCTCGACAGACTTATCAAGGCAAGCTATTCCCTTCTCGGACTTATCAGCTACCTGACGGCAGGTCCTCAGGAGGTAAGAGCTTGGACTATAACCCGTGGAACGAAAGCTCCCGGAGCTGCAGGAAAGATACACAGCGACTTTGAGCGAGGATTTATCAGAGCCGAGATCGTTGCCTTCGACGACCTTGTAAAATACGGAAGCATGAACGCCGTAAAGGAAGCAGGTCTTTACAGAAGCGAGGGCAAGGACTACGTTATGAAGGACGGAGATATCGTTCTCTTCCGCTTTAACGTATAATTCTCAACACAGGGGAAACGACTATGAGAATGAGAAAAAAAAAGCACGGAGCGGAACGGATCGCCGCTTGCTCCGAGCTGCTTATTGACAATGCCGAAAAGCTGAAGGGCGGTTTTTCGGATATATTTCCAAATGATGCCCCCATACATATCGAAATAGGCTGCGGAAAAGGAAATTTCGCCTGCGGTATGGCAAAGAAATACCCCGAGATAAACTTTATCGCCATCGAGCGTGTGGCGGACGTTTGCTGTATTGCGCTGGAAAAGGCAAAAGCGGCGTCAGATGAAAGGCAAAAAGATAATCTCCGCTTCATGATAGGCGACGCAAAGGAGCTTGCGGAAAATATTCCCGCCCACTCTCTCGACTGCATCTATCTTAATTTCAGTGACCCTTGGCCAAAATCGGGACACGCAAAACGCCGCCTTACACACAGAGGCTTTCTCGAAATATATAAGATCCTTCTCAAAGAAGACGGCATCTTGAAATTCAAGACCGATAACGTAGGACTTTTTGATTTCAGCCTGGAAGAATTCGAGGCTATGGGAATGACCGTTCTATTTTCTACAAGGGACCTTCACGCCGAGCCTCAAGCCGCCGATAACGTTATGACAGAATACGAAAAGAATTTCTCCGAAAAGGGATTTTCCATATGCTCGGCGTGGTTAAAATTTTGATTTTAAGGAGAGCTTTTTATGAACTATAAGGAACTTGTTTATTCGTCGAGAACAAACAGAAGCTTTGATGAGAGCCGTACAATTTCAAGAGAGGAGCTCGTGGCTCTCGTAGACCTTGCAAGACACACTCCCGCTGCTATGAATATGCAGCCTCTCAAATTCCGTCTCATATATGTAAAGGAAGAGCTTGATAAGACACTCGCCACAACCGCATGGGGAGGCGCTCTGCCCGAGCTCAAGCTCCCGCCCGACGGTCACGCACCCACGGCGTATATAATAATTTGCCATGACACAAATGTAGCAGAGGACTCTCCCATGTTTTTCATAGACGTTGGCATCGTAGCACAGACCATGATGCTGGGAGCGGCAGATATGGGGCTTCGAGGTTGCATACTCGGCTCTGCAAAGGCAGATGAGCTGAAAAAGATACTCGGTCTTTCCGATAACCTTCTTCCCAGACTGACCATTGCGTTAGGTAAAGGCGAGGATAAGGTCGAGATCGTTGACGCAAAGGACGGAAATATCAAATATTTCCGCGACGGAAATAACACCCACTTCGTTCCAAAGCGTACCCTTGAGGAGATAATCATTTAAACTTTCAAAAAAGGAGAAAAAAAGGTGGCTCTGTCTGAACCTTCGGGACTTCTTATACTAAATAAACCCATCGGGATAACCTCACATGACTGCGTTTATAAGATACGCAGACTCTATTCAACAAAACGCGTGGGACATACGGGAACTCTTGACCCACTTGCCACGGGAGTGCTCGTAATGCTTGTAGGCAGAGCGGCAAAGGCAGCTGAATATCTCTCGGCAGACACAAAGGGATACGTTGCCACCCTCCGTCTCGGCATCACCACCGATACAGAGGATATTACCGGAAAGATACTCACCGAGTCTCATGATATCCCCTCTGCCGATAAAGTAAGAGCTGTTGCAAACGGATTTTTGGGAGATATCAAACAGATACCGCCTATGTATAGCGCCATCAAGGTTGGGGGCAAAAAGCTTTACGACCTTGCAAGAGAAGGGATCACAGTAGAGCGTGAGGCGCGTGACGTGACCGTTCATTCGCTGACCGTCACCCCAACCGACGATATAGCAAAATATACTCTTTCGGTTGAGTGTTCGTCGGGAACTTATATCCGTACACTATGCGCCGATATAGGAAACGCACTCGGCTCGGGGGGAGTTATGGAAACCCTGCTTCGTACCCGTGTAGGCAACTTTAAGCTTTCGGAAGCACACACACCGGAAGAGCTTGAGGCAATGAGCGAAGACGAGCGTATCTCTCTTCTGCTTCCAATAGAAAAGCTGTTCGACTCACTTCCCTCGGTATACCTTCCCGCCTTTTATGAAAGACTTTGCCGAAACGGCTGTGAGATATATGAAAAGAAGATAAAAACAAACCTTTCGGTTGGCGAGAGGGTAAAGCTCTACTCGGAAAAAGGAGTTTTCTTCGCTCTCGGCGAGGTACGCGAGTACCCCGACGGAAACGCAATAAAGGCTATCAAAATATTTGAGCTATAAAAAATCGGCTGATCTTTCAGCCGATTTTTTATTTTTCGCTTCTTCACCGCAAAATTTATTTTTCCTCAAATCTCCAAGTAACACTGTGCTTTGCCGTCTCACCGGGATTTAATATATTGGGAACTTTATCGGGCATAGGAGTGGTCATAGGCTCGACACCTACGACGTAATCTCCGCATGACATACACTTCCACTCGTAAATGTAGGGAAATTCTGCCGTATCAAATATAACGTCCATTGCGAGAGTATCATTCTCAAGTCTCGCCTTGACACCGTAGCCCTCGTTAAGCACGTGACGGTATACCTCTTCGGGACGGGCGGGGGTGGGAGCTTCAAACTCAAGACAGCGATCAAGATCGTAAATATCGGTCACGGGGAAAGTCTCTCTTCTGTCAATAGTAAGCTTTGTCTTTTCCGAAAGCATGGGATATCCCATGTTGGCGTGATACATAAGCATATATTCCGCTGGGGCGAACTCCTCATTGGTTATTCTATCGGTAACAGTCACCTCATCGCCAAGATACTTCATGCTTATCTCTCGACGCATTACTAGATTTCTTCCGAAAAGCTCTGTAAAATGAAGCTCACCCTTAAGTGTGATGTAATATTCTCCGTCTCTCTCCTCGGTAACTACACTTACATTCTCTGCGGGAATATAGGAGTTACTTCCGTGAAGCGGTCCTGCTTCACATGGCCCTCCGATGTTGTTAAGACCGCAGGTATAGAGGAATCCCGCGTCAAAGCTGTTAAGAAAAGTGTATCCTCCCGTCTCGGCAAGCTTTGGTGACACAAGTCCGTTTTTAGATATATAAGATATGGGCGTACCCTTATAGAAAAGCTTGTAGATATCCATTCCTCTGTCAAGAATGACCGTCAGGTCAAGCTTTCCGTTATACATTCTTACAGCCTCAACTCCCTTTGACTTTCCGTCGGAATATGTAAATCTCTCAGCACCGCAAAGAGTGGAGGGCGATGCAACGTATTCTTTCTTCATTTTTCTTCTCCCCTTTCTATCTGTCACTTTCCCGAAAAAACACGAAGTGTCTCGAGTGCGTTATCTTTCATCTTATTTTGAACTCTCAGAGCCATGTTGTGAAAGAAATCGCTTTCCTTTTCCTCTGCCACCGCCTTGGCCTCGGCATATCCCGCGTAAGACATATAAGAATAGTAATTTATCTTATCAATGCCTCTTCTTATTACCTCTCTGTATTCCTCGTGACTGATACCCGAACCGCCGTGCATAACGAGAGGAATATCATTTATGGCTCTTGTATTGCTTATAATATCAAAATTGAGTACGGGCTTGGTCTTGTAAAATCCATGAGCCGTTCCAAAGGCTATCGCAAGAGCGTCTACTCCCGTTCTTCCAACAAAATCGTTAACGAGACCAACATCGGTATAAAGATCCTCAGGACGACCTGTCACCGTCTCTCCTCCCTCTCTTGCGGGAAGTCTGCCAAGCTCGGCTTCAACATCAACGCCATGGGCGTGAGCATAATCTACCGCTTCCTTGGTAAGAGCAATGTTTTCCTCATAGGAAAGAGCGGAATTGTCTATCATAACGGAAGTAAATCCAAGCTCTATCGCTCTCTTGCAATAATCAAGATCTTCACCGTGATCCAGATGTACGCATACCTTTACTTTAGATGCCTTTGCCATCTCCACCATAACTCTGCCGATCTTATCAAGAGGAGCTACGTCTTCATGGCATTGAGCGTGAGCTATTATTACAGGGACATCAAGCTCCTCTGCCGCGTCAAGCACAGCGAGAAGACACTCAAGATTCGGGGTGTTGAAGCTACCAACTGCCATTCCTTTTTCTCTGGATATTGCTATTACTTCTTTAAGTGATGCTAACATTTTTTCGTTCCCCCTTAATCTTCAATATTAATAATGTCGTATCCGAGATAATTCTCAAAGGCTTCTTCGAGAACGTACTTCATGTGACCAACACCTACTGTGGTGTGATGCTTGAATCCACCCTTTGCAAGCTTTATGAGTTTATCCTGAAGAGCGTCTATCTCGGCAACACCGCCACAACCGAAGAATTCCGGTTCTATCGGCTCACCTGTAAATCTTGCCTCACTTGCATACACCTTAAGCCGTCCGTTTTCGGTAAAGCAGTTTGAGTAGGTCATCTCAAACTTACCGATGCGTCCTTCGTTTGAGCCCCATCCGCTTCCAGGATCTCCCTTGGCGAACATCTTATGCTCTGTGACAGTTCCCCTCTCTGCCATTAGACTCTCGGCTACAGGACCGCAGTGGAAAAGAATTACCTTGTTCTCGTCCTCTCCGTAATTGTTGTTCCAGTCAAGACACGCCGTAGGCTTACCTGATGCGAGATTCATAGCTCTCATTGTGATAGCAGAACAAAGGTCTATCTCGCAGGAAGCCACCGTTCCTCTGTCGTTGAGATAAGAAAGAAGAACACAAGGGCAAACACGGAGTATAGTTTCCATCTCATTCCAACAACGGAGAGTGAGAGCATCAAGATGATATTCCTCTATATATTCATCGATGACCACCGATATCTTCGCAAGGGTGTTCTTGTTTTTTTCCGGAACAAGCGTAAAATTGGTATAAGCCTCAAGCTCTTTGAGTCGTGCTACGACCTTTTCATCGTCGTCTGCCTTTCCGTTCACCTTAAAGATAAGCTCGGACAGGTCGAAGCTCTCAACGTTTATACCGTATCTCTGGAGTGTTACCTCATCAAATCTTACCGTCTTGAACGCGGTGGTACGCGCACCGATACAGCCAAGGGTAAATCTCTTCATTCCCTTTACTACACGGCATATTGCCGCAAAGTCCTCAAGATTCTTTGCAAACTCCTTGGAAAGCGGGTGCACAACGTGAGGCTTCATTACCGTAAATGGTATCTTATACTGATAGAAAACGTCTGTCACCGAGAACTTTCCGCAGAAAGCATCGCGGCGATGCTTGAAGTCCATCTTGCCTATCTCGTCAGGGTACGCTTGCATAAGTATTGGAACACCCGCGTCCTGAAGAGCGGCTACCGCCCCGTTTTCGTCAATAAATATAGGCATACAAAGAATAACTCCGTCATACTCTCCCTCGTGGCTCTTGAGCCATGAAGCATAAAGTCTTCCCTCGTCACGTGTCTCTACAGCTCCGTATCTTGTGGCGTTCTCGTCCATAACAAGATATTCATGACCTGCATCAGTCACCGCCTTTATCATATCGGATCTTGCTCCCGCAATAAGCTCCGCGGGCATAAATCCTCTATTTCCGAAAAATAATGCAAATCTCATTTTATCTTTCCTCTATTATTTTACTTTTTTAAGCACGATGTAATTCGCGCTGAATCTTCCGCTTATCTTGAGTTCAACTCCGTCGGCATCAATCGCCTCACCGCCCATCTTGTCCTCACCGACAAGATACTCTGCTCCCATGTCGATCACGGGATAAAGAGTCACTGACTTTTGATTGGGAATCTTCGTGTAGGTAAATACCTTCACAGTATCCATAGCCGCATCATTATACTGTATCGCCAAAAGCGTCTCGGTGTCGCAGAGTATGTGACATTCCGTAGCTACCCAGAAGTCTTTTTCGGCTTTGTATTCGGCTATAAATTCGGTAAGACTCTCAATAAGCTTATCCGAAAGCTTTGTAAGGTCACAGCTGATACCAAGAGGTCCACCTACAGCCACAGCCTTCATGAATCCGTCATTGATTCCTTCCATGTGTCCCCAGCCACTGTCTCCCGAAACAAGTATCTTTTCGGTAGTTCCTCCGCCGTAAAGAGGCTCAAAGGGAGCGAGAGAGCGGATAGTCATCCACTTTTCAAGGGCTCTCGGAGGCATTCTCACAAGAGTTGTCTTGAATATCTCAAGCTGACTGTAAAGGCTGTGGTCGTCGCTCATCCAGAAGCTATCAAATCCATCGAGATTTGCCAGTGCCATGCGAAGTCCACCGCTTGCGCAGTTCTGTAAGTAAAGTGAGGGGAATCTCTCTCCGAGATCCTTTATGAACTTGCGGTAACCCTTGAAATAATTAAGGAAAGACAACCTTTCAGCATCATAGGTAAGCTCCGCATTGAAATCGAATTTTATAAACTCGATGCCATACTTTTCTATCTGCTCGGAAATAACGTCGAGAATGTACTCACAGCTGTCCTCTTTACCGAAATTGACGAAGCACTGTCCGTTTTCGGTAAGATAATGCTCCGGATGCTCGGCTACAGCCTTTGCTGTCATTGCCGCTCTCTCTATCTCAAACCAAAGTCCGAATTTAAGTCCGTAGCTTCTTACCTTGTCGGCAAAATCCTTCATTCTTCCGCGCATGGAATCCTCGGTACACTCTACCCAGTCCCCCACGCTCTCAAACCATACGTTAGGCTTGCCGAACCAACCCGCGTCGATAACAAAATACTCTGCTCCTATCTTCTTCGCCACCTCAAGCTGCTCCGAGAGGATATCATAGCTTATGTTGTCAAATTTGCTCAGCCACGTATTGTAGATCACGGGGAATGATCTTGCGGGATACTTCTCGTTGCAATATCTGTGAAGCTTATAGGCGTCCATGTCGAGCTTGTTTCTGAACTCGTAGAAAAGTATCTCGGGAAGCTCAAGGCTTTCGCCGCTTTTCAGCTTGTAATCAAAATTCTTGTCGTCTATACCAAGCTCGACCGAGATATATTTTCTCTGTCCCGTTTGAGCATATACCTTTCTCACTCTGAGTCTCCACGTGCTGTCACACATAATGTGAAAAGCGTATCCTCTGCCGTTCTGGAGATTGTTGATAGCAACAAAAGGAACAGAGCCCGTATTCTGTCTTACGTCGTCGTTCGATGCCGATACCTCACTGACAAGAGGCTGCCACGCTCCGTTCCTCTCGCCACACCACTCGCTATATTGAGTATAGACCTCATACTCTCCACCGTTAAATACAAACTTTGAAAGTATCGAGCATATGGAAATATCTTTATCGGATATGTTCTTTATAGTATCTCGTCTTGCCACCACGCCCGACGTGTGCTTTTCATATTTTGAAACGAACTCATAACCGTCTCCTTCAAATAAAAGTCCGTCCTCCGTAAGCTTTACCTCGCCCACAGGCTTCTTCATGCTTCCATGAAGCGTAAACATATCCTCGGGTACTTTTACGTTTTTGATATTATACATTTTCCTCTCCTTTGATATCTATCTCAATAAAATTTTTTAAGAGTTAAATAAAGCTCTTTATACTTTTCGTATTCGGCTTTGTATTTCTGATGAATCTCCGCTCTTGGCTCAAGAGGCTCTCCGAGCTTTACGAATCTTTTCGCAACGCTCCCTATATCCTCGCTAAGAAGCGCCGATGCGCCAAGCATGGCACAGCCGCATATTCCTGCCTCTTTTATTTTGAGAGGATATACGGGAAGTCCGAATATATCCGACTTTATCTGCAACGCTCTTCTTGATGCCGAGCAGCCTCCCGTGGCGACTATCATCTTGGGAGATACTCCGTGCTTTGCCACAAGATCGAGATTCAGTTTCATCTCCATGGCGAGTCCCTCAAATATTCCCTGATAAACACGTGAAGCGCTATCCGAAAGCTTCAGATTAAGTATCGAGCCCTTTGCATTTATGTTCTGATATGGAGTAGAAGCTCCCCCAAAATACGGAAGTACCAGGAGTCCCGTCGGCTCATCAGAAAAATCCTTTTCGGCTTCGATGTAGATATTTTCCTTCGAAACATCGCTGAATGCCTTCGTAAGCCACCAATCCACAAGAGAGCCGCAGGACAGATTTAAAAGGTACGTGCAATATAGCCCCAAGACTCCGTGAGGAACATTGGGATAACCGTACACACCCATCTCACATGATTCGAACGCGTTTCTGTAGGGCACCGCCAGACATTCCACAGTTCCCATTCCGTCTGAGCATATTCCGTCGCTTACCGCTCCCGCTCCTATCGCCGCCGAGACCTGATCGTGTCCACCCGCAATAAGCTTTACGTCAGCCACAGCGCCAATATATTCCTTGACAGAGGGCAAAAGCTCTCCTATGATATCTCCCGAGCGGACACTCGGTGAGAATAAGTCCTTATCGATCCCGAGCAGATCGCAAAGCTCGGCTGAAAACTCAAGCCGTCTTACGTCGTAAATTCCCGTACGCGCGGCAAGAGAGTGGTCGATAGCCCTCACACCCGTCAATCTGTATCCTACGTATTCTCCAACGAGAAACAGCTTTTGGGCTCTCTTATATATCTCTGGGCGATTGTTCTTTATCCACAAAAGCTTATAAGCCGAGTACATACTCTGGGGATATACACCCGATATGGCGAATATCCGCTCCGCATTCTTCTCGAATGCCGCCGCTTCCCTCTCGCCTCTCGGATCGGTATAAAGCATTGGCAAAAACAAAACTCTGTCATCTGCGTCAAGAAGCACGAATGATTCTCCGAGAGAGGATATGGCGATACTGTCAAAGGGGGTATGCCGATATGCTCTGCCAAGCATTTCGAGAGCCTTATCATAGATAGTCTCCACATCAATATACGTCTCGTCGGTCCACTTCTTCTCTCCGTAATCGCAAGAGTCAAAATATACCGCTTCTCCATCCTCACCGTAAATACCGCATTTCATTCTCGTAGTACCTATATCAAGACCAAGAAAGAACATTCGATCCTCCAAAAAAAATACTTATTATATTATAATGGTACTTGATTTTTTACTATAAATATAGTATAATTAATAAAAAAATATGGGAGAATCGTATTTTATTTTTACTACTATGTTACAGATAGACAAAAATAAACTATCAGAATTGTTGAAAAATTTCAATAGACTCACCGGAATAAAAATATGCGTATTCGACGAAAGCGGCAAGGAGATCGCCTGTGAGCCAAAGAACTACTGCGCTTTTTGCCAATACGTTCGTTCCTCTGCGGCGGGAGCGGCAAAATGCGAGGAATGCGACAAAAACGGATTTGATATCTGCAAAAGGACTAAAGAGCCATACAGATATACCTGCCATATGGGCCTTACCGAATGTGTCGCCCCTCTGCTCCATAGGGGTGAGTGCGTCGGATACCTTATGATAGGACAGACCTCGGGAAGCCGTCCGAGAGACGGACTTCTCTTGCAAAAGGCAGACGAATACTCGCTTTCCTATGATAAGCTGAAAAACTATTGTTCGCTTATCGAATTTTCCGAGGATGAAAAGATCTCGGCGGCAATATCCATCATGGAAGCCTGCGCAGGATATCTTTATCTTAACAATTACGTTCACGGTGTCGATAGCATCGGAACAAAAATAGACAACTATATCGTATCGAATCTTCGAAGCGACCTTTCGGTAAACTCTCTCTGCTCTGCTCTCAAGCTGTCGAGAGTCAATCTCTACTCCTCAGTAAGTAACGCATTCGGTACGACCCCTGCCGAATACATAAAAAGATGCAGACTCGATGAAGCCTGCCGTCTTCTTCGTGTCACCGATATGAAAATAACCGAGATAGCCGACCGCGTTGGTATCTCGGATTATAACTATTTTTCAAAGCTGTTCAAAAAAACCTACAACGTCTCTCCAAGAGAATATAGAAAGGACTCCTAAAATGAAAAAAACCAATTCAAAGCCATACACTGGAATATTCTGCGTACTGTTCGCCGCGATCCTTTGGGGCTCGATGGGTGTTTTCGTCCGCTATCTCAACGCGGCGGGACTCTCAGCGCTTGAAGTCACTCAGGTGAGAATAACCGTAGGTCTTATCGCTATCGCATCCTACCTCGCCATATTCAAACGTGATCTTTTAAAAATAAAGCTCAAGGATATCTGGTGCTTTCTCGGAACAGGTGTCGTCAGTCTTCTGTTTTTCTCGACCTGCTATTTCAAATCCATAGAATACGGCACCAGCCTCTCGGTTGCCGCAATTCTTCTCTACACCGCCCCCATCTTCGTAATGCTCATGAGCCTTGTGCTCTTTAAAGAAAAAATGACCGTCGTAAAGCTCATCGCCCTCATACTTGCCTTTGGCGGTTGTATTCTCGTGTCGGGTGTCGCAGGAGACATGGGCAACGTTACGGGTATCGTTCTCGCCATAGCCTCGGGCTTCTTCTACGCTCTGTATTCCATCTTTTCAAGATATGCCATCAACAAAGGCTACGGCTCGCTTACCATCGTCTTTTATACGTTTCTTTTCTGTACCATAGGCTGCTCCTGCCTCGCAGATTGGCGGACAATAACAAGTGTCGTTCTCACTCCCAACATCAAAATAATCCTGCTCTGTATCGGTCTCGGAATAATAACGGGATTTTTGCCCTACGTATTCTATTCAAGAGGACTTGAGCTTATGGAATCATCAAAGGCATCTATTCTCGCATCGGTCGAACCCGTCGTGGGAACACTCTTTGGAGTATTTCTTTTCCACGAGCCACTCACTCTTCTCGGTGGCATAGGCATCGCCCTCGTCCTTGGAGCAGTAGTACTTTTGAGTGTGAAAAAGAAGGATAAAAACGATAGATAATCAAATATCGGTAGGGGCATGCATTACCCATCCGCAAAAACAAAGGATATTCCGCACTCACGGCGGACGATCAATGGTCGCCCCTACGGTTGAATAAGGGGGGCACCCCATTGATTGCAAATATCAAAAGGACTTCTCGGTGGAGAAGTCCTTTTGATATCCTATATTTTTTATCTTATTCTTACAAGAGTATCTATCCCCTGGCGAAGCGCTTCACAAAGAGCATCGATATCCTCTTTCGTGTTATATTCGGACAGACTCACACGGATCGAGCAGTCCGCTTCCCTCTCGTTAAGTCCAAACGCCAGAAGCGCCGAGCTTGTTTTTCTTGAGTGAGACGAGCAGGCAGAGCCGCTTGAGACGTATATGCCTCGTCCCGAAAGGAAGTGGAGCATGGTCTCGCTCTTTATTGATGGCAAGGTTATGTTGATTATATGACTTACCTTGTCACCTAAAGGTATATTGATACGCACGTCAAGTACCGAAAGCCTTTCGTCTGCATAGGCGTAAAGTGACGAAAGCTTTTCACTTATCTCTCCGCTTCTCACTCGCATATCGTGTGCCGCAGCGGCAAAAGCCGAAATACCGATAATATTTTCCGTTCCCGACCTCATTCCCTTTTCCTGACCGCCGCCGCAAAGATACGAAACTATCTTTTTAGCCTTTATAAGCTCGGGAGATATATAGAGAGCGCCTACTCCCTTCGGGGCGTGTATCTTGTGTCCGCTGATGGAAATCAGGTCTGCCGAAATAGATGACGGAGTAAATCCTACCCTCATAAATCCCTGGACCGCATCGCAATGAGTTATGGCAGAGGGGTGTTTTTTCTTTATCTCTTTGAACGCCTCGCCCACTCTGTAAAGAGCTCCCGTCTCGTTGTTGACCAGCATAAAGGATGCCATAAATATCTTTTTTGAGCTATCCGCAAGTATACGCTTGACACCGTCAATGTCAAGCACTCCGCCTCTCGTAGCTATCTTTATGACCTCAAAGCCCTTTTTTTCCAGATGCTCCAAGGCTCTCATAGTGGCAGGATGCTCCGAATCGGTGGTAAGTATCACCGACGCCTCACGTCTCTCCTTAGCAAAAGCGCAGCCAAGAAGCGCAGTTGACGTAGCTTCTGTTCCGCAGGAGGTGAATATAAGCTCTCCCTGCCTCTGCCTTACGCCAAGACAGGCAAGTATCTTTTCTCTCGACTCCTCAAGAAGCTTTTTCGACCTCTGCCCCGCCATGTGAAGAGACGAGGGATTTCCATAGCAGGTCATAGCCTCCCTCATGGCATTCTCTGCCGCCGCCGAAAGCGGCGTGGTGGCACTGTTGTCAAGATATATCTCTTTTGTCATTTCCGTCTGCATTTTTCCCTATAGCTTTATCTGAAATCAAAGGCGTCGAGTATGTCCTCTACGTCCTCAAGGTGAGCATCGAAGCTTTCCTCCGGAGCTGTATAGGTTACCGAATATACAAGTCCGTCACGGGTAACTACCGTCTGCATTATTCTGAAGACAGTTCCGTCAGCAGTGAGATTATAGGTATAGCTTACGGCGGGCTTTCCGTCCACCTTTCTCTCCTCCTCACCGATAAGCTCGTAGCCCTCAAGTCTGTCCTCAAACTCTTCCTCACAGGCTTCAAAATATTCCTCCGCTGTCATCTCATTGTCGGGAGAATGAGAGGTCACGGTCACGTTAGGTCTTCCCTCACCGTCAAAATACGCCTGAGATTTTCCGCTCTCGGAGCTGCATACCCAGCTCTTTGGAACGTAAAGTCTGTATTCAAGGTCATCTGACGATGCTATCTTCATTCCGTCGGGTGTCTTTTTGTCGCTGACATCGTCACCCTCACTTTCGGGAAGAGGTCTTATTACAAATACGTCAATTATCTCTTCAAACTGCTCGATGTAATTTTCATAGACTTCGTCAGGACAGTAGAACGAGAGAAGTATCATGTTGTCGTCACTTTTCGTTATCATCTGGAGAGATACGAACTTCACGTCCCTCTCAACGAATGAATATTCAAGCCTTACCGCGTCCTCACCGCAAAGAACGGTGTTCTCCATGCTCTCGGTGTTATACTCCTCAAGAGACAGAGTATACCCCTCGATACAAACGTCAACGTACTCCTCAAGTGTGACGTCACTGTCCTCAAGAGCATCATATCTTGCGCTTACGGTTATTTTATCGAGAGGCGAGAAGTATGCTCCCGATATTCCACTGTCCGAATTGTCGGTCCAAGCCTTAGGAACGTACAGTATAAAAGGCTCATTCTCAAGGGAGACTCTGTGCATTCCGTCCGGCGCATCCTCATCAGCACAGGATACAAGTATGCCCACGCACAAAACTGCAGCTAATATAATAATTGCTATACGCTTCATTTTCAGTTTCCTTTCATTTAAACGATCAAACACTCACATTATATAATTTATTTTTTCCACATTCAAGCGTTATTTGTTAATTTTCATTACCCGTTCATTCACATATTCATGACGATGCTCTTAAAACGCTCTCCGCGCTCCTTGAAATTATCAAAAGCATCAAAACTTGCACAGGCAGGAGATAAAAGAACGCAACCACCATCACGTCCAAGCGATGCGGCTCTCATGACCGCAGAATCAAAATCCTTTACGTATTCAAGATATAGCTTATCGCTCTCAAAAGAGGAAGAATTCTTCACGACCTCGCCTATCTTCTCACCGGTGTCACCCGTAAGAACGACCGCCCTTGCGTACTTTATAAGAGCTACGGCAAGAGGCTCAAAGGGTATCTTTTTGTCGTACCCGCCGCATATGGCGACGATATCTCTTCCCGCAAGAGCCGACAAAGCTGCAGATGTGCGCGTGGGAGAGGAATCTATGGAGCTGTTGATAAAATCGATCCCACGAAGAGTTCGTACGAGCTGAAGCCTGTGCTCAACTCCCAAAAATTCGTCTGCAACAAGAGAATAGACCTCATTGTCAACCGAGCCGTAGGTCAGTGCCATGGCTGTCATAAAGTTTTCAATATTATGCACACCGGGTATCCTTATCCTCGAGATGTCAAGTAAAACCTCCTCGATCTCCCCATCGGATATGCATATCTGCCCGTCTCGGACGTATACCGCAAGACCTTTCTTTATAGGCAGACCGTCAAATATCTCACCGTAAGAATGGCGCACGGACGAGAATAGTGCGATCTTGAGTCCTTGAGAGTCACAAAGCTCCAAGGCTACACCCAGAGCATCGGGAGACTCTCGGTTGGTAACGAAAAGCTCGGTCTCCTTACCCACAATGTTCTTTTTGGCATCAATATATTCCCCCATACCGCGATGCCAGTCAAGATGGTTGGGGGAAATGTTGGTTATAGCTACACGCTTGGCAGACGGACATCTGTCCATCGTCATAAGTTGAAAGCTTGATAGCTCAAGGACCGAGGAATCATTCTCGGTCATTTCATCACAAAATTCAAGCAAGGGCTTGCCAATATTTCCGCCAACGTATACCCTGCCACAGCCTTTGCGCTTAGCGTCACACTCTAAAAAAAGACCGCAAAGAGTGGTGGAGGTAGTCTTTCCGTCACTTCCGCTTATAGCAAAGAGCTTTGAAGGCGTCAAAGTAAAGAAAAGCTCCATTTCGGAGGATAATATACTTCCACGACGGATAGCTTCAAGAAAAGGAGCTATATCGGGACGTATTCCGGGAGAGCGGAAAATTATGTCACCGCAAATACCGGCAAAGGCATCTTCGCCGTTGAGAGAAGAATTAAATAAAACACCCTTTTTTGCAAGGTCATTCGCACCCGAACCAAGCTCGGAAAGGGCTTTCTTGTCCCATACGTCAACACGTTCGCCGAGAGACGCGAGAATAGAGGCAAGAGGGATATTAGAAACACCGAATCCCGCCACAGAACAGCTTCTGCCGCTTATATATTCTTTTATAGACTTATATTTTTCCATATATGTACCTACGATTCGAATAATAAATAAAAAGTTCACCCACATATATTATATATGCATAAAAGGAAATATGCAAGTGCAAAATTAAAAATAAAAGAAAAATAAAAAAATTGAAAATCATATTGACAAATAAAAGAAAATAGGGTATAATAATCGGGTAAGCTAATACGGAGAAGTACTCAAGTTGGCCGAAGAGGCGCCCCTGCTAAGGGTGTAGGTCGGTAATACCGGCGCGAGAGTTCAAATCTCTCCTTCTCCGCCAAAACGGAAGCACCGCAATCGCGGTGCTTTTTGTTTTGCTGGAGAGGTTTGAACTCTCATAAGCGTCGGTATTTCGGCAAGGGCATCGAGTCCAAGC
>JAGBTY010000040.1 GCA_017631085.1 Clostridia bacterium
GGTGTCAGGAGAACGGTGTTAAGTACTTCTCTGTTGCATCGGGCGGCGGTACAGGTAGAACACTCCACCCCGACAACATGGCTGCAGGTCCTGCTTCCTACGGTATGACAGATACACTTGGTAGAATGCACGGTGACGCTCAGTTCGCAGGTTCTTCCTCCGTTCCCGCTCACGTTGAAATGATGGGTCTCATCGGCGCTGGTAACAACCCCATGGTTGGTATGACTGTTGCTGTGGCTGTTGCTATCGAAGAGGCAAGCAAGTAACTTACTTTTCTTTTAAAAAAGAAAAGGTAAGCAAAAGAAAACTTTTGCAAATAAAATAAAAAAGTTGGACACATCATTCCTTTCGAGTGATGTGTCCGTTTTTTATACACTGCTTATTACTTTTCCAGCCATTCTATAAGCAAGACCATATTCTTTTCTATCCTATCCGCGTTTGGCGCCCAGGAGAGAAGCCTGTCCTGATCGATGACGTAAATATACGCGTCGCTGAGATCGACACCCTGAAGGTCAAGCTCCTGCGCCTCGCCTGTAAGGTTCGAGATCATAAGGGCGTTCTTCCTTCCGTCGGAGGCGGCGAGAGCGTATAATTCCTCCGCGCCGCTGTCCGCCGCTACCTGAGTCCCCAGCTTATACAGATGGTTGAAGGCGACAAAGGAATAATAGCCGTGATGAGGCTTATGGGTTATTGGATTAAAGAGAGGGCAGAAGGGCGCGTCTACCGTGCGCATATCGTAAATACAGCAAACGTCCACGGGAGCGTTTTGCATAGCGATTGTCATTGCCGCGATCTCCGCCGAATGGTGCTCTGTTCCAAACTCATTCCAATAGGGGTCCCATTCGTTAAGGTGAAGCTCGGTGTCGGTAAAGCCGAACTCGTCAAGCTTAGCTCTTATCCAGGGAGCGACCTTTTTGTTGTGGGTGGTAGGTCCGTATCCGTGCCAGGTGAAGAAGTCGAAGGGAGTGTTATGCTCCACGGCGTATTTCATAAAATCAATGAAGAATTCCTCCTGCCATTTATCCTTATAGAAGTCGTCATTGGGGCCGTGGAAGGGGTTGGGAAGATCGACGGCGGTATAAAGACCCGACGCGTGACCGTAGCCTCCGATCTTGACGTAGGGAAATCTCTTCTTTATCCACTGTGCGGCGGTGTCGTACAGTCTGTAAAACTCCTCCTCTGTTCCCTGCCAGTTTCCTCCGATGTAATAATCGGGCTCGTTCCATATCTCCCAATAGGTGATCTTGTGGTGGAAGCCGTCTGCCCAGCCCTCAAGGTAGTGTGCCATAATATGCTCGCATATCTTTCCCCACTTATCGAAGTCCTTGGGAGGGGAAATGGTGTAATGCTTTATGTGGAAGGCGTTTTCAATGGTAACACCGAGACGGTAATAGGGCTCTACCCCCGCTTTTATAAGCTGATTCAACAAAAGATCGGTGAAGGTAAAATCATAGCTTGCGGGATCGTCAACGTCGGCGTCAAAGTTCCTGAAAATATTGGGGATATCTACATATAGATTTCTTCCGAAAGCACCTCCGACGTCGTGAAGGCGGGAATAAGGAATACCCGCTTCGGTAAGATAGTGAAAAAAACAGTCCGAGGCATTTGCGACAACGGGAGGCTCTCCTCCGCCGTGCATAGGCTTCATTCGAGATACGGCTTTTTTGGTGTTTACTTTAACTGTGACCATTGTAATTTCTCCTTTTTGAATTTTTGATAATTTAATTGCTCCGATAAGTAAAGCATAGTTGAATTACAATTATATTTTATAAAAAAACCGTTGACAAATCTCGCCATATGATATATAATTTATAGACAAAAATAAACTACAAGAGGAACGGTCTTAATGTTTTACGAATCCTTTCATTCGATCAACGCCAATCCGTCAATAATAATAGAATCAAAGCTTCAGGGCTTCCCTACGCATCTTCACGGCAACCTTGAATTCATAACCATCACTGAGGGAGAGGTGACGGTAAATGTAGACAAAAAGCAATATTCCGTCACTCCGGGAACAAGTGTGCTCGTCTTCCCGAATCAGCCACACTCATTTCACATAGAAAGGGGCAACGAGGTCTTTATCTGCATCTTTTCTCCCCATTTGGTAAAAGCTTATTTCCCCTTGCACAACGGAAAGCGTCCTGAAAGCAATATTTTCGAATGTCCTCCGTCACTTATTGAGTGTCTTAATGAATTAAAAAACACTCAAAATATACTCAAGATCAAGAGTATCCTTTATTATCTCTGCTCTGAGTTTGACAAAACGAGAACGTATTATGATATTCATTCCGACAATAATACTGTGCTATCAAAGATATTCTCCTTCGTGGAAGATAACTACAGAAAGGACTGTTCGCTTGAGCATCTCTCTCGGCACATTTCATATAACAAAATATATATTTCTAAGTATTTCAAAAAGATCACAGGAGTATCATATACAGAATACGTTAACAGATACCGAATCAATGAGGCGACCTTTCTGCTAAAGAGCTCCACACATAAGATCCTCGAGATCGCCCTTGAGTGCGGATTTACCTCCCTGAGAAGCTTTAACAGGAATTTCAAGGACGTCATCGGAATGACCCCTTTGGAATACAGAAAAATGAATTAAAAAAGTTTTTTATTGCCTGTAGTACCCTGTTTCATTTAAAACTTTACAAATGCTACATTTCCACCGTGTCATCCTCGAGTGGAGTCGCCCCGCGAGATCCTTCGCTTCGCTCAAGGATGACGGACGTGGGGCGACGTAACGAAGGATCTCGGTGGAAGTCAAGTTTTAGTTGAAACAAAACAGTAGGGGCGATTCATTCGTGAATGACCCCTACAAAATCGAACAATAAAAGTTGGACACATCATTTACGTGTTTTTGCACGGTGATGTATCCATTTTTTGCGAAAAGCAGAAATGATTTTATAGGCTTTCAAGAAAAGACAGCAGTAACGCTTTTTGTTTGGGAGAAAGTTTGGCCATTGCAATTGACACTTCGTCTGTTTCGGTTTCCTCGCCGAAAAAATCCCTCAGCGAGATGCCCATAGCATCGCATAAGAGCTGAAGATGTCCAATAGTGATATCTGCTTGACCAAGTTCAACGCGCCTCAGGTGCGTTTGCGATACGCCAGATCGCTCCGCCAAACCGTTTTGAGTATATCCGCAGCGTTCTCTCAAACTGATCAGTCGTTTAGCAACATTCATCTTAACTCTCCTCAAATTAGTCTTATAAGAATATTTTACCACAAAAGCAGCAGCATTATTATAGTTATAAGGTTGACAAATCAGTCTTATTGTGATATAATATAACTGCCGCAGAATATACTGCTCTCGATGCGTTGAATTTCGTTTTATGGGTGCGATGTGTCCTTTTTATACAGCTGTCGTTCACGTTCCATAAATGTCTTTATCAACCAACAGTATATTGACTTGATCTTGTACATGTGATATAATTCATATATATGATAACATGTGTAATTTTTTTATTACGTTATTTTTGTCAACGAGGTATAAAATGTCGAAAAAGGTCAAATCATCAAAAGAGAAGAAGAAAAAATTATCCTTTAAAACGATCATATCAAACAATCTTTTTGCGCTGAAGATAATATGGACGGCATCGCCCGTATATTTGTTCATCTATCTGTCCTCTTCAATAGTGTATGGAACATTGGAATTCCTTACAGGCACTTATCTGCTCAGAAGGATAGTTAACGACGTCTCAAGCGGAAAGCCCATATCCGATGTTTTGATATTTACCGCAATCCTCGGAGTAGCCAATCTGCTTATAAATCTGGCTCTAAATTGGTTCTGGAACGTAACCTCTCAAAGGATGCACCGAAGCATCTCAATGTATATCCAGAAAATGCTGTTCAAAAAATCTGCGGAAGTGGAGCTCGCCTGTTACGAAAATCCCGAATTTTATGACAAGTACGTAAGGGCAATGGACGAAGCGGAAAATCGTACCTTGAGTGTAATGCGGACGTTGGATAATCTTATACAAAGATTCACTACCCTTTTCGCAAACTCCTTTCTGCTCTTTTTGATAGATCCAGTGCTTATACTTTTCGGTCTCTTTCCCCTTCTTCTCGGCTTTTTCAAGCGGCTTGAAAATATCAACGACCATAAGTTTCAACTTGCAAGGAAGCCTGTAAACCGCCGTGTAGAATACATACGAAGGACATTTTATCTCGGCGAATACGCAAAGGAAATGCGTGTTGGTGGAATGTACGAAAACATGTTGCGCGATTTTATGGAAACGACAAAAGCATATATCGCACTCGCAAAAAAATTTGGCGTAAGATCGGCAATATTCGGTTATATACAAAAGGTCGGTCTTGAAGTCGTCACGATACTTGGTGCGACGCTTTATACCGTATGGAGCACAATGGTCATAGGCTACGAGAACGGCGGAATGCAGTTAGGCGACTGCCTTGTTGTGCTCAGCTCTATTGGATCGATATCTTATTGCTTGAACAATCTTGTTCAAAATTTTGCCGAATTTGGTGAGCATGCGCTTTTCCTTGAGGATGTACGCTATTTTCTGAACTATGAGCCTACCGTTGTTGATGGTTCTGACAAAGTTCCTGATGAAGGTAGAGAAATAACCGTAAAGAATCTTTCCTTTAAATATGAGGGTGCTGAGCATGACACGCTAAAAGACATAAACTTTACACTGCACAAAGGCGAGCGAATTGCTCTTGTGGGAAGTAACGGCTCGGGCAAAACTACCCTTATTAAGCTACTGC
Source organism: Clostridia bacterium (assembly GCA_017631085.1). GTDB lineage: Bacteria > Bacillota > Clostridia > Oscillospirales > CAG-272 > HGM12713. The sequence continues at coordinate 4,734 of JAGBTY010000040.1, forward strand.
TTCGCCTTTATGACCCGCAAGACGGCGAGATAAGCCTCGGCGGTAAAAACATAAAGGACTTTACTCTTTCATCATACCGCGGATCATTCAGCACGGTCTTTCAGGATTTCAAAATGTTTTCCATGAGTGTTAAAGACAACGTTCTTCTCCGCCCCGAAAAGGAGGGAGACGCAGAGCTTGTGAAAAACGCGCTCAAAGAAAGCGGAGCTGCTGAACGCGTTGAGCGTATGGAAAAGGGACTTGACACTATCCTCACCCGCGAATTTGACGACAAGGGAGAAAATCTTTCGGTTGGTGAGCAACAAAAGCTGTCACTCGCGCGAATATTCGCGGACCATACTCCCTTTGTTATTCTTGATGAGCCGTCAAGTGCCCTCGACCCTATTGCCGAATACAAAATGTTTGAAAACATGATGCGTGCCACTGAGGGTAGAAGCGTTATATTCATATCGCACCGCCTTTCCTCCGCCGTACTTGCCGACAGAGTTCTTCTCATGGATAACGGAACGATAGTCGAAGCAGGAACGCATAAAGAGCTTATGGCAAAGAACGGCAAGTATGCCGAAATGTTCAAGCGTCAGGCGGAAAATTATCTCGGAAGCGAGGTGAGCAAAAATGAGCAATAAGGCACATAAGAAAAAACAGAAAATATCGTCGATCCTCGGCAATAATCTTTTTATGATAAAAAAGATTGCCAAATACACCCCTTGGTATTTTTTCTGGGTGGTCATAGAGGGAATTATATGGGGAATGATCAACTCGGTTTCCGCTTACTACACCTTTAATCTTCTGAACACAGTAAGTGAGGGCAAGGATTTTCCATACGCGTTCAAAATAATTGCCATTATGGCTCTCTTTTATATCCTTGCCTATATGTTTGACAGATGGTATTATTGTATACAAAATCTTTTCCTGCGTTACAAGCTTCATTTGAAAATGCACGAGGAACTTTACCAAAAATCACTCTCTCTTGATCTTGCTTGTTTTGACGACCCAGAATTCTACAACGATTTCGTTTGGGCAATGAATGAATCCCATGGACGTGCCAACGAAGTGCTTGATGATATGGGAAAGCTTATAAACAGAGTAGTTGCCTCATCATCGCTTATAAGTCTCTTTATAACAATAGACCCCATCATCGCTCTCGTTTTGTTCTTCTCTTCATGTGTAACTATCATTTGTAACCTTGTGGGAAACAAAATAAGCTTCGAACACAGCAAGGAATCCAATCCTCTTTGGAGAAAGAATTCGTACATAAACCGAGTATATCACCTATCCGATTACGCAAAGGAGCTTCGTATCAGCCAAGCGAACGATCTTTTGTTAAAGGAATATGACGATAACGCGGAAAAGCTCATCAACATGGATGTAAAATACGGAAAAAAATATTTTCTCGCTTACGGTCTCGGTTGGAACGCAATATCAAATCTTACATTCTCTCTTATACTCATTTACATGATAATAATGCTTGATCGCGGTTCCCTTCTTATCGGCGGATTTGCAGCAAGTGCCACCATGATATGGCGTATCCGTTGGCTGTTGACAGACCTCATAGAACGGTTAACCAAGTTTTCAAAACACTCTCTGTTTATTGAAAAGTATCGTGAGTTTTTAGATTTTACACCAAGGATAAAAAAAGGCGAACAAACACCCCCTCCTTTTGAGTCACTTGAGTTCAGAAACGTAAGCTTCTCTTACGAATTTTCCGATCATCCTAAATACAATTTTCATGACGCTGATCACGCATCCCACAAAAAGGAGAGCGAAAGTAAGGTTGTACTGAAAAATATCAACATGACCATTCACGCGGGTGAAAAAATTGCGATAGTAGGTTATAACGGTGCGGGAAAGACTACGCTTACAAAGCTCATAATGCGTCTTTATGACCCGACAGACGGAGAAATTCTTTACAACGGCATAAATATCAAAAATTTTGACACCGACGAATACCGTAAAATGATCGGCACGGTCTTTCAGGATTTCAAGATATTTGCCACGAGCATAGCCGAGAATGTTATGAATGGCAAATATTGTGATGAGGATGAAGAAAAGGTACTGAAGGCACTTGATTCTGCCGATTTCAGCAAAAAGCTATCCGAACTCAGCGACGGAATAAATACACATCTGACACGCGAATTCAACGAAAATGGCACAAATCTTTCGGGCGGTGAGTCCCAAAAGGTTGCTATCGCACGTGTGTTCGCAAGAAATTATCCTATCGTTATTATGGACGAACCATCAAGTGCCCTCGACCCCGTTGCCGAATATAATCTTAACCGATCCATACTTAACAACACAAATGATAAGACGGTGATTTTTATTTCGCACAGACTTTCAACAACTCGTGTCGCCGATAAGATCTATATGTTTGACACAGGTAGTCTTATTGAAGAAGGAAGCCACACAGATCTTCTTAAACTCGACGGCAAGTATGCGGAAATGTTCAGAGTTCAGTCCGAAAAATATCAGTCGAATAGTACAACAGTTGCCATCGAAGAGGCAAGCAAGTAACTTACTTTTCTTTTAAAAAAGAAAAGGTAAACAAAAGAAAACTTTTGCAAATAAAATAAAAAAATTGGACACATCATTTGGGGCTTAGCCCTGGTGGCGTGTCCGATATTTTTATTGACAAAAAGGAGATGTTATGCTATACTCATAAGGTAAGTACTCACATATTAAAGCAAATTGAAAGGAACTAAAGATCATGAAACTGAACGGACTTGTCATTAACTTTCTCGGAGACAGTATTACCGAGGGCTCGGGCGTAAGCAATATTCCCGAAAACAGATACGACAATCGCCTTAAGAAAATGTACGACTTGAAGGTCGTAAATAACTACGGAATAGGCGGAACAAGACTTGCCCATCAGGAAAAGCCCAGCGAGAACCCTCGCTATGACCTTTGCTTCTGCGGAAGAGCCTATAACATGGATCGCAACGCTGATATGGTAGTCGTTTACGGTGGCGTTAACGACTATATCCACGGAGATGCTCACTTTGGAACTATGGAGGATCACACCCCCGAAACATTCTGCGGCGCGGTGTATTTTCTGATGAAAACGCTGAAGTCTCTCTACCCCGAAAAGCCCATTGTATTTATGACTCCCGCCCATTGTAATTATAACGGTATGTCAGATGCGGATATCTCTCCCAGAGCGATGAAGAAGCCCGACGCTCAACCGCTTTCAGCGTATGTGAAAGCGATCAAAGCAAGAGGCGCTGAACTTGATATTCCTGTTCTTGATCTGTTTGAAGCTCTTGGGATCGACCCCAACAAGGAAGAGGACAAAGCGCGTTACACGGCAGACGGTCTCCACTTCAACGACGACGGTCAGGAGATCCTCGCTCGCACCCTTGGTGAATTTTTACTCTCTCTTTGATTTGATTCACCGCAAGATACAAAAAATTCGGACACATCATAAACGTTTTTCCGCTTGTGATGTGTCCAATATTTTTTTATTTTTAAGGAGGATTTTTAAGATAAAAAAGATCAAAATGGCAAGAGGTGTAACGCTCACTTTGGAGGAGGGCTGTAACAAGTATTTAGAGAATTGTCGGCAGAGGAATTTAAAAGAAGATACCGAGTCGGCTCATTTTGAGCTGCTGTTCCGCTTTCTGTATTCCGACGGTGTGAGTCCCGTTTCTCTTTTAAACATTTTTATAAACTGTGAGGGCGTATTATATCCGCAATCATAGCAGATATTCAAAATATCCGTATCGGTTTCCGATAATTGCCATTTTGCCCGACCAATGCGTATCTCGGTAAGCCATATCATAAACGTTTTTCCCACCTCTTTACGAAAGAGCGCAGAGAAATATGACGGTGTAATATTACATTCCTTTGCGATCTTATGCAGCGTAACCTCGGCAGATACGTCTGTCAGAACCATCGTCATAGCTCGAAGGATCAACGGGCTATATGCGTCATTACTTATTTTAAGCTTCGCCGCATTGTTAAGCACTGTACACAGCATGGCGTTCAGCAGGTGGTTAAGGAGCTGTTCCCTACGCTTATCATTTTGGAAATAGACGTTTGTGAGTGCTTCTATTATTGATAGTGCGTCGCTTGAAACATTATACCATATTCTCGGGCAAAAGGCAAGGGATGATATGATTTCCTTATCTACGACAATTTCCGAAAATGATATTACTGTAGAGCTTGACAGATGTGTATTTTGGGCTTCAATGCGATGATAGTCATTCGGTGTTATCAGGAACAGACAGTTATCAGTCAACCTATGCTCAGTGCCATTCAGCACACATATCCCGCCACAGTTACGATACAATATTATCTCGTAATAATCGTGTCTGTGCGCTGCATAGCTCGTATCTCCTGTTTTTGTGTGAATATGTATACTTGAACCAAAAAGCTGGTCCTTTTCAAATCTAAATATATTCTGCATACTTTTTGACTTTCTTTTATATTTTGTTATAATATATCATAAAATCATAAAAAAGTCAATCTTAATATTAAAATAGTATTTGAAAAACACTTAAAAACGTGTTATTCTGTAATCGTATTATTAAAATGGGGGAAAAAACTGTGAAAATAAAAGAGTTCAAGTACGGAAGTGTGCTCAAGGTAACGCGTTATGACACGGAAAAGGATTTTGAAAAGCACTTTTCCCTTATGCGCGACTGCGGTATGGATACGGTGGTTATATGGCCGGCTGCCTTCTGGTGGGAGGAAAAGAAGGATGGATATCCATTTAACACGGGTAAAATGATACTAAAAAAGGCCGAGCAATACGGCATTAAGGTCATAATGGAGCTTGCAGGACAGCTTTCAGTATTCGAATATATACCCGATTTTATGATGAAAAAGGAATTTCACCCTGAAAAAAAGGACGGAAGCCGCGAATTCGGTCAAAGTAGCTTTGGTTTTTTAAGCTACTTTAATCCTGAGGTAAACGAACTTATCTGTAATCATTTTGAAAAAACGGCTAATGCATATAAGGATTTCCCCGCACTTATCGCTTACGATGTTTTTAATGAAACTATGTTTAACTCCTACGACAAATATACGATCGAGGAATTCCGTATTTGGTTAAAGGAAAAGTACGGAAGCATCGAACACTTAAACGAGGTGTGGGAAAGAACGTACAGCGACTGGTCACAGATCGAATATGAGGAATGGAAATGGATGAGCGTTGTGCCCGAGGTCGACTTTGGTGCATTCAGAAAGGCTTCCATTGGAAGATTTTTAAAGAAATGGTGTGCGGCAATAAAAAAAGTGGACACAATACACCCACTTATCGCCGACAATATTCATTCTATGGTCTCCACAGGCTGTTGCTACGAACGTCCTCAAGACGATCTGATCTTAAAGGACATTGCTGATGAAATCGGAATGTCATTCTATCCCAAACAGATACACGGTACTATGGAAAATGCTCTTCGCCATGAGGTGTTCGATTCATTTTATACTGCTTCAAAGCGTGGTGGCTTCTATATATCCGAGATGCAGACGCATATTCAAGCTCTATATAACCCCACCACCTGTGTACGCCCATATGAGTTAAAGCGGTGGTGCCTTGAAGCCTATTCGTCAGGAGCAAAGGGTCTTATCTATTGGATGTGGAGACCTTTTAACAAGGGACTTCAGACGATGGGAAGAGGACTGGTTGATTACAAGGACAGACCTACGGAAAGATATCATCTGGCAAAAGAGCTTTCGTATACATTTGAAAGGTACGGTTCTCTTACTCCGACAAGTGGCAAGCTTGGCATTCTCTTCGATCCCGTCTGCGACGATTATACAAGGTGCTTTGCTCGCTCATACGGACTTGAGGAGGCAATTTACAACCAATCGATCTTCGGTGCCTACAAGGCTGCCTTCGATCTCGGCGTTAAGGCCGATATTATCACCCTGGATGAGATAGGCAATTACGAGGCAGTGGTGCTTACAAATAATCTCGTTATCGACAGTAAGCGCGCGGATTTATTCAAGAACTACGTCAAAAACGGCGGAAAGCTGATTATAGACGGCAGATTCGGCGTGATCAATGACGAATCGATAGTTAATGCAGACCTTCCCGGCGGTATGATGAACGAGCTTTGCGGAATAGATTACCTCGACAGCGACTACGATCAACTTGACTTCACATACAACGGTATGAAGGTCAAAGGGTACTATATGCGCGATCTCGTTGAGGTAACCACCGGAGAGATAAAAGGCACATTTGGCGACGGTCGGTGCGCAGTAAGCAACAGGAAATACGGCAATGGCAATGTGATGATCTTCAACACTATGCTCTGGTACGGCTATTCCAAAACAGGGGATGCCGGCATACGCTCTCTTATGGCAGATGTGATCTGCGAATACGGCCTTAGCGAGCTTAAATATGAGGGGGATGTTACCGTAAAGGTAGCCGAAAATGCTGAAAAACACCTGTTCTTCGTATTCAATTATACAGACAAAGAGCAAAAATTCAAGATTACCTTCAGAGAGATCACATTGGATGCGGTAATAGCGCCAAATGACAGCATTATCATTGAAAAGGATAAATAATATGATTACGAAAAAGGCATTAAAGCAGCTTCCCTCGTTTGCCGCGAGAACCTATCGCGGGGGCAAAGTGCTTCGGGAATTTCTCGGAGAAAAAGAGGCGACTGACGATTTTTATCCTGAGGATTGGATATCCTCATTTACAGAGGCAAAAAACAAGAATTACGTCGAAAATGAGGGGATTTCAAGGGTTATTACCGACGAGGGCGAGTTGTTGATCACCGATGTTGTTTCGGAAGCAGATTTTGGTCAAAAAAGAAAAGAAAGCGGTGTTCTCATCAAGCTTCTTGATAGCGCAGAAAGACTCGGAATACAGGTACACCCAACAAAAGAGTACGCAAGAAAGTATTTCGGTACTGAATACGGCAAAACAGAGTGCTGGTATATTCTTAAAAAAAGAGATGAAAACGCTTGTGTTTATCTCGGTTTCAAGGAGAACGTTACAAAGGAACACTTTGCGGAGTTGTTTAAAAAACAGGACGTGGACGGAATGCTTGAATGTATGCACAAAATATACGTAAATGTTGGTGACGTTATACTTGTTAACGGCGGAACGCCTCACGCGATAGGCGCAGGTTGCTTTCTCCTTGAGATACAAGAGCCCACCGACTATACCATGAGAGCCGAGAAGACAACAGTTGCAGGTGATGTGCTTACACCTATGCAAATACACTATGGAGTAGGAGAGGAAGCAATGCTTGATTGCTTCGACTATACACCGAGAACTATTGATGAGATAAAGAAATGCTTTGTTTTGAACCCCAAGACAAATAATAATGGGACAGAAACACTCGTAAGTTACGAGGACACCACCTGCTTTAAGCTTGAACTTGTTAAAAACGCTTGTGTTACTTTAAAATACGAACATTTCACTACAGTAGTAGTTACGGAAAACTACGGTATTCTTCTGTGCGGAGGCGAAAAGCACTGTCTTAAACGTGGAGATCGATTTTTTATCCCAGCCAATATTGAATTTACTTTAAAAGGAGCGGTTGCTCTCATTTGCAGCCCGCCCCAAACGGAGGTGTGAAATGACAGTCAGAAAAGAACTTTATGAAAAAGCAAAGAAAACGTATAAGGCACTTCTTGACAGAATGAGCAAACGGTATTCTCCCGATTATCAGTATGTTATAAGTGATCGGGTAAGCTTTGAATGCACTAAAATAGAAGATATCTTCCGCCCTATGTGGGGTATTGCCCCATTTATAAACGATGGCTCGCTTACCGTAACACATAATGGCAAGGAAATTCAGGTAAATGATTTCATCAATATGATAATGCTCGACGGTACAAGAAAAGACTCCCCTCTCCGCTTTGACCGAAACGTAACCAAGGAGACTGAGGAAACCTTTGCTAATCAGTCAGTAACCGAAATAGCTGCTTATCTTGTTGCCGTCTGTTTTGCAAAAGAAAAGCTTTGGGACGTTTTGAACGACACCGAACGAGATACTATCTCAAGTTGGATAAAGGAATGGTCAATTAAGGCTATCAAATGCTCGTGGCAAAATAACCATTATTGGTACCCGATATTCTGTATAGAAATACTTAAGAAGCTCGGATACGATTGTTCAGAGGTAGACGAGGATATGCAAAAGGGCTACGACTTCCTTGAAAAGCTTTATTATGGAAACGGCTGGTACAGCGACGGCGAGCTTGGCAGATTTGATTACTACGAGGCATGGGCGCATCACACCTATACTCTTCTATGGATCCTTATTGCCGACAAGAATCACGCGGATTACGATAAAAAATGCGAAAAATACAGAAAGAGAAGCTCAGAGTACCTTAATCACTTCCTTCATTATTTTGACAGTGATGGCGGTATGGCGGCATACGGAAGATCTATCGGTTATCGCTTTGCCGCGATAGCCCCATTTGCTCTCGCTGTTATAACAGGCTGTGATATAGACGCAGGACTTTGCAAAAACGTAGTCAAGAAAAACATTGAATACTTCTATAACAACAGTATTCCTACCGAGGACGGATGTTTTCCTGTCGGTTATCTTTATTCAAGCTCAGGCTTTGGCGAAAGCTACGCTTCAGACGGAGCGATCAGCTGCTACACAGAAGGCTTTTTATGCTTCCTCGCTGACGAGAGCTCTCCTCTTTGGTCAAGCGAGATAAAACCGCTGCCTATAGAACAGGAAAATTTCATTATACCCAATCCGCTGAAAGGGCTTGATACGGTCATTGCGGGAGATAACGCCAAAAACGGCGTAACACTTTACAACGGAGCACTTCATTATTATCAAAACGAGGTGTTTGGTCACCGCTTTAACGATATGGCAGGCGCATACTCGAAATTCGCCTACAATTCCCGTTCAGGCTACGCCCTTTCAAGCGTTGACGTTACATCTTCAGATAACATGATCTCTCTTATTACACCCGACGGGACTATGACTTCTCACAGACGCAGAATCATAGACAATCAGACAGTAAACGGTGTGCTTGTTTCTAAGCATATTCCATTTGCAAACGATCCCACTACCGAGATCAAAACATGGCTCATTCCGCTTGAAAACGGCTGGCATGTAAGAATACACAAGGTAACACTTTCACAAGGATATACGGTATGCGAGGGCGGCTTCAGTATCGGTGTAAGAAATGATGCATACAAGCTTCTCGGAAATACTGCGCTGTATGAAAACAAGGTAAGTAAGATCGAGGTGATATCAGACGTTCCGGTAAAATATTCAGTACAAGCCTCACATCCCGGAATGCATCTTCTTTGCCCCCAATCCATCTATCCTTGCTATGAAACGGATGTTCTTGATAAGGATGAATATATTTTTGCTTCCGCCGTATATTTTTCGACTGACGGAAAAGAAGAGCCGTCTCCTGAAATTTTAATAAACGGGAACAAAGCTACCATAAAACAAAGAAACACCATCAAAACCGTGGATTTATAAAGGAGAAAAGCTATGGCAGTGGCTAAAATTGGACTTATTCAGGTGACACAGCGGACAGAGGATGATTACAATGCAAGATGCGATATGCTGTATTCTCAGGCTGAAAGATGCTTTATCGAGGGAGCAGACCTTGTATTTTTCCCGGAGGCATTTCAACATGTACCGGACAGAAGCATAGTAAAGGATCACGACAGACTTTTAAAGCTTTCTGCAGAGTGGAAGCAGAGATGCTCTGCACTTGCAAAAAAATATCACGCTTATGTTGTTCCGTGGGACTACGAATATGTTGACGGAAAAGTATATAATTCTTCTTATATACTTGACCGTGATGGTAAGGAGATAGGCAGATACAGAAAGGTACATCTTACTCACAATGAGCAGATGCGAGGACTTTCAAATGGAGAGGATTTCCCCGTCTTTGAGCTTGATATCGGCAGGGTCGGTATTATGATATGCTGGGATAATTATTTCCCCGAAAGCGCAAGATGTCTTGGGAATAACGGTGCTGAGCTTGTATTGTATCCGCTGTACGGAGACACTCTCATTCCGCAATGGGAGCTTAAGCTGAGAGCGAGAGCGATAGATAACGTGATGCATATAGCATGTACACAGATCGATGGCAACAATGACGTTGCTTTCACGGGTATCGTAGCTCCCGACGGAGAGATAATCGAACGTTTTAGAGATCCGTCGTATAAGGTGGTTGAAATTGACATCGGAAAGACTTGGATAACTCACACTACAGGTTGCTCCGCTTATTCCGAAAATATAAAGCAGATGACCGAGCGTTGTCGACGCCCGGATGCTTACGGTGCTATATATAACCAACCGAAGACCGAAAGCTGGAAGGATATATTTTACGGCAATGAGCCGATAGTTAAATAATCAAAAAACATATTTGTGAACGGCAGTCACACCAAAAAGAAAGGGGTATTTATAATATGATAAAAGAAGGACTTGGACTTAATCTGCATTCGATCAGAAACTATCTTGAGACCGAGGAGAAATTCACAGATGTCCTCGAAAAACTCAAAGAAATGGGCTATAGCTATGTACAGTTCTCGGGCGCACCGTTTGACGCTCCGATGATAAAGAGAGCGATCAGCAAAACCGGCATGAAAGTAGTACTTACCCATGTACCTATGGATCGCATTCTCAACGACACAGAGGCTCTTATGGAGGAACACGAGAGCATTGGTTGCAAAAACATAGGTCTTGGCGCAATGCCCGGATCTACCATAACCGATCCCGAAAAAGCAAGGAAAACGATTGCCGCACTCAACGAGGCGGGTGAAAAAATGGCAAAGGGAGGATTTAAATTCTTTTATCATAACCACTCGATCGAGTTCATTCGTCATGACGGTAAGAGTGTTATGGAAATGCTTGCGGATGCTCCGTATATCAATTTCACACTTGACACCTATTGGGTACAGTATGCCGGTGTAAGCATTATTGATACTATCAAAAAACTAAGCGGAAGAATAGAGTGTATTCATCTAAAGGACTACAAGATCGATGTACAGGAGGACGGTTGGACCGTAAAGCCCTACTACTGCCCTATGGGGGACGGCAATATCGATTTTGAAAGTGTAATAAAGACGGCTCGCGAGGCGGGAACAAAGTATTTCATCGTTGAGCAGGACAATGCAGCACTTCTTCCGGACACGCTTGCTCAGGTGGAGAAAAGCGTTTGTTATGTTAAAAAAAATTTAAAGTAAAATTTCGAGGTGAATAAAATGAGCGTAAGATACGGAATTATAGGACTTGGAAATCAAGGAACACATTATCTTTTTAATATATTCGAGGCAGGAAAGGCTGTCGATGCAATTGTAAGTGCAGTATGTGATATCAATCCCACAAAGATCGAAAACGTAAAGAAAAAAGCACCTAAGTGCGATCCCGTATATTTTGAAAATTACATCGAGATGCTCGATAGCGGTCTTTGCGACGCAATACTCGTTGAGGTTCCACACTACCAGCATCCCGAAATAGTAATAGAATGCCTTAAGAGAGGCATCAACGTAATTTGCGAAAAGCCTGCGGGAGTTTATACCAAGCAGGTTCGCGAAATGAACGAGGCATCCAAAAAAAGCGGTGCTCTCTTTGGTATGATGTTTAACCAGCGCACCAATCCCCTCTATCAAAAGATGCGTCAAATAATCGCCGACGGAGGCATAGGCGAGCTTCAGAGAGTAACCTGGATAATTACAGACTGGTTCCGTACCCAGCAGTATTACGACAGCGGAAGCTGGAGAGCTACGTGGGAAGGCGAAGGCGGAGGAGTTCTTATCAACCAGTGTCCTCACCAGATCGACCTTCTGCAGTGGGTTGTTGGTGAGATGCCTGTACAGGTAAATAGCTTTTGCCAATACGGCAAATGGCATGATATAGAGGTCGAGGACGAAGTTACTGCCTGCTTCCGCTATAAGAACGGCGCGACCGGCGTATTTGTAACCACTACGGGCGAGACTCCCGGCACAAACAGATTCGAGGTTTCGGGAAGCCTTGGAAAACTTGTTTGCGAGAATAATAAAAATCTTTTCTGGTATAAAAACGAGATCGACAGCATTGAGTGGAGTAAGACCGCTACCACGGGATTTGATAAGCCTAAGTGCGAAATAGTCGAAATCAAGCCCGAAGGAGAAAATCCTTTCCATGCAGGTATAATCAACAACTTTACCGCAGCAGTCCTTGGCAAAGAGCCGCTATTCGTTAAGGGTACCGACGGAATCTTCGGAGTCGAACTTATGAACGCTATCGAGCTTTCGGGGTGGAACAACGGCGAGTCTATCGCTATTCCCGTAGATGAGGAAAGATATCTTAGCGAGCTTAATGCACACCGTGCAACATCAAGACTTAAGAACGTTGACGACAGCTCCGTAGCTAACACTGCGGGAAGCTTCGGAGGAAAATAATAGTAAAGAATGTTGTGTAATCGAGTCGCGACATAAAGAATACAAAACGTCTCAATAACGCGAAAAGGCAAAATCCTCAAACAAATAATAATGTATGTAAAGGAGCAAATCATGATTTACGACAGCAACCGAAAAGAAAAAAATCTTGATAAAAACCTTTTTAAGAGCCCCTCCGCCGAATATCGCGGAACACCGTTCTGGGCGTGGAACTGTGACCTTAAAAAGGACGAGCTTCTCCGACAGATAGATATTTTCAAGGAAATGGGACTTGGCGGATTCCACATGCATGTAAGAACCGGTATGTCCACTGAATATCTTTCGGACGAGTTCATGTCGCTCATAAAGGCTTGTACCGATCATGCAAAGGAAAAAAATATGCTTGCGTGGCTCTACGACGAGGACCGCTGGCCCTCCGGCGCTGCAGGAGGAATCGTAACCAAGGACATCAACATGCGTCAGCGATATCTCCGCTTCACTCCCAATGTTAATATAACGATAAACGAAGATAAGCATAAGCTTATCGCAAGATTTGACATTGTTCTTGACAAAAATAAGTGCTTGCACTCTTACAAGCTACTTGAAAAAGGAGAAAAGGCGGAAGGATGCGAATGGCTCGTGCTCCGCGAGATATCCGATAACTCCCCTTGGTTCAACGGTCAAGCTTACGTTGACACGCTCAACCACAAAGCAATAGAAAAATTCATTGACGTTACCTACAAGCCCTATGAAAAAGCTGTCGGTCATGAGTTTGGAAAGACCATTCCAGCTATCTTTACCGATGAGCCGCAGTTTTCTCATAAAACTGTGCTCCCCTACGCCGACAGCTTAACCGATGTAACACTTCCTTGGACCGATGATCTTGACGATACCTACACGGCAAAATACGGTGAATCCATCATCCCCTATCTCCCCGAGCTTCTCTGGGATCTTCCCGACGGACAGCCGTCGGTCGTACGCTACAGATATCACGACCATGTTTGTGATCGCTTCACCGAAGCGTTTGCTGACACTTGCGGCAAGTGGTGCGACGATCACGGAATTGCACTCACCGGACACATGATGGAAGAAGACAGTCTATACCAACAGACACACGCACTTGGAGAGGCAATGCGCTCCTACCGTTCTTTCGGTATCCCCGGAATAGATATGCTCTGCAAAGAATTTTTATACAGCACAGCAAAGCAGTGCCAATCCACAGTTCACCAATACGGACGCACGGCAATGCTCAGCGAACTTTACGGCGTTACGGGCTGGGACTTTGATTTCCGTGATCACAAGCTTCACGGCGACTGGCAGGCAGCACTCGGCGTAACCGTTCGCGTACCGCACCTTTCTTGGGTATCTATGCACGGAAATGCAAAGCGCGATTACCCCGCTTCTATCCACTATCAGTCATCGTGGTATAAGGAATATTCCTATGTCGAGGACCATTTTGCAAGAGTTAACACCGCCCTCACCCGCGGTAAGCCTATCGTGAAGGTCGGTCTTATTCATCCCATAGAGAGCTATTGGCTTCACTTTGGCCCCGAGGAGAATACCAACCTCGTTCGCTCGGCTATGGAGGATAATTTCAAAAATGTTACACAGTGGCTTTTGCGTGGATCTATTGACTTCGACTACATATCCGAATCCCTTCTCCCTGCGCAGTGCGAAAAGGCAAGCGCACCTATCAAGGTCGGAAAGATGGAATACGACGTTATCATCGTTCCGGAGTGCGAAACTCTCCGCTCCACCACACTTGAGCGTCTTGAGGACTTTAAAGCAGCAGGCGGCAAGCTAATATTTATGGGCGACGCTCCAAAGTACGAGGACGCTGTGATCTCTGAGCGCGGAAAGAAGCTTTATGCGATATCCGATCAGATCTCCTTCAACCGCTCCGCTCTGCTCGCATCCCTCAACGAATACAGAACAATAGATGTTCGCTACACCAACGGTGCACTCTCAAGCGATCTTATCCATCAGATAAGAAGAGACGAAAATGGAGTTTGGCTTTTCCTTTCGCATTGCGATGAGCCTTACAATAAGGACATCTCAACATGCAAGGAGTATAACATAAAGATCCATGGAATGTTTACACCTGAGCTTTGGGACACTATGAGCGGTGATGTTCTGCCGGTAAACTTCAGATACGTTGGAGAGGATACTGTCGTTACAGTAAGCCTTTATGACTATGACTCCGCTTTGATCTTCTTTAAGGACGGTAAGTACACAAACTCTCTCACCCCTCCAGCAACTTTGACCTTCCAAAAGCTTACAACAGCTCCCCAGTGCGTTCGCTACACACTCTCAGAGCCGAACGTTCTGCTGCTTGACAAGGCAAGATACTCTCTTGACGGTGGTGAATTTGAGGATGAGGAAGAGATCCTGCGCCTTGACAGTAAGCTCCGTATGCGCGTAGGACTTCCAATGCGTGTAAGCTCTGTAGTTCAGCCTTGGGCTATAGAGAAAAGGACTCCGCGTTGGAGCATAACTCTCGAATATACAATAAATAGCGATATCGACGTAAAGGCGCCAATACTTGCACTCGAAGATCCGGAGTTTGCGCAGATCACATTCAACGGCGAGCCGGTTGAATATAAGGATCTCGGTTTCTATACGGATATTTCCATAAGAAAGACCGCACTTCCTACGATAAAGAGGGGCAAAAACATACTCACAATCAAGCTTCCCTTCGATGAGCGAACAGACGTTGAGTGTTGTTACATACTCGGCGATTTCGGTGTCATGGTCGAGGGTAGCAAACCCAAGATATGTGAGCTTCCCAAAACACTTTATTTCGACAGACTCGATAAGCAAGGGCTGCCATTTTACGGCGGTGTAGTTGGCTACGAGATCCCATTTGATCTTGACGAGGATGCAAACGTTTACCTTCAAACCATGCACTACCGCGCGGCTGTAATGACTGTCGAGGTTGACGGAAAGAAAGTAGATACAATCGCATATCCACCATACACAGCAAATCTCGGCAAGCTCTGCGCAGGCAAGCACACCGCGTGCATCAATGCTTACATCTCTCGCCACAACTGTTTTGGAAATATCCATTGCGCAGACAATAAATTCAGATGGCTCGGCCCTAACAGCTGGAGAACAGAGGGCACACATTGGACATACGAGTACAGATTGCTCCCCGAGGGAATAATCACAACTCCAATACTCTACAAGTCCTAAAACAGTCCCGTTCACCAACACCGGTTGGATCAGTTAAAGCTTTCTCTCATTTCAATACGTCTCAAAGTTCACTAACACACAGAGATGATGTAGCTCTTCGACACATATAACAATCATAGGATAAGCATGACGTTTGGTGTTGCAGTTGCTATCGAAGAGGCAAGCAAGTAACTTACTTTTCTTTCAAAAAAGAAAAGGTAAGCAAAAGAAAACTTTTGCAAATAAAATAAAAAATTGGACACATCATAAACGTATTTTCGTTCGTGATGTGTCCAATATTTTATATGTAAAACATATGCGATTTGGGTGACATAGGGGATGGTTAGCGTGAATAATCAAAAAGGGTGAACATACGTTCACCCTCAACTTGTATTTATTACTTTATTCCGAGATCCTTTTCTGCTCTCTTGAGTGCATCAAGCATCTCTACTATCTTCGCCTTGCGGTCGGGTGCATTGAGAATACCACTTGTTCCGCCGCTTCCGTGTGCACCTTCCATTACTACTTTATATACATCATCACCGGTCGATACACCTGCAGCCTGAAGTATGAGTATATCTTTGCTTACCGACTTCACTGCATCGTTAGTTGCATGAATGTAATCGTCACTGCTAATGCTTCCTGTACCGATTCCACTTGTAGGCTCACATATCATCATATCGGGTCCGAGCGTTGCAACTGCTTTTGCCGCCTCGGGCGAATCGCAGCAAACGATCGTAAAAAGATCAAGCTCGTTTGCACGTTTCATTGCTCTGTCAAGCTCATCGAGCTTGAGCGCATGCTCTGCGTGATTGAGAACTACAGCCTGCGCACCCGCAGCCTTCACACCCTCGGGAAGGATGTGTCCCATTCCTCTTCCCGCTACGATTCCGTCCATGTGCTGTGCGGTGAGAACTATATTCTTTGTTGCTTCTGCTATCATGCGTATATCTACGTGCTGTGCTGTAAATATGATATCAATATCATACTCCTCGGAAAGCGCATCGCATACCTTTGCGAGTTCAAGCGACTCGTTTCCGTAGATGTATGCCTTGGGGTTGACTATCAAAAACGGAACTCTTACCTGTCTTTTCATTTTATTACTCTCCTATAACAATTATTTTGCATTTGCGCGTACGGGGGCGTGTGCGGTCAAAATCAACGAAATAGATATAGCCTGTTGTTCCCACACCAAGCTTACCGTTATCAACATCAAAGGTCTGACTTGAGCCAAGTATCGTAGCCTTAAGATGTGCATCTCCATTCCACAGCGCTGTTCGATCTCCGCCGGGAAGATATGCCTCGGCATCGGGCCACGATGCCACAGCCTTATAGTGCTCTTCTCCGGGATAAAGGAATATTCCTTCTCCCGTCTGATCTGGAATTATTTTACCGAGAACGTTATTGAGGTCGACCTGCAAGAATTCCTCTCCGTCCTCTGTGAAATCGTGTACAAATTCCTCAAAGAATACGCTACACGTCGTGTGAGGAGAAATTACGGTACAAATTCCATTTTTGATTCCACTTCTCTCTATTGCCGCCCTTACCTCAGGTGTTACGTTTACATATGTAGGTGTCTTTCCGTGCGACTTTACCTCAATAGTTTCCTTATATACTGCCATTTTTTATCTCCTGTATTTTTATATTTTCTGTGTATCAAAGACTTTATAATAATGCTCAAGGCACTTCTGCATACCCGCCTTTGCAAGCTTCTTGAGGGCAAGGTAGTTATCGGGATTACCCTCATCTATCTCATTTTTTGCCGCGACAAGAAAATCGGTGTAGATATTTACCTTAGTAATACCTCCTTTAGCGCATTTGTTAAGATTTTCGTCTCCTGATGACGAGCCTCCGTGAAGAACAAGGGGCGTATCTATCGCGCTTGCTATTTCAGCCAAACGCTCAAAATTTATCTTGGGTATTCCCTTGTAAAGACCGTGCGCTGTTCCGATAGAAATAGCAAGTGAATCAACGTCGGTGCACTTGCAAAATTCCACTGCCGACTCAACCGATGTATAGCTTGAATCGTCCGCTGTGGCACTCTCGGCAACACCAATATTGTGTCCGACACCGACGTGTCCTATCTCTGCTTCAACCACTACCCCGTGTGAGTGAGCATAATGGACTATATCCTTTGTGCGTCTTACATTTTCATCAAAATCTTCCATTGACGCATCGATCATTACCGACGTAAAGCCAAGATCTATAGATCTCTTTATGAGCTCCGGAGTCGTTCCGTGATCGAGGTGAAGAACTACGGGAACACTTGCTTCTTCAGCATATTTCTTGCCAACTAAAGCCGCATCCTCAAGTGTTATATTCTCTCCGATATGAGCCTCTGCAAGGGAGAGAATAAGAGGGTATCCAAGCTTCTCTGCCACCTCGACGTGCCAACGAAGGGACTCGAGGTCAATAAAGTTTGCCGAGGGGATAGCAAATTGCTTCTCCTGCGCAATTTTGAACATTTCCTTTGAAGTAACTAACATTTTATATCTCCTTTTTACAGTTTCTTCATCTCTTTTACTGTTTTTTCTATATCTTCGCTATAGAATACGTAACTACCGACTATAAGCTTATCAGCACCAAGCTCGAGCAGCTTTTTACCCTTCTCAATGTCAACTCCACCGTCAATTCCTACAGGTATTGAGTATCCGTACTCTTTCATAAGTGCTTTGAGCGCTACAAGCTTTTCATATACACTCTCCTCAAAGGTCTGCTTCTCATATCCCGGCTCCACACTCATAAGAATTATATAGTCGATGTGTGGAAATAGATACTTAATAGTATCTATTCCGTACGCAGGACCTATTCCTATGCCCGCCTTCATTCCTCTCGCTCTTATCTCCTTTAAGAGATGTATAGGATTGTGGCAAGCGTCCAGTTGAAAGGTGAAAACGTCGGCGCCCGCCGAGCAAAACATATCAACGTAATTCTCGGGATTCAGCACTTCGAGATGCACCGAAAGCGGAATATCGGTTATTTTTTTGAGGTCGCTCACTGTTCTTGGGCCAAAGGTAAGATTACTTACGTAAACTCCGTCCATAATGTCAATATGTAAGGCATCGGCTCCTCCGCGACAGGCGGAGACGACTTGTTCGCCAAGCTTTGTAAGAGTACAGGACAGAATCGAGGGTTCAATTATTGCCATATCAACTACCTCCACTTTATTTTACAGAATGTTTTGTGACCGAGTGCATCCAGTCCTTTGTCAAAGCATAAAACTCTTTGTATTTCTCAAAATAGAATTTATATTCTTCATGCTTCTTAGGGTCAGGAGTTACGACATAATCTATTTTCGTCATACTCTTTGCCGCGGTCTCTATATCAGGGTAAACACCGCCCGCAACCGCTCCAAGTATCGCAGAGCCAAGACAAGGCCCCTCGGTGACCTTCGGTACGGTTATGGGAAGGTTGCTCACGTCAGCGTGTGTCTGCAACCAAAATCTGCTCTTTACAGCACCGCCCGAGATTATCATTTCGGTCGGCTCAAAGCCTGCCGCCCTGAAGGACTCGATTATTGCCTCTGTACCATAGCAAATGCTTTCAATTATCGCGCGATACATATGAGACGCTGTATGTCCAAGCGAGAGACCGTAAAACATACCTCTTACATCAGGATCCACGTAAGGTGTTCGATTTCCTTGGAAGAAATCAAGTGCCAAAAGCCCTTCCGCGCCAACACCAAGTGCTTCAGCCTCTTCATTGAGAATATCGTATACACTTCTTCCCTCTTCCTTTGCCCGCTGCTTTACGTCACCGCACATATTCTTTACGAACCACTCTATGATCGAGCCCGTTGAGGTCTGTCCGCCCTCAACCATTTGAAGTCCGTTTACAATACAATCCGGATATGAACCCCAAATACCCTTTGCGTGAACAGGGGATCTTACCTGCGCAATATGAAGGTGAGACGAGCCCGTGATAAGCGTCATCTTACCAGGCTGTACAGCGTTAAGACCTATAACTCCAACGAAAGCATCAGCTCCTCCCTCTCCTACGGGTATACCCGCTACAAGTCCGAGATCATTTGCCGCAGCCTCGGTAAGCCCACCTACAAGCTCTCCCATAGGCACAACTCTCGGTGGAAGCTTCTCTACGAGGTCCTCAAGTTCTATCTTCTCATAAAAATCAACAGGATATCCACCCTCCTCGGAATTATAATACCAACGCGCAGATGCACAATTTATACTTGCAGTATATTCTCCCGTAAGACGGTACATAAGCCAGTCGGTACATTCGTAAAGTCTTGTTGCGCACGACCAAAGCTCAGGCTCGTTATTTTTTATCCAAAGAGCCTTTGCGGGTAAGCACTCGGCAGAGACCATTCCGTAGCCATTGTATTTGAGAGCATCGTGTCCACTCTCAAAGATGCGCTTTGCTTCCTCTGATGCACGAACGTCCATCCAGAGGATCGCTCTTGTAAGAGGGTCCATATCGTCCCCTGAAACAAGGACAGTACAACATGTCGTATCGACGCTCATTCCCTTGATGTCTCTCGGATCAATGCCGCTTTTTTCTATTGCCGCCCTCGACGCCTTGCAGATTGCATCCCACCACTCGCGCGGATCCTGCTCGGCACGTCCCGAAGCGGGAGTATACAAAGGGTAGTTTTCCCCGCAAAAAACTATGGGCTCACCTTCAGTATCAAAGATGCCGACTCTGGCGCCTCCGGTACCCATATCGATACCTAATACGTATGCCTTCTCTTTCATATAAAAGCCTCCGTTTTTGTCATTTTTATTCATGTGATAAAAACTTTCGTTTCATTATTGATTTTTGTCATATCCTATGCTATAATCATATCATACAAACAATTATAACGCAATACATGTTCGTTTTTAAGCAAATCGAACATATAAACAAACACAAGGGAGAAGTTATATGGCGCTCAATGAAAGACAAAATCAAATTCTTGAGTTAACTCAACAAAAGCAAAGAGTTACGGTAAGATACTTATCTAAAATCCTTTTTGTGAGTGAGATGACCATACGCAGAGATCTCAAGCTTATGGAAAATGAGGGACTGATCAAGCGTTATCACGGCGGCGCGCTTGCACAAAACGATTATATCCAATATCCCCTTTTGATGCGTCTGAAAATAAATGAAAAGGAGAAACGAGACCTTGCTCTTCGCGTGACGAAGTACATTAATGACGGTCAAACCATTTTTCTCAATAATTCTTCCTCGTGTGCATATATTATACCCTGTCTTAAAAATTATAAGGATATTCGTGTCATTACCAACTCGGTGCAGTTTGTTCAAGCACTTGCAAAGCTTAATATAAAATGTGTCCTTACAGGCGGAGAATACAGAGAAAGCGAGCGTTGCCTTGTAGGCAGAGAAGCCGAAAACTTCCTGCGCTCGATAAATACCGATATTGCTTTTCTTTCATGCGACGGATTTTCGGATGATAAAATAATAACGGTCAATGATGACGCAAATTCCGAAATAGTAAGGATAGCATTCAGAAATTCGACAAAAAAAATAATTCTTGCTCACCATTCTAAGCTTGGCGCAAAATACAGACATAATATTTGTCATGAAGATGAAGCAGATGAGATCATAGTGTTCTGATATTGACAACACAAATAAATCTATATAAAAAACTCCCGAACGATGTTGAACAAGTCCGTTAAAAAAGGACACATCATTCGGGTCTTTCCGGGTGATGTGTCCGATTTTATGATTGCCAAAACAAAAATACAGCGAAGACCATTCGGTCTTCGCTGTGTTTTTTAATTTTCTTCAATTACGGTCGTACCAAAATCACTGAACGACCATGTAACAACGCCGGAAGTAACAACTTCGTCGCCGTCTGTCATCGTCATTGATTGGCTATAGTCACATACAAAGGACACCAGCTTACCATCCTCTGAAACTGTTATCTCTGCATCACGCATTACGATCACTGTAGGAACATCAAACTCACGAACGGCTCCCTCATCTTGATAGCCAAAGCCCTTCAACACAGTGTCGATGGTAACGCTCTCGGTTACTTTATAGATCTTTTTATCAGCATCATAAGTAAAGTTGTCGTATTCAGCCATAAGAGTCTTAAAGAGCTGTGAAGTCTGTGTCATCTGCGCTTTAGCGAGATCACCGTCAATCACCATCGTGTCTACCGACTGATCACCTGCAAAGATCTCCATTGAGAGCTTGTCGTTTGCAACCTTGGTCTTTTGCTTTACGTCGCTTGTGCCTTCCTCTTTACCATTCGTCGTAACCGACATGTTGCCCTCCATAATAACGGTATAGTTGGCAAGCATATCATCTGAAATCATCTGATCCCATTCAGCCTCATTAAGCACTGTACTTGAGGTTCCCGAAGGATCTCCCCCCGAGTTGTTGGTACCATCGCCATCATTACAAGCGACAAGAGATAACAGCAAGATAAACGAGATCAACAGTAAAAGAATCTTTTTCATAATTCCCTCCATATTTTAATTATTGACATTGTCATTATATCATATTTGTTTTCAAAAAGCAAGTATTATCTTAAGTCTATTTTTGTTGGGCATTTATACTATGGTTGCCTACTTTTTTATTAAGATAAAGAAAGCAAGTCGAACATTTCGGTAGTCGTAGCGACGCCTTTGCCGTTTATCCAGAATGCTACCTGATAGTAGCAGGTTTTGGCGTTTTCGGGGATATTTATAGTAATCTCATCGTTACTGCTGTTATAATTCATATTAATATACTGCCACGTAGGAGGAGTGCCGTTCTTATAAGCATATTCTTCGGTAAGATAGAACAGCGTTACACCCATTATGTCCACGTTATCGGGATTAATAAGTGTAGGCTGTTTTCCGTCAAGAATCAATTTGGGCATGCGTGGTGCTTTGCCGCAGACCGAGTCGGCAAAGGCGTAAGCTTCCTCGCGAGACCATCCGGATCCGTGGCTGTGAGCCCAACCGTTGATCGCCGCAAGTCTCGTCTCCTCATTATTTTTGACAGTATGCAAATAAGATTTTATATTAGAGTTCATTGAAAAAGGCGTATCGTTGTTCATACAAAGCCAAAGAATCGGCATATCCGCATTGTCAAATCTCTTCTCAGCTAACCAATACTCCGGATTTTTATCCTTGGCGAAAATACCCGCAAAAACGGTATGTGCTTCGGTCAGATAGCCTGAGCCGTATATCGGTATAGCAAAGGCATAACTTGAATCGTAACCGATAGCGATCGATGTGACGGTAGCACCCCATGAGATACCGCATATGCCCACAAGCTCGGAGTTTACACGTTTGTCCGCACGCATAAGATTACCCGCAAGGATACAGTCGCTGACCGCATGGTACATCCACTGCTCCGAGTAATGTTTCGCCGAGTCGCTCATGACCTCATTTCGAGGAGCGGTGACGTAACCCTCTTCCTCAAAAACTCCATAAAGTCCAACGTTCCAATTTGAAAGTTCCTCGCTATATTCCCTGTCACCTGCGGTGGCATTTTTAGGAAAGAAATTGTTGGTGGACATAGAAATAGCGGCATATCCGCGATCATTCCATTCCTTTACCCACTTAGCGTATGGAATGCCGTTCTGACTTCCATGCACCAGTACAACAGCAGGAACGGGATTTTCCGCGCTTGCTCCCTCAGGGAAACCGAGGTAAGCAAAAACCTTTGTTTTGGATGATCCGATCATAGCACCGTCATAGGTGATAGCCTTGATACCCGCGAATTCTCCTATAGGATCAAATTCGGGAACTTCCTTATATGTGACATTATTAATCCCACACATAGACAAAAGTGAGTTTTCCATAGTCAATTCCTTATCTCCTTCATCGATTTCGTCTTCGTTGTCGTCATTATTTTCGTCCTTGCTTTCATCTTTGTTTTCGTCTTTGTTTTCGTCTTTGTTTTCGTCTTTGCTTTCGTCTTTGCTTTCGTCTTTGCTTTCGTCCGTTTTTTCGGATTCTTCTTTGTCGGTATTTCCGTCACTCGAGTCATCCGACGCACCGCCGTCATTCAAATCCGCTCCACCTTTGATATCACCGTCATCGGTGTGAGTATTTTCGCTCTCGTTTACGCAAGCCGTAAACAAAAAAAGCATAACGACCACAAGAAAAAGTGATAAAAAACGCATAATGTTGTCCTTTCGTATTCGAAATATAAAAAGTCCGACCTTTCGATGGTCACACAAAAATTATACATTATTGAATATAAAATGTCAACACTTTTTATTATAAAGCCCTATGATGCCTCTTGCTTTCTTTTGTAAAAAAGAATATGCAAAAACACTTTAATGTAATAGGCAAAGAAACGGTTTATTTTCCTTTGATCAAAAAGAAGAAAGCTTTTCCATTCATTTCTCTTTACATCTTCCTATTAATGTGATATAATATAAGATACAATATTAGAGTTTTTACATCAAAAAAGAGGTTTTCTAATGAAATCAAACAACATAAATAAACGTTGGTTCATTCTTGTCATTGGCGTTATTACGATGCTCTTTGCGGGTATCATTTACGCATGGTCTATTCTGAAAGTTCCGTTCAAGGACGAGGTAGGCTTTTCAACGGGCAACCTTGCGTTCAGTTATACTCTGACCATGTGCTTCTTCTGTATCGGAGGATTCTTGTCAGGGCAGCTCGTTCGTCGTATCGGCACACGAATCACGATTCTCCTTGCGGGGATTCTTGCGGGATCAGGAATCGCGCTGGCGGGAATCATTGCTCCGATCGCGACCGTTTGGCTATTCTTCAGCTATTCATTCCTTGCAGGTCTTGGCATCGGTATGGCATATATCGCTATCATTTCAACCGTAAATTCTTATTTCCCCGACCGCAAGGGACTGTCCTCTGGTATTTTAATGATGGGATTTGGCGCAAGTACGCTGATTCTTGGAAAAGTAGCTGTTCGTATGTTTGCAAGTCCACTCGGCTGGAAGACTACCTACATAGTGATCGGTGCCGTCATAGGCATTGTTTTGATAGTCTCCGCTATATTCATTACCCCTCCCTCTCCCGATATGGTATTTCCAACGGCTAAAAGAAAAGCTTCGGTACGCGAAGAAGTCTTTGAGGAGCGTGATTATACTCCATCTGAAATGATCCGTCGTTTCACCTTCTGGAGAGCATTTCTCGCTCTTGTCTGCTTCACTGCAGTAGGCAGCTCGGTTATAAGCTTTGCAAACGACCTTGCCCTTTCTGTTGGTGCTGAAGCAAATCTTGCGACAACACTTGTAGGTGTTCTTGCCGTTTGTAACGGCTTGGGAAGGATTCTCACGGGTGTAGTCTTTGACACACTTGGACGCCGCTTTACTATGATCGGCGCGACCGTTCTTACAACGATTGCAGCATCAGCGACACTGGTCTCGGTGGTCATCTCTTCCCTGCCCCTTTGTGTCGTTGGTTTATGCCTCACAGGTCTTTCCTACGGAACGTCACCCACAGTTTCTTCGGCATTCACACTTGCGTTTTACGGCAAAAAACATTTTGCATCCAATTTAAGCATAAGCAATTTCAATCTTATGGCAGCATCATTTATTGCAACTGCTTGTACTGCATTACAGACATCAAGCGGCGGATACGTTGTTCCCTTTGCGCTCCTACTTATCCTTGCAGTTATCTCGATCTTGCTTAATTTGAGCATCAGAAAGCCATAATACAGAATTTGATCCTTCGTGCTTGTGATTAAAAATTCAGTATATATTTTTTGAAGCAGTAATATTATAATTACCATACCCCCTCGCTCTGCAACAAAAACTCTTTTAACACTTAAATAATATAAAAACAGACACTCCAATCGGCTATCCGCCAAGGAATGTCTGTTTTTTTATACTCTTTCTCAAAAGAATCAAGATTTTTTGCTTACCTTCCTTTCAAAAAAGTAAAGAAAATTTCTTTTCTTACTTTCTTTTCAAAGAAAATAAGGGAAGTTTCTTTGCTTACTTTCTTTTCAAAGAAAAAAGGGAAGTTTCTTTTCTTACTTTCTTTTCAAAGAAAATAAGGGAAGTTTCTTTGCCTACTTTCTTTTCAAAGAAAATAAGGGAAGTTTCTTTGCCTACTTTCTTTTCAAAGAAAATAAGGGAAGTTTCTTTGCCTACTTTCTTTTTAAAGAAAGTAGGTTAATACTCTATCGCAAGAACCTTTGAGCAGGTAAAGCTATCGATGGTTATGTGGCAAAGGTCGCCGTCTTGTGTAAACGCTACTTCGCTTTTGTCAAGAGCGTCGTATATCCTCTTTACCTTTACAGGCAACTTCAGATCAATTGTCGTACCGTATACGGTGGGCAGATCCTCAATGACCTGAATTCCGTTACCTCTTGTTTGCGGTATGGCATAAAGGGTATGAAGAACGAATCTCTTCTTGTCATTCTGCTCTGTCAGTGTAATAACCCCAGCCGAGCCAAGATTGGTTTTAAGGGTCTTTTTGTCTCCAAGAAGAATATCGACTACCTTTATAAAGGTATCCTTGTGTATTATACTTCCAACAGTCGCATACTCGGTAAAGATATCCCATGCAATATACGCTCCCTCATTGCCAATAACAACAGCAGGACACGCGTCTTCCTCAACGTAAGGAGTATGCTGGTGAGAACAGAAATGTTTAGGCGTACGGTTAAAGAATGTATCTCTGCTATATCCCAGAATGGCAGCACTGTTGTCTGTAAGGCGTGTTTTATACATCTGCTCTCTTGCGAGATAGCAGGTAGATGTAAGTCCCAACGCATTATAGTGAGGATGATAATAAGCAGGATTGTAGTCACTCGCTCCCAGAAGCTCAACGCCAAGGTCAAAACCGTAGGTGGATACGCCATTTGACGATGCTCCTCCAACCATCAAAAGCTTTCCGCCATCATCAACGAAAGTGCGAAGCTTTTTCTGAAGATTTACACTGAATTTTACACCATCGGGAATTATGACAAGCTTATATCTCGAAAAGTCATTTTCTTCGTCAACAACGTTATAGAGATACTTGCCCTCAAGCATCATTCTGCAAGCCCCTGCATCAGCAGGAGGATTGTTAGCTACAAGATACGATTCAAGTGAAAGAAGAGCAATATCGGCGACTGAAGTAGTGTCATAGCAGTATTCTTCAAGCTTTTCGGCATCCGAATAAGCCTCTCCGATAAGCTCGTAAGTAGCCTCGTCAAGAAATCCATATGGATGCATTTGGTCACCTACCGAGCATTTAGCACCGTTGGCGAGAGAAAGAGCGACCTCGTACTTCAGGGCATTAGGATGCTTATATCCACCGAATTCACCCCACGTACCGTGGAATTTACCTGTCATTCCAAGGTATTCCATATCAAGTCCCAAAGCATATCTCGCGGTCTTGGGGAAATGGTCGTAGCCCCATCCGCCCGTAGGAAGACTTTCTATCTCAAGATGTGTGTTTGCGTGCGCTAAGTCACGTCTTCCGCACTTGATATGTCCACCGTTGTGGAATATTCTTATATCGGGCTTTATTCTTCTCGCCGCTTCATTTATAGCGGTATAGTATTTTTTATATACAACTTTTCCCGCCTCGACAAAGCTTGCGTCATCATTCTCGTCAAGTCCCATTTCCCTTACGAGATCGCGGCAATTCTCACAATAGCATACGCGCTCACCAACGATATCAAGGAAGATACCTATTGGGCTATAACGCTCAACTACCTCCTCCACCTGCTTGACAAGGTAATCAAGATAAGGTGTATTCATGCAGAGAAAACGGTAATGTGCGTTTGGATTATCGGAAATGAATTTTACACCGTCCTCCTCCGCAACTGTCGCGTGGGAACCACCTCTCGTCGAGATCGCCGAATGCTCGGGATGATCGAAAATATACTGCATATCAAAACCTGCCGAAATATAAATAGGCGCTTCGACTCCCGCCTCGCGACAAGCCTCAAGCATTTCAGACAAGAGATCTCTTTCAAGATAAGGATGGGGAGGAATCGTCTTTGACGGAAAATATGCCACACCGTGATGGCACTTTGCGAAAACCGTAATAGAATTTATATGACCTTTTTTCAGGCATGAAATAAACTGCTCCTTTGAAAATTCGGAACCGATCCCTTTTATGTACTCTGATGTGTGGAAATCAAGATGTACTTGTCTTTGTGGTATTACTCCCATTTCTTTTTCTCCTTTTTTTGAAAAATATTATACGATCCATCGTAATATAATTATATCATTTTTTGAATTATTGTCTATGTGTTTTTTGACTGTTTTTTTGAAATTTATGAACTTTTTGATAGTTTTATATATCTTATAAATTTTTTCTTTACATAAATTTCAAAAAGCAATAAGCTTCAGGCCTATTTGTCTTTTTGCAAAACGAAAACCAGACACATCTTGAGCCAAGGAAGCTTTTTGACGTGTCCGGTCTGTTTTATTTCAAATTATTTTTGAAGAATCGAATACAATTCCTCGTCGTAAGAAAGTATTATAACGACCGGTTCTCCGCACTCGACGGCATGGACAACTATGACCGTCTCCTCCATTATATCGGCTGTATAACAATAAAATTTTTTCTTCTCGTGGCGTATCTCCGCCTTTTGCTTTTTTAGCTCTCTTCGGTTACACACCGTGGCTTCACTTATTCCCGACAAAGCTACTCTGCATACCGTTATCCTGCTTTTTCCCTGAACCTCGGTGACAGTAAGGTCAAGTCCTCTGTCCGAGTTATCGGTTATACGATAGGTAAAATTCTTCATGGATCTTGTTACAAACAGTATAGCAAGTCCAAATATAAAAAAGGAAACGAGCTGAAAAACACCTTTAAAGGCAATGCCGTTTATAAGCGACACTGTAAGTAACAGGACGCTTGCTCCTATAATAAGGCAGATCGCCGCTTTTTTTGATTTATCAGTTTTTTCAGGGGTATATTCATATTCGTACATCATTTTCCTCCATCGTAATAAAAAACGCTAAAAACCCTCTTGAATTATATGCAAAATAATGTTATAATTAATTGACATGAACGTCAAGCATATTATACATGAAAGGAATCAAAATGTCAAGAGTCACGAGAGCTTTCAGAATAACAGGAAAGCTGATAAAGTTTTTAATAGGAGTTCTTATATTCACTGTAATAGCTTTGATCATCTGGAGAGTCGTTTCTTCAAATAATCCGAAAGATATGAAAAGACTCATACCAAACGAAAAGCTTATTTCCGCATATGAGGAAAAGGGAGACGATCTTCGTATTTTCAAGCAAGATCAACGCAGCGTCACCAGCGGAACTCACAATTACGGATACTTTGCGGTGACCGACTACGCCTTTATTCCCGACGCAAATCAGATACAGCTTCTTTTCAGATACAACAACAGCACGATCACTGCGACAGCTGAGGATTACGGGCTTGAGGAAACACCGGCAAGAAGCGACAATATATATGACGTCACACTTCTCTTTGCTATAGACATAACTCCAGAAAACAAGGACGACAATCTTGAGACCGATGAAGACAGCGTCCGTTTTGTAAGAGTTCACGCCTCGGATTGCGAGTCTGGCGAAAAAAAACTTTACAACTTCAGACGATTTGTATTTGACCTTGAAACCGCGGAACTTGACCTCAACTATCTTCTCGACGAGGAGCTTCTCATTGCAGTATATACCGATGTTTATTACATAGGAGACCTTGACTACGAAGAGACTCCTTATGGCACACTCTGTCTTTACGACTATCTCGAAAAAAATATCGAAATAAAACCCAAAAAAACTCTCTTTGAGCGTTTTTCTGATGAAGAATAAAACTATGGAACAAAAAAGATTTACAAAAAACGATAATTCATTTATTTGCGCCCATTGTGGAAAAGAGGTTGAGCCTTTGGGGTATAGCTCAAGAAACCATTGTCCTTTTTGTCTATGGTCGCTTCACGTAGATATAAACCCGGGGGACAGAGCAAATACTTGCGGAGGACTCCTTGAGCCTATCCGCACCGAACCCGATCCCAAAAAGGGATTTATCATAATCCACCGTTGCGTAAAATGCGGAGAGACAAGACGTAACCGTGCCGCCACAGATGCCAAGGTACAACCCGATAACAAAAGCTTACTAATAAAACTTACTGTTGCTAAATAAATCCTTAAGGCTGTCTCACTTTTGTTTGAGACAGCCTTTTTATCCAAAAATTTTATTTTTTTTTACAATTTCAGCATACGCGGGAAGCAAAATTCTGCTATAATAAATTATAAAGCTTGTAAAATGATTGGAGATAGCACAAAATATGCTAAAAAGATTTCTGGCTTACTATAAGCCTCACAAAAAGATTTTTGTTCTTGATATGCTGGCGGCGCTCGCCGTTTCTTTAATAGGTATTTTTTATCCTATTATTACAAGGAGTATGCTCAATGACCTTATTCCGAACAGAAAATATAATTTTATCGTCATATTCGGCATATCTCTCCTGCTTCTTTATATCTTAAGAATGCTTCTCAATTACTTCATTCAGTATTACGGTCACATAATGGGAGTAAGAATGCAGGCAGAAATGCGTTCGGATATGTTCCGCCATCTGCAAACACTTCCATACGGATATTTCGACAACAATGAAACGGGAAAGATAATGACAAGAATGACAAGTGACCTTTGGGAAGTAAGTGAGCTTGCTCACCACGGACCTGAAAATATCATTATCTCGACCATATCAATTATTACCTCGTTTATATACCTTTCCACTATCGACATATGGCTGACACTTATAATTTTTGCCTGTGTTCCCTTTCTTCTAATCATCTCTATGTCTTTGAGAAAAAAGATGCGAAACGCATTCAAGAAAAGTCGAGAGTCGGTAGGTGAGATAAACACAGCCCTTGAGAGCAGCATCTCTGGAATACGCGTTACAAAAGCATTTACCAACGCAGAAAAGGAAGAGGAAAAATTTGAGGTTGGAAACCAAAAATTTGTTGAGTCTCGAAAAGAAGCATATCACGCAATGGGACTCTTCCACTCGTCCACATCTTTCGTTACAGACGTTTTCAACGTTATCATTCTAATCTCGGGCGGTATCTTCCTCTACAACTCCAGAATAGGATTCGGGGATTATTCGGCTTTTGTCGTTTCGGTTGCGCTTTTCGTAACACCCATAATGACACTTATCAATTTCATGGAGCAATATCAGAACGGTATAACCGGATTCCAGCGGTTTCTTGAAATAATTGATGCTAAACCCGAAGAAGATGAAACTGATGCCGCAGACATCGGAACACTTGACGGCGAAATAGAGTTTAAAAACGTTACCTACGGATACGATGATGACAGACACGTACTGAAAAACGTCAGCTTTAAAATAGAAAAAGGCAAAAGATTTGCCCTTGTGGGAGCATCGGGCGGAGGCAAGACTACTATCTGCCACCTTATTCCGCACTTTTATCACGTTGACAGCGGCGAGATACTAATTGATGGAATTCCTATAAACAAAATGACAAGAGAATCGCTCAGAAGAAATATCGGTATCGTTCAGCAAGACGTTCACCTTTTTAACACCTCCATCAGAGAGAATATTCTCTACGGCAGACTTGACGCCACGGAGGAGGAACTGATAGAAGCGGCGAAAATGGCAAATATTCACGATTTTATAATGTCCCTCGAAAAAGGCTATGAGACAAATATTGGAGAGAGGGGAGTCAAGCTGTCGGGCGGACAGAAGCAACGCCTTTCTATCGCTAGAGTTTTTCTTAAGAATCCTCCGATACTTATTCTCGACGAGGCAACGAGTGCTCTTGACAACACCACCGAAATAATGATACAGCAGTCTCTTGAAAAACTCTGTCAGGGTAGAACGACCATCGTAGTCGCTCACCGTCTCTCTACCGTTAAAAACGCCCATGAAATAGTGGTAATTGAAAACGGAGTTATCTCCGAGCAGGGTACACATGATTCTCTGATAGCTCTTGACGGAAGATACGCAGAGCTCTACCGCCTTCAATTCAGAGACGAAGAATAACACAAAAGGTACTTGTGACAAAATTGCCACAAGTACCTTTTTAATATATCTAAAACCCCAAATCAATACAATTTTTTCGGCGTATCCGTAAGACCTGCAAGATAATCAAGAGATATGTTGTAATATCTTGAAAGTGTAATAAAATGGTGCATGGGAAGCTCTCGTTTCCCGCTTTCATAAAGCTGATACTGCTGTCTTGAAATATTCAAGACACGCGCAATATCCTCCTGTTTTTTGTCATTGTCTTCTCTGATGTCTCTCAAACGTTGATAAATATACATGCTTTGCTCCAATCCATGTTAAAAATACAACCGTATTTTGTTCACTACAACAATTATACCACGGCATTTAAACAAATGCTTGACAAGCATTCAAATGAATGCCATAATATATGTGCAAACTTCTATTGTCGCCAAATATTGTTACTACGCAAAGTCCACCGTCAAAAATGACGGTGGACTTTTGTTTTTGTCGCGTCAACTAAAGCATTTCAAAAAACTTATGCTTCGCTCTCGATACTGACCCCATCAAGCAATGCCCTATAATCCTCCTCACTGTAATATTCAAGGACAGCTCCCATAATATGTATCACACGCAGGGAAGCATAGTTATAGGTGGAGAGCCTTCGGTCAAGAGCATTATCCGAATGAGCGCAAACAAGGATATCTCCACCGTCAAAACCGCTTATTATAAGAGTGTGATAAAATTCCCCTGCTCTGTTTGCGAGCTGAATGACGTCTCCCACCTCTATCTCTTCCCGTCTTATTGCCTCTGCACCGTACGGTCCTATTCCACCGTTCGCCTCGGAAAATTCTGGAATGCCAACAAGGAATCTATAAATCTCATCAACTCCCGACCACGCGGGTGCTCTGTCCTCTTCGGATATATAATACCAGCCGTAAGTTGGAGTATAATTCATAACTCCGCATCCCGCATAGATGCATTGTGATACAAAATTCGTGCAATTCCCTCCTCTTCCAGTAAAATCGGTAAACAACGGATTTCTGCCAAGCGCCCATTTTCTTGCATATTCGACAGCCTGTGCTCTGTTATACGGTATATTAATAAGCAAATTCCTGCCCTCCTTAATATTTGTTCTCTAAAGTATATGCAAGATAAGAAATCTTTGCTTGATATTTCCTCTTTCTTATGTTATACTTATTATATAGAATTTTATTTAGGAGACAAAAAATGAAGATACTCCATACAGGCGACCTTCACCTCGACAGCCCTTTCTCCTCGGAGGATATCTCGGGAGTAGAGAAAAGACGCGAAGCACAACGCAAAACTCTGACCAGAATAATGTCTCTCGCAAAAGAAGAAGGGTGTGACCTTATGCTGATAGCAGGCGACCTTTTTGACAGCGAATACGTAAGTCCTACTACCGAAAAGCTTATTAAAAAGCTTTTTGCGGAAGCTGAATTTCCCATTGTTATCTCACCCGGAAATCATGATCCGTATATCGACGGTTCTTTCTATAAAAGAACAGTATTTAGTGATAACGTATACATTTTCTCCTCACCTGAGCTTCAGGTATTTGAGCTTGACTCTCTGGGAGTTTCGGTATACGGCTATGCGTTTCTTTCAGCGTCTCTGAAAGACAGTCCTCTTATGGATACACCTATTCCAAGCGACTCGTCAAAATACCGCCTCCTTTGTGCTCACGCAGACCTTTCCTCTCCTATCTCACGGTATGCGCCTTTGACAATTGGAGATATTCACCGATTTGAATTCGATTATTCGGCTCTCGGTCACATACATAATCCTACGGACGAGCTTACGAACGGAGCGCAAAATATCAGATACTGCGGATTTGCAGAAGGAAGAAGCTTTGACGAACGCGGCGACGGTCACGTGCTCATAATTGACCTGGACGAAAAGGGATGTTCTGTCACGAAGAAAAAGGTTTCATGCTCGACTTACACCGTCGAATCGGCAGATGTCAGCGACATATCGACCAGAGAGGAGCTCGTTGCTCTTATCCACTCGATAACCTCTCGATATGAAGACACAGACGAAACACACGTAAGACTTTATCTTACAGGCTTTGCTTCCGATGAACTTGTCGACAGCATTACTTCTCTTGAATCAGAATGTTCTCTTAATAATATATACCTATCAATTGTTGACGAGACACTCCCTGCGCTATCGGGAACATCACTTAAAGAGGATATATCCTTGCGCGGAGAATTTTACAGAGCTTTGCTTCCAAAGCTTCTTTCCGACGAACCGAGCGAGAGGCGCAGAGCGATATTAGCACTTCGTCTCGGACTTTTAGCTATTGACGGAAAAGACCTTACAAGGAGGTCGGACGAATGAAGATACTCGAACTTAACATCATAGAATTTGGCGGTCTTAAAAACAAAAAACTTGATTTCAGCAATTCTCTCAACCTTATTCTTGGAGACAACGAATCAGGAAAAAGCACAGTAGCACGGTTTATCAAATTCATGTTTTACGGCCTTCCTCGTAAGACTCAAACAAATTTTGACAGAGATCTAGGTCTTAACCGTGATTCAAACCGAGCCGAAGGGCATCTTACCCTTACCCACAACGGAGAGGTTTATAAAATCGAACGCTCGGCTATAATGGGCGCAAGAAGACAATTTGCTGATAATGTACGTATTCTCCGTCTTCCTCTCGGTGAGGAGCTTCCGAGCTCCAAAGAGCCTTGGGAGATCTTTCTTGGAGTTGATAGTGACGTATTTGAAAGCAGCTGCTTCATACGCCAGCTACGCTGCGGAGAAATAAACGGAGAGAAAGCAGCGGGAGCAATAGAAAATATGCTCTCTTCAGCTGACGAGAGCATAGACGTAAGCTCTACCACAGCAAAGCTTGAGGCTCTTCGAAGAACATATAGACACAAAACGGGCTCCGGAGGAAGTATTCCAAGGCTCTCCGAGGAGATCTCGGTGCTTCGCTCAAAACTGCGTACTGCAACCGAAAACTATCTTCGCCTCGGGGAACTTACCGCAAGACTTTCTGATAATACTGCTCTCCGCGACAGTATTTCGGCTGAAATCCAAAAAAGTGATATTTTAATAGAGCAAATGAAGGGCGCTGAAAGATTAAGTGAATTTTCCGAATTAAAGAATACCGAAAATGAACTTGAAGAAATTGAATCAAAACGAGATCTGCTCATCAAAGAAAACATAAGAGAGCAAAAGCTCCCATCAGCCGACCTTATAAGCACACTGAAAAGAGCCTCCGATAACTACATCGAAGCACTCACAGACGCAAACAAAGCAAAAGAAAAGGAAAATTCTCTTCGTTCTTCTGTTCCATATGATACCGCCCTCATTATCGGTGCAAAGGAAATAGAAAAGGACGGCGGCGCGAGTGCCATAACCGACAAAGCAAAAGCGCTTAACACAAAAAAGAAAACCTCAAAGCTTGTTGCCTTTATTCTTTTGTCAATAGGTATTATGGGCGGAGCTTCGCTAGTTACCCTTTCCTTTATTTTTGCACAATCATTTATAATTTTTTTGACAAGCGCTATTGGTGTTGCTTCTGTATTTATCCCCTCGTCGATAGGACTTTTCATTCTCTCGTCCAAAAAAGCCAAAGCCAGAAATGAGCTATGTGAAAAATACGGCTGCTCATTCGATCAGCTTCCGTCGGCAATTGCTCTTTTTATGGCTGAAAAACAGAAAAAAGACAAATACGAGGAAGAGCTTCGCAGAACAGAAGAAATCTCTGCTATCTCGATGTCGCGCGCAGATGAAAAAAGGGAGATCCTCCTATCGTCACTTCGAGCTATTGGCATATCCCCGTCTGACGACATTTTAGGAGTAGCCGAGAATGAATACAAGCGCTCCACTCTGTTTCTCAATGCTCTGTCCGAGCTTCAATCAGAAATTCTCATCTTAAAGGCAAAGATCGACCACATAAAAAAAGGACTTGAGGGATACTCGGAGGAAGATCTTCGAAGAAGCATTCCTGCCGAGATTCTCGACATCGATCCCGCTGAAATGGAAAAGGCACTTCGTGTCAGAAGCTTTAACGCCAACAAACTCTCAATTCTTGAGCGTGATATTATTGACACGACTAATAAGATCGCCGCACTTAAAGCCGTCGATTCAGATCCATTGGCAATATCGGACAGGATAACACAACTCGAAGCCAAATACAAAGCCGACGACGAATTCTGCTCTGCTCTCGACCTTGCCATTGAGGAGATCACAAAAGCGGGTGAAGCAATACGTGCGGGAGTTGCTCCAACCATAGCAAACCGTGCAGGTGAAATGATTGACTACATAAGTGGCGGAAAATACGAAAAGCTATACGCCGACAAGAAAATGGAGCTTACGGCAGAAGATACAAACGGAAATTCTTGCGCCTCATATATGTTCAGCGGCGGAACGAAAGACTGTGTATATCTGTGCTTAAGGATCTCGCTTATGATGCAGCTTTTTGAAAACAGTATCCCTCCTCTCGTTCTTGACGAGGCATTCTCTCAACTTGACGACACAAGAGCTGAAGCCACAGTAAAGCTTCTTCATAAGCTTTCAGAGGAAGATCTACAATGCATTATATTTTCCTGTCATTCAAGAGAAGAAGAAATATGTAACCGTCTTGGATTGACCGCAAACATAATACGACTTTAATAAAAACAAAATAAAAACGGTCGATAACTTTTAGTTACCGACCGTTTTTATTATTTTGTTGCTTATACTGCTGCAACTACGTAAAGAACTACTACAAGAACCACAAACACACATGCAAGAGCTGTGGTAAGCTTCGAAAGCATCTTGTCTCTTGTGTGGCTCTTTCCCTTTGCAAAGAAAGTCTCTGCCGCACCTGCAATAGCTCCCGAAAGACGCTTATCCTTGCCCGACTGCATAAGCACGCACACGACAAGAATTGCAGCCATTACTATCAAGATTATACCAAGAATAGTCTCAAGCATTATCTATACCTCCGATAATTTATCATTATACTTCTCGGACCAAAAAGGTCATTAACATTAACATTGTACCACAGTATAAAATAAAAATCAAGAGTTTTTTTCATTTTTTTTACTTTTTTAAAAAATCTCTTGACAAAACTCTTATGCAAATGTATAATATTTGAGAATAATTCTCAATTTGGAGCAGGGTATGGCAGAATATATTACAGAACAAAAAACGATGCTACTGACCTTTCTTAAATCAAATCACGACAATGCGTTTACTGTTGATGAGCTTACAGTGGCAATGAATTCTTCTTACGGAGGCAAAGCCCCCGGCAAAAGCACAATCTACCGCTTGATAACAAGACTTTCTGACGACGGCATCGTAAAAAAATTTGCAAAAACGGGAAGCCGTTGCTTTGTATATCAAATAGTTGGTGAAGGAGATTGCCACAACCACCTTCACCTTAAATGCCTTGATTGCGGAAAGCTTATCCATCTTGACGAGGAGATCTCGGAAGAGCTTCTTGATAAAGTAAAAATGATAAACGATTTTTCGGTAAACGAGGACGAGACCGTTCTTCTCGGCAAATGCGCCGAATGTAAGATATATAATCAAAAAAAGGAAAACAAATGAAAAAGAAAATAATATCAGTTTTTATAGCCCTCGCCCTTATACTTTCTTGCCTATTCCTCCTTCTCTCTTGCGGGAACGAAAACGGTAAGGATAACGGCAAGATCAATATAGTATGCTCCATATTCCCGCTTTACGATTGGGTCTCAAACATCGTAGGAGAATCGAATAACGTAGATGTTTCACTTCTTGTATCGGGAGGCGGTGACCTTCATAGCTATGATCCAACAGCGGCGGATATCATAAAGCTCATTGACTGCGATATAGTGGTTTACGTAGGTGGTGAATCGGATGCATGGCTTACTGAAGCCTTGAGCAAAAATCCAAGCGATAAACGCCAAGAAATCTCTCTCATAGATTACGATTCGATAACCAAAATGGCAGTTTCCGACGAATATATTCTCGGTAACGATCTTGAGCACGACCACGATCATGACCACGAAAAACAAATAGACGAGCATATCTGGCTGTCACTAAAAAATGCAGAAACCACTGCAGGTATTATATGCGATGCTGTTTCAGATCTTGACAAGGAAAACGCTGATATCTACGAATCAAATCTTGAACGTTATACGTCAGAGCTTTCCAAATTGCATAAAAGCATAACAGTACCAAAGGATATCTCTCCCCTTATATTTGCCGACCGATTCCCATTCGTTTACCTTTTCGGCGATTATAATATACCTTATTACGCCGCTTTCAGCGGATGCACGACAGATGTTGACGCTTCCCCCGAAACAAGAGTCAGACTTGCATCTCTTGCGGACGAGCTTTCGGCTGAATACATTTTTGTAACCGAA
The DNA here is from genome assembly GCA_017631085.1 of Clostridia bacterium. GTDB lineage: Bacteria > Bacillota > Clostridia > Oscillospirales > CAG-272 > HGM12713. The sequence goes on from JAGBTY010000040.1 coordinate 42,414, forward strand.
TCCCCGTCCTCACCTCTTGCAGAAACGGTAATAGAAACGACCAAAAACAAAAACGCGAAAATTCTTGTTCTTGATTCAATGCAATCGGTAACTCGCAAGGATATCGAAAACGGTGTAAGTTATATATCGGTTATGAAAGACAATCTTAAAATATTGGCTTCTGCTATTGAATAACAGAAAACAACTTGAAAGGATATTCATTAATGTCACAGATAATATGTCGCGATCTTTCCCTCTCCTATAACGGAAAAACCGTCAGCGAAGGCGTAAGCTTCACAGTAGAAGCGGGAGATTATCTTTGTATAGTAGGAGACAACGGCTCTGGAAAGACCACTCTTATGAAGGCAATACTTGGACTCAAGCTCCCTGACAAGGGAGAAATACTATTCGATAAGGAAAGCAGGGTGCGTGCAGGAGACATAGGTTATCTTCCGCAACAGACTGAAAGCTCCAAGGATCTACCTGCCTCGGTATACGAAACAGTTCTATCGGGATTCTCGGGAAAAATGGGACTTCGTCCTTTCCATACAAAAGCCGAACGAGAAGAAGCACGTAAAAACATGGAGCGCATGGGCGTTCTGCATCTTGAAAAAAAATCCTTTTCCGAGCTTTCGGGAGGACAGAGACAACGCGTCCTTTTGGCAAGAGCCTTGTGCGCCGCTTCAAAGATACTTCTTCTTGACGAACCCGTGTCGGGACTCGATCCAAATGCCGCAGCAGATATGTATTCGGTAATACAAGACCTGAATAAAAATCTGGGAATTACCGTAATTATGATAACACACGATATTGAAGCAGTTGTCCGCTATTCCTCCAAGGTGCTTCGCATGGGCACCGTTCCAACTTTTTTTGGATCTGCAGAAGAATATGAACATAACAGCTTCCATTCAGAAAATGATGAGGAGGACAAAAATGTTTAAAACTCTTGCCTCTTATTTTTCTTATGACTTCGTAAGGTATGCCCTCATTGTCGGAGTACTTATCTCGCTTTGTGCCGCTCTTTTTGGAGTTATACTCGTTCTCAAGAGATTTTCATTTATTGGAGACGGACTTTCCCACGTTGCTTTTGGTGCTCTTGCGGTAGCATCGGTGACGGGGCTTACAAACAATATGCTTATTATCATGCCAACCACCGTGATCGCAGCGATCCTGCTTCTCAAAACAGGACAGCATACCAAAATAAAAGGAGATGCCGCAATCGCAATGATATCGGTAAGCGCCCTCGCTCTCGGATATCTTATTTTGAACGTTTTTTCCTCCTCGGCAAACGTGGCGGGTGACGTCTGCAGTACCCTGTTCGGCTCTTTCGCAATACTGACTCTCTCGGCCACAGACACCATTCTTTGTCTTGGAGTATCGATTGCAGTTATAGTCTTCTTCGTTCTGTTTTATAATAAGATCTTTCTTGTTACTTTTGACGAGGATTTCGCCGAGGCAACCGGGGTCAAAACCCCACTCTACAATCTTCTTATCGCTATATTTACCGCAATAATCATAGCTCTTGCCATGAATCTGGTGGGCTCACTTCTCATTTCCGCGCTTATTATTTTCCCCGCGCTTTCGGCAATGAGAGTGTGCAAAAGCTTCAAGGGTGTTATAATCACCTCCGGATTGCTTTCAGTAATAGCGACTACCGTCGGAATACTGGCGGCAATCCTGCTCTCGACCCCCGTGGGAGCTACCATAGTTGCCACAGACCTCTTGGCATTTCTGTTGTTTTTCATTGTGGGGAAGATAATCAAAGCTTAATTTTAAAATAATCACATAAATAGAAAAACATCGAACAGCAAAAACTGTTCGATGTTTTTCGTAAGACCCACCGAGCCGTGTGATCCGATAGAGAAAACCCTGTATGCCAGGGTGGTGTCCTATCTCATGCTTTACTGCTCCCAGCGTCCTGCATTTCCCGTCGAGACAAGTCAATCGAGGGGAAAGAGGGAGGTCTGCAAACCGCAGTCGAATTTTTTCGGACTCCAATTCAAAATTGTAGGTTTTTATACAAGATCATCACGCGAACGGCAGGAAAAATTCACTTTTATAGACCGCTAATCTTTCAGCAAAAGCTTATGCGTCGTAATCTATCTCCTGTGAAAAGAGATCGTCGAAATAGTCTGCTATGTCGTCAAGCTCGTCGTCATCGTCAACGCTTACGAGAACTTCCTCTCCGTTTTCTTTAACAAGCTTCAAAATAACGTATTCGCATACGTCTTCGTTAGCACCATCGTCTTCTACAGGGATCATTGCAAGATAGATCTGACCGTTTCTCTCACACTGTCCTGCAAGCTCGAATTCTATGTCGTTTCCGTCTTCATCGGTAAGTGTAAAATAATCGTTTTCGAAAATATTGTCTTCCATTTTTAATCTCCTTATTCTTTTTTACTGTATATTTATTTTATAACAAAATCGTCTGTATGTCAATAACTTTTTAAAAAGAAATTAAGCATCGATAAGCTCGGAAAGAATATAGTTACTAACAAAAAATCCCTTGTCTGTAAATTTGATACGTCCGTCCGTCATCGACATAAAGTCTCCGTCTATGTATGATCGAACATTGGGATGCTCTGATAAAAAATCTACTCCAAATCGAGATTTGAAGTCACCAAGATCCAGCCCTTTTGCAAGTCGGAGAGAAAGCATAACGTATTCGTCACGCTGCTCGGTCTCTGACGATCTGTAACGCTCAGCTACAATGTCTTTACCAGCTAAAAAGCCCTCCATATCTCGCGAATTGCCAAAACGCTCCCCACCAAAAAAGGAGTGTGCGGCAACACCAAACCCGAGGTATTCTTCTCCGCTCCAATATTTAAGATTATGCTTTGACTCCATGCCCTTATGCGAAAAATTGCTTATTTCGTATTTTTCATATCCCCTGTCATGCAAAAACGACGATAACAAAAGATACATCTCCGCCTGTTCTTCTTCGTCGGGAAGAGAGAGAGAATCGACTTTTTCAAAAAACGGAGTTCCTTCTTCTATCTTCAAGCCGTACGCAGAAATATGTTCCGGACAAAGAGATGTAAGCTCTTCGAGAGAACGTTTAAAGGAAGAAATGCTCTGTGAAGGAAGAGCATACATAAGATCTGCGCTTATATTTGAAAATCCAGCTCTTCTTGCTGCCTCAAAAGTTGACAAAAAGTCAGAGTAACTGTGTGCCCTTCCAAGAATACGAAGCTCCTCGTCAGAGGTGCTTTGAAGCCCTATGCTCATTCTGTTGAAACCAAGAACATGGAGCGAAGAAATATATTCAGCCGTGCACGAAGCGGGATTACATTCACAGCTTACTTCTACATTCTTCGCAATATGATATTTTTTCCATATGCTTTCAAATATTTTTTCAAAAAGCTCTATTGGAAGAAGCGTTGGCGTTCCACCTCCAAAATATATTGTATCCACTGTGTGATCCGACGCATCTTTCGCATACGCCTCAAGTCTGCGGCAAAGCTCGGATACGTAGAGGGACATGTCCTCTTCCCTTTTAGGAAAAGAACAAAAGTCACAATAGTTGCATTTCCTCAAGCAAAAAGGTATATGAAGGTAAATTCCAAGAGATCTGTCCATAATTCTCCTCGCACAAGTATTTTTTCATATATAGTATAACATACATTAAGCAAATTTCGCAAGAAAATATTGCAATTTTTTTTTGAATGTGGTATACTATATTTGATTTTAGAAAAAACTTACTTTTATTTAAATATTTAAAAACTTAGGAGGAGTTTCTTTGAAACACATAAAAAACACTGTAGGATTTGTAAAAAGAAAATTAATTGAACCAAATCCCATTGCAGGAATATTCGCTTTAACTGTTTCTATAAGCGCACTTATATATTTTATTATTTACCTTATTGTAGGAAACGGATCCTTTGTAGATATTTTCTTTGCCCGAGGCGAAGATAGGTTCATGGACTTCTTCAATTCAATAAGAGACGCATCTCAAGGAAGTGCTGTTTATACCGAACGCGAGGTCATATATCCTCCGATGGCAAATCTCATATTTCTCATTATGTCACGGTTCACTCCCGTTATGTACAACAACACGGGAAAGTTTTTTGGCAACCATCTTAAGTGGGGGGATCATGCATCGGCAACGATAATCGCCTTCTTCTTCTTCACACTCTGTACCCTTATTCTGTTTTATACAATATTCAAGCTGACTAAGGGAACAGAAAATCAACGCTTCGCTTTCGCTCTTGTGGCTGTTTTTAGCACTCCTTTACTCTACATGATCGAACGAGGAAACATTATTATTTTATGTCTCATTTCACTTGTTATTTATGCAGGAACATATAATAGCCAAAGCCGTTTTCATAGAGAGCTTGGACTTATAGCTTTAGCCTTTTCCTTCTCACTCAAGCTTTATCCTGTAATTTTCGGATGGTTTTTGTTGGTGGACAAGCGATTCAAGGACGCTATTCGATGCTTCATTTATGGAATGATAATGCTCATCGTTCCCTCCTTCTTCTTCGGAGGTCCGTCGTGTCTCGTTTGGGTTTTCGCGAATATTCTTGGTTTTTCGAGTTCAGGCGGCACAGGCGCAAGTGCTCTTGGCATAATTGCAGCATACGCACACATTCCCGAAAAAATTGCTACACTTCTAGCATACGGCTGGTGCCTTGTTTGCGGTCTTTGCCTTGTGATCTCGCCATACGTTCATAAAGACAGATGGAAATCATGGCTTTTAGGTACTTTACTTATTCTTGCTGTTCCCTCGCTTACAGGAATTTATAGCTGGGCGTTTATTATAATTCCATTGATCCTTCTTGGTAACCAAACAGTAGACCAAAAACTTGAAAAGAAAAACTGCGCATACTTCATTCTTATGCTCATACCCTTCCTGCTCATTCCCGGCAGACTTATCGGAGCGGTATCCAACAACCAGATCTTAGCATATATTTTCACAGCTGCTCTTTCAATATTCCTTGTAATAGACACGCTTCTCCGTTTTAAAGATTCTATAAAAGAAAGTAAAGCTCAAGGATTGGGACTTATAAAATATTTTAAATCAAAAATTTGAGGTAAAATCAATGGAACTTAAAGGAAAAAAAGTAGTATTTCTTGGCGACAGTATAACAGAAGGAGTTGGAGTGTCAAATCTTGAAAACAGATACGACAACAGACTCAAAAAAATGCTCTCACTTGGCGAAGCAGTAAACTTTGGACTTAGCGGCACACGATTTGCATATCAAACAAAGCCAAGTTCATGCCCATCATTTGACCTATATTTTTGCGGCAGATCTATGAATATGGATAAGGACGCCGATGTAGTAATCGTTTACGGTGCGGTCAACGACTACATTCACGGTGATGCTCCGTTTGGAACAGAAGACGATAGACTTCCATTTTCCTTTAGAGGTGCTACTCATAGACTTATGAAGTATCTCACCGAAGAATACAAGGGCAAGCCTATAGTATTCATGACACCTGCACGTTGTCATTTTGCAGGATTTTCAGACGAAGAGGTATCAAAAAACACATTAAAAGCTCCAGACGCAAAGCCTTTGCTTGAATACGTTGATATTATAAACAACACCGCGAAGCTTTATGGAGTTCACGTTCTTGACCTCTACAGAAATCTTCCCATCAATCCAAACATTCCCGAAGATTCGGATAAATATACCACAGACGGACTCCACTTTAATGACGAAGGACACAGAGTTCTTGCAGAAACACTTGCGGATTTTCTGAAAAAAATATAAAGCAACATAAAAAAGAGACTTCTTTGAAGTCTCTTTTTTTGCATAAAGCAACGGGGTTTTCCAAAGAAAACCCCGTTATGATTTTATTTATCAAACGTCGTTTCTGATGAATGTGAGGCGGTCGATAGCAACTCCTGTGCTTGCTCCCGTCCAAATGGTAGCAAATCCAACGTAATTATCGTTTCCAACCCATTCAAGTTCAGCAGTCTCGCCGTTTACAGTAATTGTTGCTGACTTCTTGTTTCCGTTGAAGTCTATCCTTACTGTGTTATCACCTACATTCAGCTTAAGTCCGAGATCAGTCTTTTTTGTTCCATTAGAGTAAAGATTTCCCTCGCTGTCGGTCGTGATCCTGAGGGGTGAGCTGTAATATCCCTGAAGGTTGTTATATGCACTCTGAAGCTCAAATGCAAAGCTTTCACCTGCACTTACCATGTAAGCATCAAATTCAACCGTTCCCTCTTCGATATAGTGTATCGAACGGGTAAGATGTGTATCTGAACCAACATACATTGCCTTGTTTCCATCTGTCGCGCCTATCTCAGAAGAGATTGCCGCACCGCGAGAAACAAGCCAGCCTTCAGCCTTTACACTATCTTCGAAGGAATCAAATCCTCCGCGTGTCTTGTAAAGATAGTCATCGGCATTGATAATAAACATTTCATGGAAGGTAGACACTATATATGCACAGTCAATTCCCTGATACTTGTGGAATGTAAGGTCGGGATTCGTATGAAGTCTTTCAAGTGCTGCCACTGTTGTCTGGAAGCTTGCATCAATTATACCAACAAAGGTCTCTCCGTCATCTTCGGAATATGCAAGGTTGAGAGGGAATCTCTTGTAGCTTCGTCCGCCGAGAGTATTGTTTCCTCCCCACATGAGTACGGGAGTTCCGTTCAGTGATTCAACGATAGGCTGCGTATTTACAGTATAGATATTTGTGAATGTGTCCGCTGTGATCTCAGACCATGTTACACCGTGGTCCGTAGAGTAGGACATTGCGAAATGGTCGACACCGTTTATCTGGCAACGTGCGTAGAATATAAGCGTTCCGTCTTCTTTTTCCCAAATTGTTTCTTCAGACATACCGCCTTCGTGTCCCTCACTGTCTCCAAAGTCGTAGTTTATGAGAGATTCACTAAATCTCCAGGACTTACCACCGTCTTTGGAGTAGAACGCACCCGTCGCGAAGGACTGGTCAGCTCTGTTCCTCATGATACCTGTAGAATATACGTAATCAACATTAGGACCTTCACCGTCTGCTGTAGAAACTGTTATACCATTAGAATAAGAGATAGCGTAAGCAAAAGCATCGGAAGGAAGCTCGGGGGTTACGGCAGTCGACCATGTATTACCGTTGTCGGTAGACTCGGTGATCCAATACTTACATATCCATTTATCCTCAGCTTTTTCAGCAGTGCCGTTAGACCAGATATATCCTGCATAGAAGACCTTGCCATTCTTATTGTCAATAATAAATCCACCACCGTCGATAAGGTTGATGTCATGTCCACCCTTTGTGTTAGCTCCCTCTTTGAGTACGTCGTTGGACATTACCTTATTTCCGTTTGCATCAACGAAAGGAGTAAATTTTGACCAGGTGAAGCCACCGTCTTTAGAACGATAGTAGCCAAGCGAGTTACTGCTTGTCGTAACACTAAGTATATCACCGTTCGGCATTACAGCCAAACTATATTCCCAACCCGAACGAGTGGGGGTTGAACCGTATTTAGTTCCGTATTGGATCTCAAAGACTTCATTTCCGTCAGATACCGATTCTGCCTCATCGTTATTATAAATAAATTTTACGGTGGCTTCTTCTTTTGCATCAAGCACAGGAACTCTTATGTAGAACGTAACTCCTGCGTTGAAATGAGGAAGCATCGTTCCACCTATCATAAATCGGATATCGCTCTTGTCTTCCTTAAGATTTGCCGGATCAATTCCGAGATCGGAAAGTGTAAATGAGAAAATCTTATCATAAACCTTCTTGTCGGCATTATTCTTGACCTTTGTAGAACCTTCCATAGCAAAATTATTATCTGCAAGAAGAGGTGTTTCGCTATATTCCGCACAGAAAATATTCTGGAGTGTGTTTATAATTCTTCCAGAAACATCGTAGGAATCATTAATGGTAATGTACAATTTGATGTATCTTGCCTCGACCTCAAAGTTATAGAAAGAGATCGAATTTCCTGTCTGGAGCATTGAAAAATTTTCAATGTAGTTGTATGTTACATTATCTGTACTGTAATACAGGGCATAGAAGTTTTTGGTAATAAGTCCAATGTTGTCAAAGTAACTATTAACTGTAGCACGGTTTATTTTTGTAACCTTACCCATATCGTATACTACGCTCGAGAATGTTTCATCAAGCCTTATTACATTGTCGGTGATTCTTGCTGTAGGAGCTTTCCCGGTAAAGGGGTTAGAATCCTCTTTTATACGATATACATTTCCGCTAAGAGCTGATGCCCTTACAAAGAATTTGAATTCTTTCTCGGATATTACACTATCCCCACTCATAGTAGAAGCAGTAATTGTTACTATTTCTCCCTTTGAAGCAGGTCTTGTTATAGTTCCGTCAGTAGCAATAAGATTCGAATTCGAGCTTTTCCAAACTATCTCTGTATCAACAATGCCGTACTTCTCATTCGAAAGAGTCTTTGGAAAAATAAGAGATTTACTGGGAGCATTATAGATATCTTCGAAGTCAGTGGTCGTAGGTCTAACCTTTCCGAACAGCGCAGTGTAATCAATTGACTCCACAATGCTCACAGATGAATCGGTATAAAGAGAAATATATTCAAAGGTTGCATCAAAATCGTCTGCCTCAGAAGCTGCATTATTGGAGTCTCTCTGCCATACTATCATAACAGAATTGGCAGCAACTCCTCCTCTTTCAGCCCCTGCGTTTGATACAGAAACGACCTCTTTGCCATCAACTAATATTTGAAGCTCTTCATTTCCGTCCCATTTAGCAGTAAGGTGGAAACTATCGCCAAGCTCTCTTCCGAGTTTTTTGGCGGTCAATTCTTCGCTATTGTCACCGTAGACAACAATAGAAAGACCTTCGGCAGTATTAATAATATTAAAGAATGCAGACGTGTCAGCAAAATTCTTTCCTATGCCAAAAGAAAGACCGTAAGCCGAGCTAGAAGTATCAAATCCTATAGGATATATAGGCATAGCATCAATTTTGATCTCGGTCTCAAATACAATGTCACCCGAAGCATCGGTCATTGCACCTATATCTTTCTTAACAAGTCTCTGCTGAGCAAATGAATTGGAAACTCCGCTTACAAATTTATCGTACATTCTTATTCCGCTATCGAATGTAATTCCCGAAGCGCTATCTGTTTCACGATTGGTTGCAGCTCCAAGAAAACCGTTGTAAAGGACGCTAAAATCATCAGAACTGTCTTTATCAACAAAATAAAGAATGTCAAGATCTGCAAGCTTTGCATATCCGTCAAAATATGCCTTTTCACTTCCTGACTCAACAACAACGCAAACAGGGATATTCTGTCCAAGATCCTTCACGGAAATATCTGCATCCGCAAACGAAACGCTTATGTATGCCGACTCGCCTTCTCCCAAACGATCCTTCGCATAAGACTCTGCATAATTATTTACCTTAACAGACACCTTATCGGCAGACGAAAAATCAAGCGCGATAAGAAGTGCATCTTTGTTCCATGCAAATCCCACTCTTCCCGTCAGAGAAGCGCCTTCAGACGAGACAAGACGTGCATATGCGGGAATATCGAACTCATTAAAGCTCTCAGTGTATGTCGCATTTGCTATAGGGGCATCGTATTTAACTCCTTCAATGTCAAAAACGTCGTCGCTAACAGAACCGACGTCCAAGCCACCTTCGTCCGTGGATGGATTATCTGTGTTGTCGGCAGGACCTTCATCTCCGCCACACGCAATGAGCATCGACACTTGCGATAGCATCATGACAAGAGTCAAAATAAGAGCAAGCATCGACAAAAAACTTCTTTTTTTGATATACATGTTTTAACTTCTCCTTAAAAATATTTTTCGAGAAAATTTTCATTATAATCATACCATAGATACCCTAAAAAGTCAACAAAAAAACATATCCTTTTCCACATTTTTTGTTGCATTTACTGCAAATTATCCTTTTTGTCTCAATCTCAAAATAAATATACAAAGGCACCGCCAAGACATCTTATACCATTATCCATGTTAAACATTCCACCTATCAAGCTTAAATGTTTGTGATGTTTTTTACAATAAGATTCGAGCGCCTCCGGCAAAAAGCCATTCATCTCAATGATTGGCAGAGGCGTTTTTTTATATGATATTTTGGGCTATCCTTTTATAGGATTCATTAAGCGATTCATTAAGCGGACACAACCTTGCTTTGTAAATATTATGTCGGATTTTATTTTCATTATTTTAGTTATTTGCTAACCATTTGCGACAAAAAAGTCTTGACATTATATGATAAAAATGTTAAAATGTATGTGTAGTTTTATTTTTCTACAATTTTTATTATATTATGCAATTATTGTGTCAAACAATCTCGAGATCCGCACAATAATCTTCCATAAAATCGCACAGGAAAGAGAAGGTAGACCAAAAATGAGAAAAAAATTTGCAAAGAAAATATTTGCTCTCCTTTTAACCGCTATCATGTTGTTTTCAACATATATTCCCATCGCAGCCGCTACAGTAACATCGCCCAACAACGAAGCCACCGACGATGAGATATATTATAGCATAGCTTATGAAAATGGAAAGCTGAAAGTAAAAATAAATCCCGAGAAGATTTATGAAATAATCCAGGATAGACAATTGACTCGCGATGAGCTTATAAAGTTCGTTCCTGAAGATGTTTTGGAGCTTATAAAAAACCGCGACGAGCTTTCTTCTGACGACCTCACAACCATTCTTTCAAGCTACATATCGACGGATGATCTTCTTAAAATAGTCGAAGATATTCCCGAAAAGCTTCGCGCAAGCATTATAGACATAAAGCTCCTTGAGAACATTATTACTGTTAACGAGCTCCTCGCGGCTATTCCCATGGACGAAATAATCGCGGCCGTAGAATTTGAGTACGTAGAGGCGCTTCTCAACAATGAAGCACTTGGTATAATGATCAGTGATGATGTTATAAACGATATACTTAAAGACAATCCGAACTTTATCAACTTCCTCATAGATAACACAACCATCGTGGATGATGCGCTCAAGGATGAAAATACTAAAAACGCCCTTTTCGCTCTCCTTGACGAAGAGATGATAAAAGACATACTGAAGACCTATCCCGAAGTAAAGGATAAGCTATTTACCGATACGGTATTGAGCGGAATAATGGATGAGATATCCTCCGACACCAAAAAGCTCGATACCCTCGCGACCTATATCACTTCAAACGAAACAGCGCTTAAGAATTTTGTTTCTGATCCTACTGTTGCAAAAGCGATCATCAATTTACCTGCAGCAAAAACGGCGATCCTTACCGCTGATAATCTTTCCAAGTTGATCAAAAATGGCGTCATCACCAAGGATATGATATACAACAGTAAAGATACCACCAAAGGACTGTTAACGCCTGATCAAATCAAAAGCCTTGTCAACGGAGATGTTATTAATAAATTGCTCGGAGACGACAATTTTATTGAAAGCATACTCGGCAGCGATCTGCTTGGAAAAATAATCGGTGACAATATCGAAAAGCTTGTTGAGCTGAACTCGGTAAAAGCAGAGTTTGAAAACCTTGACATATCTAAAATAAAAACCCTTCTTGCAGGGCTTACGATCGAAACTCTCGAAGCTGCAGGGGCTTCTGTTGATCTGTCCAAGATAACCTACGACTACCTGAGTGGCAAAGGCATAACCTATGATACCTTGATAAGTGAAGGAGTCATCGATCTCTCAAATCTCGACGCAAACGCCCTTTACGACGATGAAATCATTAAAGATTCTGATATCAGCGATATCATTATTATTCCCGATGACCAGAACACCGCAAAAAATAAAATAAAAGATATACTTGTTGACAAGATCGATAGTGGCAACGACAAGCTTACTTCGGATTACATCATAGACAACGGTCTTATTAATAAAGAAAAGCTCATAGAAGGTCTTGTTGGCAACAACACTCTTACTCCTGCCGACATTATCACCTACGGTATCGATGTGAATAATCCCGACAGCGTCGATCCCGCAACAATGAAGCAAATTGCAAGTGACAAGAACCTAGAAGCCAGTGATATTGCCAATATCGATGGTGTTATCGCGGTCGACACTCTTGACAAAGACCTTGTAAAGAAATTCTTCGACGACGGTGTAATAACCTTTTCAGACCTTAAAGGCAACGGATTTCTTTACAACGCCAAGATTGAGGAGATCGTAAAAGACAAAGTAACAAATGGAGACATTACATTTGACGACCTCGATGATTATGGTATCGTTATAGACGTTACACCGGACTTTATAAGTAAATATCCCGATATAACCATCGAAAGCTTGATGGAAGAGGGTATAATAGCCGTCGAAGACAAAACGAAGGTCATAACCTACCTTGTCGAAAACAATCACATTAGTGCAGAAAAGGTAAGAACCGCTATTGGTGATGAAAAGATAAAAGAAATCATCTCTAACGAAGAAGACGCAAAGAAAGTTTTTACCGACTACTTTAAATCAGATAAAATATCGTTCGAAGAATACTGGCCACTTATCGATCTTACCTCTCTTGTTGATAAAATAAACATGGATACGGTAGTTGGATATGCAAAAGAAGAAGAGACCTATGATAAGATGGTCGATCTCTTATCCAACGGAAACAAGATCAAAGACGCTATTGAAGCACTTGGTAGCGACACGATCCAAGGCATTGTCAAGGGTGAAGGCAACCTCTCTTCTCTTTTCAAAACCGCAGGCGTTCTTAATACCTTTTTCACATATTTCAGCAGAGATGCTCTTGTAGAAGAACTCGGCGGATATGCCGCGTTAGCAAAAGAATATAAAGACGTTATCGGAGTTGGAGCGCTTGATACGATAGCGACGACCGTAGGAGGATACGGAGAACTCGCAAAGCGCTTCGATACAAAAGAACTGTTAGATGCTATAGGCGGCGCTTCTACCGTCACAAAATATGTAAAGGACGATCTTGAGCCTATCATAACCGAGCTCGGTGGCTTTGAAAAGCTTCTTTCCTACTACAGCGAAGAGGAAATATCAAAGATAATTGAAACCATCGGTTACAAAAACATTATCAATTTTGTAAAGGATAGCGGTCTCGCCGAAAAGGTAGACCTTAAAGCGATAGGTTCTGACATTCTTGACCTTGTAAAATCCAAAGACGAAGGCTTCAAAACTCTTGGAAAAGAGATCAAAAACCGACTTTACAAGTTCTTGATGACCGATGTGGAGTCTCTCTCGCTCAACGGCACAGAGATATTCTCGGCAGGTAAATTCGACCTGAACGCGATTCTCGCAACAACCGCCAAAGCCATTCCCGACGTTGAAGACTTTATTTCTATCGGTGTCGACGGAATGATCGCTTCCTTTGTTCTCGAAGCCGAAATAGAAGGTGAAAAATATCCCTTCGGAATTGAGTCCAGCTGGCATGGAGACCCTTCGGAGCTTAACGCCTTTGTTGAAGGCTACAAGGAATACTTTAAGTTTGACGTGTCCGACGACCTCGACGTAACGTTTTCCGCAATCGCACCCTCAACACTTTCGGATATATATGAAACAGTCCTCACTTCTGACAAGGTGCCCTCTACGCTTAAAGAAGCTCTGCTTACTCTCCCCGCGGGCGACGTGAATGGAGTTATAAGCTTCCTCAAAGACCTTGACGAGAGCGAAATAAAGGCAATTCACGAAGCAGTCGCTCCAAAGATAGATACCATATCTGACAAGGCATATGCAGCAATTGATAAGATCGACACGATCTCTGCCCCCGCCGCAGATAAATTAAAAGCAGGAGTAGACCAAATCGTCGATGCCTTTTCTTCCACCGAAAAGCTTGAAAGCTTCATAGATAATACCGTCAATAAGATAGACAATAAGATCCCCTCTGGGCTTAAGAATCGTAAGCTCATGGAATTCTACGCCGGAGATGGTTCGTTCGAGCTTGAAAAGAGCTTTGAAGTGGATCTTTACGAAAGAATAAATAGCGTTATTTCTCTTCCCAAAGAAATAAAGGTCCTCTTTACAGACAACGACATGACTATCAGAGGATCGGTCGATACAGCTTTCTCGCTTGGAGATATCTATAAGCTTCGCTTGATTACCGAAACCGACGAGCCCATGGATATATTCCTCCCTGCAGGAATTACTCTCCATGACGTCCTGAAAAACGTTCCGACCCTTGCAGACGACCTGCCCAAAGGTATTTACGACCTTGACCTTAATGACGCAATCTCTATGCCGAAGGGCGATACAACTCTCTATTCCACCGAGGTGTATGAAGTAACCTTCCCTGACGGTACTTCAGTAAGATACCCCAATGGTGCTACTAAAGAAGACCTCTTGACCAAGGAACCGCCTCTTCCCACGGCAAGACCAGGTTACACTAACTCTTGGGATTACACCATCGGCGTTTCCGGTTCTACAACAGCAACCCTTGTTGAAACGCCCAACAACTATACAGTAACATACGTTGACAAAAACGACGATCCCATAATCGTAGATGGTAATCCCTGCACTTACACCTACACCTTTGATACAGCCGGTCTGGCGACTATTATACTTGAAAATGCACCAAAGCTTAAAGGTCATGATGCAAGTATCTCAGGATTTGACCCTGACAACCCGAATGATCAAAACGTAAAGGTAACGTATACAGCAATTGAATATGAATTAACGTATAAAACTCAAGACGGCTCTATTGAGGGCAGCTTCAAGTATACCTATGGAGCTACCGAACAGGAAATCCAAAACAAGATACTCCAGTCGCTCAACGGCGCTGATAACGGATATACCGTAAGCTTCTCAAAATTCGATGCCGAGCTTGACGGTGACCAGGAGATAATCATTACTCTTAACGCTAATTCTTATAAGGTAATATACGTTGATGAACTCGGAAGTTCTCTTAACGCAGACTATACTTTTACTTACGGTACACTCACCGAGGATATCATTGAAGAAAACACTCCTAAAAAGGACGGTTACACAGCTACTCTCGAGTATGGTGATATAACTATACCTGGTGATATTACTGTTAAGGTAACGTATACAGCGAACAGATACAAAGTAACATACGTTGATCCTCAAAACAATCCTATTATAGGAGAAGACGGCGAACCCTGTACCTACGAATACGCCTACGGCACGGACGGTCTTGCTGATCTTGTTCTCCAGAACGCTCCACAGCTGAAAGGTCATACCGCTCATATTTCGGGCTTCGATCCTGACGCTGCCGAAAACCAATCTGTAACGGTAACACATACGGCAAACGAATACGAATTAACGTATAAGACCGAAGACGGCTCTATTGATGGGAGCTTTACCTACACATACGGAGCTACCGAGCAGGATATCCAAGGCGAGATCCTCAGTCGTATTACCGTTCCTGACGGATATGACGTATGCTTCTCTGCATTTGATGCAGATCTTGACAGTGATCAGGAGATAATCATTACTTTTACAGCAAAAACTTATAAGTTTACCTTTACCGATGCGGACGAAAAAGAGATCTATACCTTCGACTTTGTATTCGGAACACTCACAGACAATCTTGTTCGTTCAAAAATACCTGTAAAAACAGGACATTCGGCAGATATCTCGAATTACGATGTAACGGTTGCAGGAGATATTTCAGTAGTTCTTACCTACGTTCCCAATAAATATAAGGTAACCTTTATGGCGGAGGATAAGACAACTATAATCGACGAAGTCACCTTTACATACGGTGACAAAGCCCTGTCAAAAACGCCCAACGTTCCCGAAAAGCTTGGATATACGGGCAAATGGGGAGACTACGCTCTTGGTGATAAAAACATTACAGTCTACCCTGAATATACCGTTATAAAATACACAGCTCGATTCCTTTACGAAGACGGAACGGTCTACAAGGAGTTTATCTTTACAGTAGAAACAACAGCCCTTGAAGAACCACCTGTTCCCTCAAAAGAAGGATATACGGGAAAATGGGAGAACTACACATTGGGTACTTCCGATATAACCATTCGCCCGATCTATACTCCTATTGCAGTAGATGAACCCGATACACCCGATACTCCAGATTCCCCCGATTCCCCCGATTCCCCCGATGCTCCCGACACTCACACACCTCCCACAGATGACGGCGATCAGCAAAAGCCTGTCGGATGCAAAGGTGCTATTTGGTGGATAATCGTTGCTATCCTCTTCATTATCATTGTGATTCTCGTTCTTCTCTATATCCTTCGTGAAAAGATATTTGACAACGAAAACGACGATGATAACACACCTCCTACAACACCCGATCCTGCTCCAGAGTCTGAAGCAGAGGAAGATGCGACAGAGGAAGAAGCAGTTGCTCCTCACTTTGATGTGATGGAAGACGTAACACCTGAATCAGCAGACCAGTTTATGACCGACGAAGAAGCACTGGCTACAGTTGAAACTGTTTCCGCAGCTGATTCTTCAGACAGAAAGAAGCAGACGAATGAAGGCTATAAGACATTCGTAAACCTCGAAGATATTTCGGCTGTCTTCGCTCCCGGTGATACGGTTGACCTTGCTTCTCTTAAGGCTCACGGACTTATTCCTCAAAAGACCGTAAAGGTCAAGGTGCTTGCAAAGGGACACCTCGACAAACCTCTTACGGTAGTGGCTAACAAATTCTCGGTTCAGGCCATTAAGATGATAGTCCTCACGGGCGGTAAAGCAATAATCACAAAGTAACCTAATACAATAAATACCCTCCGTTTTTAACGGAGGGTATTTCATTTTCGGGCATAGCCCGGCGCAAATGTGTTTCGTGAGATCTATTGTTTTTTACGTGAGGGGGGAACCCCTCCCCTACGGAAATAAAACGATCTTTTGTAGGGGACGACGTCCTCGGCGTCCCGTCCCATGACGTCTCGATGTTCCGCATAAAAACGTATTCGTAACACAATAAGTATTTCTGTTTATCGGCATAGCCTATATTGAACCACGCCACTATGGCGTTTTTTTCTTTATACAATAAAAGAGTGGACTTCCGAAGAAGCCCACTCTTTTATTTATTGATTTAAAGACCTTTAATTAGTCCTCTTTTTTCTTTGTAGCAACTACTGCTGTAAGAGCAGAGCCGAGAATTGCAACAAGTCCAAGACCTGCGATAGAAGAGCCGCAACCCTTCTTTTCTTCCTCGCCGTCAAAAGAAGCGTCATCGGATGCCTCGTCTTCGGAAGCATCGTCGCCTGCGGAAGCGCTGTCGTCGCCTGCGGAAGCGTTGTCGTCTCCACCGGGAGTGGTGTTGCCACCGTCATTACCGTTGTCGTCGCCACCGGGAGTGGTGTTGCCACCATCATTACCGTTGTCGTCGCCACCCTCGTTACCACCAGCCTGGCTGTTAACCAGTGCGTTGTATGCGTCTGCGTCGTAAAGAGCAGATACTTCGTTTACAGAAATATTACCCCATGTTGCATTGATCTCCTCGCTGCTTCCATCTGTCTTAGTCCACTGAGCATTAAACTGAAGAACACCGGAAACCTTTCCAAGACCTGCATCTATGTTCATAGCATTTTCAACACTTCCAACGAGAACTCCGTCAACGTATACGTTAAGAGGATACTTGCCATCGGCATCAGCCTCGCTCCATTCAAACTCAAGAACCATCTTCTCGCCAGTTTCCTTGCCGAGAACTATGCTATGCTGCTTTTTTACAGTGTCAAAACCGTTATTGTAATTTTCATATACGTTAAGAACAAGATCGTCATCAGATGTATTCTGAATGTTCATATAGAGGGTTTCTGCGAAACGGTACTTAAGTGCGATCCAAAGACGAGCTGCGGCAACCTTTTGCCAACCCTCGGCACCCGAGGGAGCATCGTCTGCAACGTCTTCAATGTTAGAGTAAGGCATACTGTCTATGGTAAGGTCAAATTTGACTACAAGATTCTTTGTGACGTTGGGAACATTAGGTATAGAGTACACTCTTGCTTCAGTGCCGTCATTTACAAGTGTAACCGTTCCGTCCTGGTTATCGGTAACTTGCTTATGAAGTGTCATATTTGCAGACTGATTAGCCTCGTTGTAAACAAATCCTGCGGCATACTTTGAGAAGAGAAGCTGTCCTTCAAAGGTAGATTCCATGCTGGAGGCAACTGTAATGCTGATGTCTGTTCCAGCACCTCTTGCAACCTTCTTTATTGCAATCTCGTCAAGAGGAAGGATTATCTCATAAGTATATGCGCCGCTAGATGCTGCAACCTGTCCATAGCCTTCGCCGCCATCAACGCTTCCGGATGTAATATCAGCAGTATAATCTACACCACCAACAGTGATATCAACGGTATATACCTCTTCAAGTGCGTAAATACCGATATAGAGCTCTTTCTTCTCGATGCTGTATGCAGCGCCGAGCTTACCGTTCTCAAGAGTTACATCGATAGAGTACTCTGCAAGGTGAGGAGTACCAATAGTTTCGATCACCTCGGTTTCGTTTAGTTGCACATGATTTTTACCCTTTGTAATGGTAAGATCACCGTCAAAGGTGATATCGTTAAGTGTTGCTACCATGAAGCCTTCTTCTGCTTCTGCTGCAGAGGTAGTTCCAAGAGTAGCTATGACAGTCGCAAATACCATGATAAGTGCGAGCATCATTGCAAATGTCTTTTTCATAAGTTTTTCTCCTTATTAA
>JAGBTY010000041.1 GCA_017631085.1 Clostridia bacterium
CGCATAAATGCAGGTGAAGACAATATATTGACTGCAACTATTGCTCCTAACGATACTACAGACAAGACGCTCACATGGACAACGTCTGACGCAAGTGTCGCAACTGTTGAAAACGGAACAGTCACCGCTGTCGGCGCAGGAACGGCGACAATCACCGTTACCACGGCAAACGGCAAGACTGCGACCTGTAACGTAACTGTAACCGTAGAGGCATCAGCCGTCAGCTTGAGTAAGAATACTCTGTCTCTCCTCAAGGGCGCTAACGAGACCTTGACCGCAACTATTGTCCCTGACGATACTACCAACAAGGCTCTTACTTGGACAACGTCTGACGCAAGTGTCGCAACTGTTGAAAACGGAACAGTCACCGCTGTCGGCGCAGGAACGGCGACCATCACGGTTACCACGGCAAATGGCAAGACTGCCACCTGTAACGTAACTGTAACCGTAGAGGCATCAGGTGTTACTTTGGACAAAAATTCGATTCGCATAAATGCAGGTGAAGACAATATATTGACTGCAACTATTGCTCCTAACGATACTACAGACAAGACGCTCACATGGACAACGTCTGACGAAACCGTTGCAACTGTTGAAAACGGCACAGTTACTGCAGTAGGCGCAGGAACGGCGACCATCACGGTTACGACCGCAAACGGCAAGACCGCTACTTGTCAGGTTACAGTTATCGCAAATGGAATTGGCTTCAGAACACTTGCTGTGACAGGAACAAATGTTTACGGTAAGCTTCCAAACACCACTGCTATGTTTTCATTTGTCGATGAAGTCAGTGTGTCGGGTAATGCAACGTTTGAGGTATATCGTGATTTGGAATGCGAGGATATCATTACAGACAAAATCGCGACACTTAACCCAGGTGACAATACATTCTATATTTGTGAGTACATAGGTGGAGAGGTCAACGCACTTTATACCGTAACCATTCGCCGCAGACCTATGTATACCGTTACCTTTGATACCAAGGGCGGAACAGACGTGACAGAACAGATCATTGAAGAAGACGGTTTTGTAGTTGTTCCAACAACAACCAAAGCGGGCTATACCTTTGCAGGCTGGGACACAGATCTTACTCTTCCTATAACCGACGGCAAGACGGTTTCGGCACAGTGGATAGGCAATCATTATCTTGTTACATATGACGCAAATAATGGTTCTTTAACTAATACAACTACAAACGTTGTAATGGGATCAGACTTTACATTGGAAATTCCCACGAGAATAGGTTATACCTTTGCGGGTTGGTACAACGGCACAACTCCGATGGCACTTACGGGAACATGGAATATAGCTGAGAACGTTACACTCAAAGCAGAGTGGACAGCAAATACGAATACGGCATACCGAGTTGAGCACTATATTGAGAAGCTTGACGGAAGCTATGAGCTCCGTGACACAGATAACCTTGAGGGAACAAGTGACAGTCAGATAACACCCGATACAAAGAATTACGAAGGCTTCACAGCTCCAACTAAGCAGACGGTGACTGTTCTTCCCGATGGAAGTCAGGTCGTTCGTTATAATTATACAAGAAATAGCTATACAGTAACCTTTGTTACAAACGGCGGAATTGAGATGACATCTCAAACACTGAAATATGAGCAAGCACTCTCGTCCGAAGCAACCAGAGATGGCTTTACCTTCGGCGGATGGTTTAAAGACGAAACTCTTGGTTCTGCATTTGTCACAATGCCTGCCGAAAACATTACGCTCTATGCGTATTGGACAGAAGAAAACAAACCCAGTGATTTTAACTATTTAGGTTCAAACGAGATTACTATCGATGGCTATGTTGGAAGTGATGTAACTGTGGTGATTCCTGAGTATATCGGCGGAAAGCCTGTTACAAGCATCGGCGATGGCGCGTTTGAGGATTGTAGTGAGATTTCGAGCGTTAGTATTCCGTCCGGTGTGACGAGGATCGGCGATTCTGCATTCAAAAATTGCTCAAATCTTACGACCATCAACTTTGACGGTACGGAGACACAGTGGAATGCAATATCGAAAGGA
Source organism: Clostridia bacterium (assembly GCA_017631085.1). GTDB lineage: Bacteria > Bacillota > Clostridia > Oscillospirales > CAG-272 > HGM12713. The sequence goes on from JAGBTY010000041.1 coordinate 2,029, forward strand.
ACCAATTGGAATGCAGCTACCGGTAACTACACGGTTTACTTCAACGGAGGCAGTGGCAACGAGGAAGTTGAAGAAGAACTCGGCAAAGAAGATGTTGCACCCGACGATAACTTTAGCGAAGCACATCCCATAATCTAAATAATAATTACATAACATACAAAAAGCTCCTGCGGTCTTGCGGGAGCTTTTTGATACCTTTTTTAAAGCCTGAAGAGCAATCGTAAGATCGATTTTTTAAAAATAAATAAAGTGTTGATTTTTACTCAAGATAATGATATAATAATATTGGATAAAAATTCAAAATTGCAAAGGAGAAAAAATGGATAACAAAGCGCTTTTTAATATAACCTACGGACTTTATCTTCTCACGACAAAGGACGAACACAAGGACAACGGCTGTATAGTAAATACTGTAACTCAGGTTGCCGAGTCTCCTGTTCGAATCTCGGTGTCGGTCTCCAAAAGAAACCTTACCTGCGAAATGATAGAGAAGAGCGGGGAGTTTAACGTAAGTGCTATAACCTCTCTCGCATCTTTTGATCTGTTCCGTCATTTCGGAATGCAGTCGGGAAGAGAAGCGGATAAATTTGATGGCTTCAACGGAGTGAAGAGAAGCGCCAACGGTATCTACTATCTTACCGAGACCTCCAATATGTATCTTTCGGCAAAGGTACTTAACAGTTACGACCTTGGAACACATATGCTCTTTATTGCGGAGGTCACCGAGGGCGAGGTGCTTTCTCCCTATTCTACCTGTACCTATGGGGAATATCAGAGAGAAATAAAGCCGGCCCCGAAAAAGGTGGAGGCAGAGCCTAAAAAGGACGAGCCAAAGAAATGGATATGTACCGTTTGCGGATACGTTTACGAGGGAGACGAGGTTCCCGATGATTATCTTTGCCCGCTTTGCAATCACGGCAAGGACGTTTTTGAGGAAATGAAATAAAGAATAAAAAGAGACTATTGCAAAAAAAACGCGACAGTCTCTTTTTTTAATATTACATACGTATTTCCTGAGCTGCCGATTAATTGCACTTTAGTACAGAAAAAAACGAAAAAAATATTAAAAAGTCAACTTTAAATCGACGGTTTGATATTGACAAATCGAAAATATATGATAAAATTATAATTGATGTGTTATACGAAATTGGAACACATAAGAAAAAGGAAAGGACAATAGGACTAAACATGGATTTTATTGCTGAAAAGATCAAAACGACACTTGCAAAGCTCGATACGCTTTGTCAGGAAAAGCTTGCAGATATTGAATTCGATTGCTATGATTGCGACGGATACAAGGAGAATAACACTCCTCCCGCGCTTACCGAAGCTGGTTGGAGAAGATTCGGCGAGGGCGAGAGACTGAAGGGCGTTGATGACCATTTTTGGTTTCATTTTGTGATCGATCCCGTCGAACCTCGTGCAAATAAAGAGCTTATCTTTCAGATGAAGACAGGCAGAGAGGGAAATTGGGATGCCACCAATCCTCAAGGAACGGTATATATGAACGGCAAATGCGTTCAGGCGCTTGATACTAACCATACTTGGATAGCACTCGAATACGGTCAGAGATATGACGTGTATATATATTTCTATACAGGAATGATTGGCGGATACTTTGAAGTGCTGCCTATGCTCACACTCCGCGATACACCTGTATACGATCTTATGTTTGACATAAAAGTTCCTTATGAGTGCATAAAGCAGCTTCCCGAGGGCTCTTATGACTTTATTATAACAAGAGATGCACTTGACAAGGCTCTTATGAGACTTGACCTGAGAGATGTAAAGTCTCCTGAATTCTATGAGAGCGTAAAGGCAACAGCCGACTATCTTAAGGAAGAATTTTACGGAAAAATATGCGGTAACAGCGAGGCTGTCGTTGACTGTATCGGACATACCCATATTGACGTTGCATGGCTTTGGACCGTAGCACAGACAAGAGAAAAGGCCGAAAGAAGCTTCTCTACTGTTCTTAATCTTATGCGTCGTTATCCTGAATATAAGTTCATGTCCAGCCAGCCTCAGCTCTATCAGCACGTAAAGGAAGTCAACCCCGAGCTTTATGAGGAAATAAAACAGAGAGTTGCTGAGGGGCGCTGGGAGGTTGAGGGAGCCATGTGGCTCGAAGCCGACTGTAACCTTATAAGCGGAGAAAGCTTTGTCCGTCAGATACTTCACGGTAAGAGATTTATGATGAAGGAATTCGGAGTTGACAGTAAGGTACTTTGGCTCCCCGACGTTTTCGGATACAGCGCTGCACTTCCTCAGATTCTTCAGAAGAGTGGAGTAAACAAATTCTTTACAACCAAGATATCTTGGAACGAGTCCAACAAGATGCCCAATGATACATTTATCTGGAAGGGAATCGACGGAACAGAGATCTTCACTCATTTTATCGATACATATGTTTGCATGCTTGACCCTCGCAGACTTCTGACTACATGGAGAAATTATAAGAACAAGAGCCTTACCAACAAGACCTTGCTCACCGCAGGATATGGAGACGGAGGCGGAGGAACGTCCGCCGAGATGCTCGAATATCAGAGACGTTTGGCGTCGGGTATTCCTGGTATGCCGAGAACCGAATTCAAGACAGCGGGCGAGTTCCTCAATGATATTGAAAAAGACTTTTATAAGAACACCGAAGAGCTTCGTAATATTCCCAAGTGGGACGGCGAGCTTTACCTTGAGATGCACAGAGGAACGTATACCTCTATCGCAAAGAACAAGAAGAACAACCGTCTTTCTGAGCTTCGCACCCAGGAAGCAGAAACTCTCTCTGTTGCGGATATGATGCTCCTTGGTGGAAAGTACGAATCCGAGACCTTTGAAAAGAACCAGATAAACATTCTTCTCAATCAGTTCCACGATATTATTCCAGGCTCATCGATAAAGGAAGTATACGACGTTACAGACAGCGACTATGCAAGAATAATCGGAGACGCAAAGAGAATAATCGGTGAAAAGCTCACGGCTATCGCGGAGAATATAAATACCGATGGAGGAGTTCTCGTTTATAACCCTGCTCCTTATGAAATGACCGACTTCGTTGAGGCGGACGGCAAACTCTATTATGCAGAGAAAGTTCCCGCCCACGGGTACAAGGTAATTGCAAATGCTCCCGTTGAGTACGGTGTAAAGGTTGGAGATAAATTCATCGAAAACGACGTTGTTAAGGTAACATTTGACGACAAGTATCAGATAATCTCGGTATATGACAAGGCTCTTAAGAGAGAGGTCATTTCTGCGGGCGACGTTGCAAACAGACTTGAGGTATACGAGGATTATCCCAGAGAATACGATGCATGGGAAATTACCAATTATTATAAGCAGAAGATGTGGATATGCGACGACGTAAGCGGAGTCGAAGCACTTTCCAACGGAATCAGAGTTACAAGGAAGTACGGCAAGTCCACCATAAAACAGGATATAGTACTTCGCGGCGGCTCGAAGAGAGTGGATTTCGTGACCGAGATAGATTGGCACGAGGATCACGTTCTTCTCAAGGCGGCATTCCCGCTTGATATCCGTACCACCTATGCAACCTACGACATTCAATTTGGAAACCTTGAGCGTCCTACACACATGAACACATCATGGGATGCCGCAAAGTTTGAGGTCTGCGGACACAAGTGGGCGGATATGTCAGAGTATGATTACGGTGTCAGCCTTCTTAATGACTGCAAGTACGGATACAGCGCATATGAGAACGTTCTTAAACTTACACTTCTCAAAGCGGCTACATATCCTAATCCTGAGGCGGACAGAGAAGTACATCACTTCACCTATTCTATCTATCCTCATGAGGGTGACTTCAGAGTGGGTAAGACGGTCAAGGAGGGATATCTTCTCAATATGCCTATGACTGCAGCTACTATAGGTAAAACAAGTGGAAAGCTTTCCGATAACTTCTCTCTCGTATCTTGCGATTGTGAGAACGTAGTTGTTGAAACTGTAAAGAAGGCAGAGGACGACGACGGAATCATTGTAAGAATGTTTGACTGCTACAATAAGAAGTCCGAGGCAACTGTTGAGCTTGGCTTTGATTTCTCGAAGGCGTATATATGCGACCTTATGGAAAATGTTATAGAGGAGATCAAGGCGGACGGTAGAAAGATAACCGTTCCCGTTAAGAATTACGAGATAGTTTCGCTAAAGCTTGTAAAATAATCAAATTCAATTAAAAAAGACCGACAGATTACGTATCTGTCGGTCCTTTATATTGCAATAAAGAAGTGAGCTTCTTCGGAAGCTCACTTCTTTATTATATTTTTTAGACTTTAATTAGTCTTCCTTTTTCTTCGATGCAACTACTGCTGTAAGAGCAGAGCCGAGAATTGCAACAAGTCCAAGACCTGCGATAGAAGAGCCGCAACCCTTCTTTTCTTCCTCGCCGTCAGAAGAAGCGTCATCGGATGCCTCGTCTTCGGAAGCATCGTCGGATGCATCGTCGGTTGTGTCATCACCTGCGGAGGTGTTTCCGTCGCCTGCAGGAGCATTGTCGTCGCCACCGGGAGTGGTGTTGCCACCGTCATTACCGTTGTCGTCGCCACCGGGAGTGGTGTTGCCACCGTCATTACCGTTGTCGTCGCCACCATCGTTACCGCCGGATTGGCCGTCAACAAGTGCATTGTATGCAGCCTCATCGTAAAGAGGGGAGATCTCGCTTACGGAAATGTTACCGAAGGTGAGTTCGATAGTTTCGGTGGAGGAGTCGGTTCTCGTCCACTGAGCATTGAACTGAAGTACACCCTGAGCCTTTCCAAGACCGCTATTTACGTTCATGGAGTTTTCAACAGTGCCTACGAGAGCGCCGTCAACATATACGTTAAGAGGATAATTGCCGTCAGCATCTGCCTCGCTCCACTCAAATTCGAGGACCATGTCTTCGCCGGTTTCCTTGCCAAGAGGCAGGGTGTGCTGCTGCATAAAATCTGTGCCGTCTTTCTTTATTTGCTCATATACGTTAAGAACAAGTCCATCATCAGATGTATTCTGAATGTTCATATAGAGGGTTTCTGCGAAACGGTACTTAAGTCCAAACCAGAAGCGTGCAGCCGCAACATTCTTCCAATTTCCAGGGGAGTCATCTGTGGTATCTTCAATGTTTGTGTAAGGCATGCTTGTTATGTTGAGGTAAAACTTAAACACAAGATTTTTCGTTTTGTTAGGAACGCCAGAGGAAGGAGCAGTTTCTCTTCCGTTTTCCGAAGCTCCCTCGTTTTTGAGAGTGACGGTTCCGTTTTCGTTGTCGGTAGCATTTTCGCTAAGGCTAAGATTGTTCATCTGGTTAAGTGCATTGTAAGTATAGCCTGCAGCATACTTGGAGAAGAGAAGCTGTCCTTCAAAGGTAGATTCTATGCTGGACGCAACTGTAATGCTGATATCTGTTCCAACACCTCTTGCAACCTTCTTTATTGCGAACTCGTCAAGAGGAAGGATTATCTCATAAGTATAATCGCTGCTAGATGCTGCAACCTGTCCATAGCCTTCGCCGCCATCAACGATTCCGGATGTAATATCAGCAGTATAATCTACACCGCCAACAGTGATGTCAACGGTATATACCTCTTCAAGTGCGTAAACACCGATATAGAGCTCTTTATTTTCGATGCTGTATGCCGCACCAAGGTTACCGTTCTCAATGGTTACGTCGAGAAGATACTCTGAAAGGTGAGGAGTTCCCTCTGTCTTGATAACGTGGGTGCCGGTCTCAAGCTCGTGTCCTTTGCCCTTTTCAACGGAAAGATCACCGTCGAAGGTTATGTCGTTAAGTGTTGCTACCATGAAGCCTTCTTCTGCTTCTGCTGCAGAGGTAGTTCCAAGAGTAGCTATGACAGTCGCAAATACCATGATAAGTGCGAGCATCATTGCAAATGTCTTTTTCATAAGTTTTTCTCCTTATTAA
>JAGBTY010000004.1 GCA_017631085.1 Clostridia bacterium
CTTATGATTCCGAATATGTATAAGATAGCAGGTGAATTACTTCCTAACGTAATTCACGTTTCAGCTCGTTGTGTTGCTTCTCACGCACTCAACATCTTCGGTGATCATTCCGACGTATATGCTTGCCGTCAGACCGGTTATGCTATGCTCGCAGAGTCCAACCCTCAGGAGGTTATGGACCTGGGTGCAGTTGCTCACCTTTCCACAATTAAGGGTAGAGTTCCTTTCCTTAACTTCTTCGACGGATTCCGTACATCTCACGAGATCCAGAAGATCGAGATCTGGGACTACAAGGATCTTGAGGAAATGGTTGACAAGGATGCTATCGCTGCATTCCGTGCTCGTTCTCTCAACCCTGAACACCCCGTTCTCCGCGGATCCGCTGAAAACGGAGATATCTTCTTCCAGCACAGAGAAGCTTGTAACGCTTACTATAATGCTCTTCCCGCAATCGTTGAAGAGTACATGGATAAGGTAAACGAGAAGATCGGTACAAACTACAAGCTCTTCAACTACTACGGTGCTCCCGACGCAGAGAGAGTTATCATCGCAATGGGCTCTATCTGTGACGTTGCTGAAGAGGTTATTGATTACCTTCTCGCTAAGGGCGAAAAGGTTGGTCTCGTTAAGGTTAGACTTTACAGACCTTTCGTTGCTGAAAAGCTCATCGAAGCAATTCCCGCAACTGCAAAGAAGATCGCTGTTCTTGACAGAACCAAAGAGCCCGGTGCTCTCGGTGAGCCTCTCTACCTCGACGTTGTTACCGCACTTGCTCAGGGCGGCGTAAATGCAAAGGTAGTTGGCGGTCGTTACGGACTTGGTTCGAAGGATACTCCTCCTTCCTCCATCTTCGCTATCTACGACGAGCTCACGAAGGATGCTCCCAAGAATGGCTTCACGATCGGTATCGTTGACGACGTTACAGGCACATCTCTCGAAGAGAAGGCTTGCCCCGACACAGCAGCTGAAGGCACTATCGCTTGTAAGTTCTGGGGTCTTGGCGGTGACGGAACAGTTGGCGCTAACAAGAACTCCATCAAGATCATCGGCGACCACACCGACAAATACATTCAGGCATACTTCCAGTATGACTCCAAGAAGACTTCCGGTATCACCATCTCTCACCTCCGTTTCGGTGATAACCCCATCAAGTCTCCTTACTACATCAACAAGGCTAACTTCGTTGCTTGCCACAACTCCGCATACCTCAAGAAGTATGACATGATAAGCGACGTTAAGCCCGGCGGCACTTTCCTCCTTGACTGTGCTTGGAGCGTAGACGAGCTCGACGCAAAGCTTCCCGAGAAGGTAAAGGGATACATCGCTAACAACAACATCAAGTTCATAATCATCGACGCTACCACCATTGCTACAAAGCAGATCGGTAACGCAAAGGTTAAGAACACTGTTCTTCAGTCCGCATTCTTCTCTCTCGCTAACATTCTTCCCAAGGATGAAGCTATCGAGTACATGAAGAAGGCTGCTTACAAGTCCTACATCAAGAAGGGACAGGCTATCGTTGATCTCAACTATGCCGCTATCGACGCAGGTGCTGACGCTTACGTTGAGGTTAAGGTTCCCGAGGCTTGGAAGAACGCAGGTATTGACGCGCCCAAGGCTGCTTTCGAGAGCCCCCGCGCTGATCTCGCTAAGTTCGTAAACAACGTAGTTACTCCCACAAACGCAATGGCAGGCGACAGCCTTCCCGTTTCCGCATTCGTTGAGTACGTTGACGGTACATTCCCTCAGGGCTCTACCGCATCCGAAAAGCGCGGAGTTGCAGTTTACGTTCCTTCTTGGAACCCCGAAGCTTGTATCCAGTGTAACAACTGTGCGTTCGTATGTCCTCACGCTTGTATCCGTCCCTTCGCTATGACCGAGGAGGAGGCTGCAAATGCTCCCGAGGCTACAAAGTTCGCTGCTAAGCCCGTTATCAAGACAAACTACAAGTTCACAATGTCTGTATCTCCTGCAGACTGTATGGGATGTACCCTCTGCGTAAAGGCATGTCCCGTTAACAATAACCCCAAGATGGGAACAGCTATCGAGATGGTTCCCGCTGCTACTCAGGCAGATCAGCAGGCTCCTTGGGACTACGCTGTTGCAAACGTATCCGAGAAGACAGAGCTTATCAACACAACCGTTAAGGGAAGCCAGTTCAAGCAGCCCTTGCTTGAGTTCTCCGGCTCTTGCGCAGGATGTGCTGAAACTTCTTACGCTCGTCTTATCACACAGCTCTTCGGTGAGTCTATGTACATCTCCAACGCTACCGGATGTTCTTCCATCTGGGGTGGCTCGGCTCCCGCAACTCCCTACACCGTAAACCGTGAGAGCGGACGCGGTCCCGCATGGGCTAACTCCCTCTTCGAGGATAACGCAGAGCACGGTCTCGGAATTCACCTCGGACAGAAGACGATTCGTGAAAAGCTTATTCGCAAGGTTGAAGAAATGATGGCTTCCGACAAGGCTTCCGCTGAGTTCAAGGCTGCCGCTGAGGCTTACCTTGCAACCAAGGACAGCTCCAAGGCTAACGTTGAACCCACAAAGGCTCTTATCGCCGAACTCGAGAAGGCTGCTGCTGCAGGTTGTCCCACAGCTCCCGCAGTTCTCGCTGAGAAGGATTACCTCGGTAAGAAGTCCACTTGGATCTTCGGTGGAGACGGTTGGGCATACGATATCGGATTTGGCGGTCTTGACCACGTTCTCGCTTCCGGCGAAGATGTAAACATCATGGTATTCGATACCGAAGTTTACTCCAACACCGGCGGACAGGCTTCCAAGGCTTCTCAGATCGGTCAGGTAGCTCAGTTCGCAGCTGCAGGTAAGGGTATCGGCAAGAAGAACCTTGCTGAGATCGCAATGTCCTACGGCTACGTATACGTTGCACAGGTTGCTATGGGCGCTGATATGAACCAGCTCCTCAAGGCTCTCACAGAGGCTGAAGCATACAATGGTCCTTCCATAATCATCGGTTACGCTCCTTGTGAGATGCACGGTATCAAGGGAACAATGCAGAACTGCCAGCTCGAAATGAAGAAGGCAGTTGAAGCAGGTTACTGGCAGATGTTCAGATTCAATCCCGCTGCTAAGGCAGAAGGAAAGAACCCCTTCACACTTGATTCTAAGGAACCCACAGGAAGCTACGTTGACTTCATCAAGTCCGAGAACCGTTACGCTCGTCTTGCTCAGACCTTCCCCGAAAAGGCAGAGGCTCTCTTTGCTCAGGGTGAGGCTAACGCAAAGGCTAAGTACGCAAGACTTGTTAAGTTCTCCGAGCTTTACGCTAACGACTAATCACTCAAAATCATATACCTACCGCAATTTTGCGGTAGGTATATTTTTTATAAAGTTTTATAAAACCTCTTGACAATATGATATTATTATGATATCATATTTATACCAACAGAAAGGAGCTTTATATTATGACAGAAAAAATTCTCAAGAAAAACAAATGTGGAATGTTAGTACTCATTCTCACCATCATTTTAATGCTTGGCTCTGCAGCCCTTATGATATACGGAGGTATATTAATGGATAACGGCGGAACACCAATGCTTTTCGTTATCGGACTCGTTATTCTTTGCGTTTCATGGATCCCCCTTATGGGACTCCGTATACTCAATCCCCAGGAAGCGCTTGTGATCACCCTTTTCGGTAAATACAAGGGAACTATAAAGGATGCGGGATTTTATTTTGTAAACCCCTTCTCTTCCTCTGTGAACCCTGCCGCAAAGACAAAGCTCAACCAAAGCGGAGACGTGAGCACAACAACGCATGTTGCAACAAAGACCGCCACGGGAAACATTGCTATCGACATACCGAGCAAAAAAATCTCACTCAAAATAATGACGCTTAACAATAACCGTCAGAAAATAAATGACTGCCTTGGTAATCCAATTGAGATCGGAATTGCGGTAACATGGAAGATAGTTGATACTGCAAAGGCTGTATTTAACGTTGATAACTACAAGGAATACCTCTCTCTTCAGTGCGACAGCGCCTTGAGAAACGTTGTAAGAATATATCCCTATGACGTTGCCCCCAACGTTGATACCACAGGAGACGGAATTGCCGACGAGGGCAGTCTCCGCGGCTCAAGCGAGATAGTCGCAGGAAGAATAAAGAACGAGATACAACAAAGAGTAGATGACGCGGGCATCGAGATAGTTGAAGCTCGTATAACCTATCTTGCATACGCTCCCGAGATCGCCGCAGTCATGCTCCAGCGTCAGCAGGCATCCGCAATAATCGACGCAAGAAAAATGATAGTTGACGGTGCTGTGGGAATGGTAGAAATGGCTCTTGAACGCCTTAGCGAAAATAAGGTGGTCGATCTTGACGAAGAAAGAAAGGCTGCTATGGTATCAAATCTGCTGGTCGTTCTCTGCGGCAATCATGACGCCCAGCCTGTTGTTAATTCAGGAAGTCTTTATTGATGAACGATAACGCAAAAAAACAAATACCGCTCCGCCTCTCCCCGAAGCTTTACGCCGCTATTGCCTCTTGGGCAGAGGACGATTTCCGCTCGGTAAACGGACAGATAGAATATCTTCTTTCCGAATGTGTCAGACAACGCAAAAAGAACGGAAAGTACGTCTCCGACGAGATAGACATACCTCCCGAACTTGATATTTAAAACAAGATCTCCCCGACGATTCGACAGATCGTCGGGGAGATCTTTCAAGTAGTTATGTTTTCGTCTTCCTTGCTTTTTGAATCAATTTTGCAGAAGCAGAGCAAATAGTAATCGCACTCGTCACAACAACACTCAAAACCCTGCTCACCGTTTCCAAGACAAACGTCGGGCTTTGCGGGCGTAAGCTCTATGCCGCTAATATCTGTTACTTTTTTTGTATCTTCCCTGCTCATTTTCCCCATATCCGCATATAAAAAAGTGCGTTCCATAAAGAAACGCACCGAAAAAATGCATCTCCCTTGTAATTGTTGTCACACAAATCACAAGTTCATTCAACGAAGGATGAGAAAGGGAGAAAACACTTTTTACCAAAAAAGTATTTTCCCTTCGTTGAATTTTATTCGATTTGTGTGACAAGTACATTTTACCACTTTCCTGCACTTTTGTCAATAACCATCAAAAATTTTAAAATACAAGCATATATACCTGCCTTTCTCCTTTTTTTAGTGATAAAAATTCTCAACTCGGTTGACTAATATCAAAAAAAGGTGTATAATGTAAGAAAAGGTCGCAAGACCAAAGAAAAGGAGATAGGTTATGGCTAAAAATCTTATTTACGACATCCACGACAAACCAAAATTCGGCAGCTTGCTGATATTCGCATTACAGCAAGTACTTGCAATATTGGCAGCAACAATTCTCGTTCCTACCATCATTGGAAACGGAATGAGCCAAGCAGCAGCTCTTTTAGGAGCAGGTGTGGGAACACTTATTTATCAGTTGTTTACCAAGTTTAAGAGTCCTGTTTTCTTGGGTTCGTCCTTTGCATTTATAGGCTCTATGCTTGCCGCATTTGGCGGAGCTGCGTCGGCTTCCGCAGGATATGTGGGTATTATTTTGGGTGCAATATTTGCAGGACTTGTTTACGTTATTATTGCAATTATTGTTAAATTTGCAGGTGTTGCTTGGATAAACAAGCTTATGCCTACCGTTGTTATTGGTCCTACCGTTGCGCTTATCGGTCTTTCCCTTGCGGTTAACGCAGTAAATGACTTGACGGTTGGTAAGGTAGGTCACTTTGAAGCCAGCGGATTTGTCTCCGATTGCAGCCCTTACGTTGCCTTGATCTGCGGTATCGTTACTCTGTTTTCCATATTCCTATTCTCGGTTTACGGCAAGAAGATGGCAAAGCTTATCCCCTTCGTTCTTGGTATATCTGTAGGATACGTAGTAGCTTCTATATTCACGGTTATCGGTATTGCTACCGACAACGTTTCGCTTCAGGTTATTAACTTTGCAGTATTTAAGGAAATGCAAATATTCGCTATTCCCGATTTCTCATTCCTTGAGGCTATAAAGGGTGTCAAGGAGATCGATGCATCATATATTGCTACTATAGCAGTTGCTTATGTTCCCGTTGCATTCGTTGTATTTGCAGAGCATATTGCAGACCACAAGAATCTCTCCTCTATAATTGAGACCGAGCTTCTTGAAGATCCCGGACTTCACCGCACTCTTCTTGGTGATGGTGTAGGCTCTATGGCAGGTGCCTTCTTCGGCGGTTGTCCCAATACCACTTACGGCGAGTCGGTTGGATGTGTGGCTATCACCCGTAACGCATCTGTAATTACCATTACCACAACCGCTATTATGTGTGTGGTTATTTCCTTCTTCGGTCCGTTTGTTACCTTGCTTTCCTCTATTCCTAACTGCGTAATGGGTGGCGTTTGTGTAGCACTTTACGGATTTATCGCAGTTTCGGGTCTTAAGATGATCCAAAAGGTAGACCTTAACGAAAGCAGCAATCTCTTTGTTGTTTCGGCTATTCTTATCCCCGGAATCGGTGGACTGACCGTTTCCTTCGGTAAGATTACTATAACAACTATTGCATGTGCTCTTGTTCTGGGTATCGTAACCAATATTCTTCTCAACAAGATCAAGAAAAAAGCAGAATAAAGGAAGATTCTATCATGAAAAAATATGATAACGTAATTATATTCGACCATCCTTTGATAAGACACAAGATCGCTATTCTCCGCAACGAGAAAACAAGCATGAAGGAGTTTCGTGAGCTTGTCGAGGAGATCACAACTCTTATGACATATGAAAGTCTTAAGGAAGGAGTTCCCACCGAGGAAAAGATAGTAAAAACCCCTCTTGAGACCTGCACACAGCAGATCGTCAAGGACGATGCTATCGCAATAGTTCCAATATTACGCGCAGGACTCGGAATGGTAAACGGCGTTCATGTTCTCTTCCCCTCGGCAAAGGTAGGACACATCGGTATGTACCGCAACGAGGAAACACTTGAGCCCAATACCTATTACTGCAAGCTTCCCACCGGCATTGAGGACAAGCTGGTTCTCGTTATAGATCCTATGCTCGCAACCGGCGGAAGCGCTTGCGATGCTTTGACACTCCTTAAAAGCAGAGGATGTAAAAACATCAAATTCATGGCGATAATCGGCGCTCCCGAGGGAATTTCCCGCGTTGCCGAAGCTCACCCCGACGTAAAAATATACGTTTCCACCTTAGATCGCTGTCTAAACGAGCACGGATATATTCTTCCAGGCCTTGGTGATGCAGGTGATCGCTTGTTTGGAACAAAATAAATCTATACAAAAAATACCGTAGTCGCGAGAAAAACCTCGTGGCTACGGTGTTTTATTTTATAATGGTAAAACGTTTTGAGTAAAACTCGATCTATCACCCGTTATTTTTATCCTTCGGCGACCTTCCGTAATACTTTTTAAATGCCTTTGAAAAGTTGGACTGATCGTTGTAACCAACGGCGTATGCGGTGTTTCCTACCGAATAACCTCTATTAAGTAAAAGCTTCGCCTGCTCCATACGTGTTTTCAGGATATATTCCTTTACGCTGATTCCGCTGTGCTTTTTAAACATTCGGTAAAAATAACTTCTCTCAAAGCCAAAATACTCGGAAAGCTGTATTACGCTGATATCGTTCATATAATTAAATTTAATATACCGTTTAATCTTTTTTATTATGTCGGTACTCTCTTCCTCTTCATTCAATGTCGCATATATGAGGCTGTATATAAGTGAAATATATACAGAAGGTGAGCTGACCTCTTCTTCTGTCAGCTTCTTCACACGCTCTCCTATTTCTATCGGGAACTCATAAACAGATCTTTCCGTATCAAAAACATCTGCCATCTCTCCCTCAAAGGCTATCCACGAATATTCCCAAGGATCTATGTCGTCTGCCACGTAGATCGTTATCTCACCCGGACGAATAATAAACATCTTACCGGCACCTATGTCATGCTCACCGAATTTATCAAAAAGCTTTCCTTTGCCCTTCAAGCAGAAATGTATCAGATAGTGACTTCTCACACGAGGACCAAACTTATGTCCGTTCTTACATCTTTCATACCCAGAAAACATGGGAACTATATCTCTTGCCCTCAATTTGTCTATCATATTTGCCATAATAAAATCCTCACTTTTTAGCTTATAGCAACATTATACCATATAATTGACGCATTTGGCAATAGACATAGCAACTTTTTTATGATATTATAATAAAAAAATCAAGGAGGATTTATCTTATGAAGATCACTTTTATGGGTGCGGGAAGCACAGTATTTGCGAAAAACGTTTTAGGTGACGTTTTTCTGACCGAAGCACTTACCGACGGACTTTCAATTGCCTTGTACGACATAGACGCTACAAGACTTGAAGAATCCTTTATCATTATCGGAAATCTCAATCAAAAATACGCGGGCGGCAAAGCCGAGATAAAAAAATTCCTCGGTGTTGAAAGCAGAAAAGACGCACTCAGAGGTGCAAACTTCATTGTTAACGCGATCCAGGTAGGTGGTTACGAGCCATGCACAGTCATCGACTTTGAGATACCCAAGAAATTCGGTCTTCGCCAGACTATTGCCGACACTCTCGGTATAGGAGGTATATTCCGCGGACTTCGTACAATCAAGGTCCTTGATGAGTTTGCAAAGGACATTGAAGAGGTATGCCCCGATGCGCTCTTCCTCAACTACACAAACCCCATGGCAATTCTCACAGGATATATGCAGCGCTACACGGGTGTAAAGACCATCGGTCTTTGCCACAGTGTTCAGGTATGCTCCCGCCGTCTTCTCGACTCACTCGGTATGGAAAACGTTCAGGTCGGCCGTGAGCTTATAGCAGGTATCAACCATATGGGTTGGCTTCTTGAAATATACGACAAGGACGGACGTGACCTTTATCCCGAGATCAAGCGTCTTGCAAAGGAAAAGAATGCGACCGAAAAGCACGGTGACATGGTCCGCTTCGATTATATAGACAAATTCGGCTACTACTGCACCGAGAGCTCCGAGCATAATGCAGAGTATAACCCCTTCTATATTAAATCGAAATATCCGGAGCTTATCGATAAATTCAACATTCCTCTTGACGAATATCCCCGTCGTTGCGTAAAACAGATCGAAAGATGGGCTTCTCAAAAGGAACAGATCTTAAGTCCTGAAGGTCTTGAGCATGTCCGTTCAAGAGAGTACGCATCTCGTATCATGGAGGCAATAGTAGCAAACAAGCCATACGAGATCGGCGCAAACGTTATAAACAACGGACTTATCGAAAATCTCCCCTCCGATGCCTGTGTTGAAGTCCCCTGCCTTGTAAACGGAAGCGGTATCCATCCCACTCGCGTAGGCAGACTTCCCGTTCAGTGCGCAGCAATGAATATGACCAACGTAAACTGCCAGCTTCTCACAATAGAAGCAGCAGTAACAAAAAAGAAAGAGCATATCTATCAGGCTGCAATGCTCGATCCCCACACAGCAGCGGAGCTTTCTATCGACGACATTATCGCAATGTGCGACGAGCTTATTAAGGCTCACGACGAATGTGGATTCCCCGTACTGTAAAATAATTTTCTACAAAAAGAAATCATCGTAAAACTTTAAAGCAGACGGCTCAATGAGCCGCCTGCTTTTATTTTATTCCGCAACCTAACATAAAAACCATCTCTGTTTTTATACGCTTTATATTGCTTTTTCTCAAAAAATATGCTAAAATAAAATCAAGACCAAAGACGAAAGGAGAAGATCATGAAGCTTATAGTCTGCCTCGATGAGCGAGGAGGAATGGAATTTAACAAAAGACGGCAGAGCCGCGACTCACGTCTTATAGAGGATATGCTGATGCTCACAGAGCCGTCTGTCCTTTATATATCCGAATATTCAAAACTGCTTTTTCCGGATAACGAAAGAGTCACCGTTACGGATGACACCACGTTTTTTATGAAAGAATCAGCCGAGGATTACTATTTCATGGAAAAAAAGCTCCCCGACCTTAAAAGCTATCCCATAAGTGAGCTTATCATCTACCACTGGAACAGACATTATCCATCTGACGTTTGGTTTGATCTTGATCTGTCTCTTTTTGAGCTTTGCGAAATCAAAGATTTTGAAGGCTCGTCTCACGAGAAAATAACAAGAGAGGTATTTAAGAAAAAATGAAAAATATATTTAAAAATTCAAAGCTTTCATTAGTAGCGCTTCTGCTTCTTCTCTCCGTAATATTCGCATCCTTCACGGCATGCGATATGGGAGACGGTAATGGCGTTGGACACCCCGCTAATAACGGATCATCGTTTAATTCCAACACAAACAATAATTCGGGAAATACCAATCCACCGGATAACGTCGACCTCGATTCAAGTGGCTCTATCGACCTTTCGACCATACCCGAATTTTCCGGCACTCCTTACGTTGTTATAAACGATAATAACCCCATTTTCAGCGAATCGGAGCTTACCACCAAAGCATATGAATCATATAGCCCCCTCGACGCCCTCGGAAGATGCGGAGTAGCTATCGCCACCTGCGGAAAAGAGATCATGCCCGCAAAGAACGAGGAACGCGGAGAAATAAATATGGTATATCCGTCAGGCTGGGAGCAGGCAAAGTACGACTGCGTATCGGGCGGATGGCTCTATAACCGCTCTCACATTATCGGTTGGCAGCTCTCTGCTGAAAACGCAAACGAAAAAAATCTTATAACAGGAACACGCTACATGAACGTTGACGGAATGCTTCCTTTCGAAAACATGGTAGCCGACTACATAAGAGAAACCGGCAACCACGTAGCGTATCGCGTGACACCTATATATAACGGCAGAGACCTCGTATGCACGGGCGTACAGATGGAAGCCTATTCCATAGAGGACAACGGTGACGGAGTCTGCTTCAACGTTTTCTGCTATAATGTACAACCAGGAGTTACCATAAATTATAAAACAGGCGAAAGCTCAGAGTCGGGTGAGCCTCTTCCCGACTCTTCGAAAGATAACAATAATAACAACAACAAC
>JAGBTY010000042.1 GCA_017631085.1 Clostridia bacterium
CATCCTGAGCATATTTCGCTTCGCTCAATGGCAAGAATTTATATTTCGCTTTGCGAAAAGAAATTCTTGCAGCCGAACGAAGTGAGGTATGAAGGCTTTATAGATAGAAAGAATATATAATATCATAGTGGCATAGTAGATTCCGACACTCCGTGTCGCCTTCCTTTCGTCAGGTTCGACTACGCAAACGATCCACAGGATCGTTTCCTCCGCTCAGAATGACACAGTCGGGCGTAAACGAGGGGGGAAACCATTGTTTTTTCGGGAGCACCAAGGCACTCTGTACATCCAAACGCAAAAGAACGACCGAAATATCGGTCGTTCTTTTTCACTTATAAAGATTGCCTTAATTCTTCAGCGAATGTATAGGCGCGGGGATTCTGCCGCCACGTTTTATAAAATCAGCACAGGAATAATCGCTGAGCTTCATAATAGGAGCATAGCCGAGAAGCCCACCGAATTCAACCGAATCTCCAACACCCTTGCCGTACGCGGGAATAACTCTTACCGCAGTAGTCTTGGTGTTAGCAACACCAATGGAGATCTCGTCTGCGATTATACCGCAAATAGTTTCAGCCGGAGTGTCACCGGGAATAGCGATCATATCAAGCCCAACAGAGCATACCGCTGTCATAGCCTCAAGCTTTTCAAGAGAGAGAGCACCGCAAGCCGCCGCGTCTATCATGCCCGCATCCTCGGAAACGGGAATGAATGCTCCCGAAAGCCCTCCGACGTGAGACGAAGCCATTACTCCGCCCTTCTTGACCGCATCGTTAAGAAGTGCCAACGCCGCGGTCGTTCCATGACCGCCGCATTTTTCAAGTCCCATGCCCTCAAGGATATGAGCCACCGAGTCGCCAACAGCCGGGGTGGGTGCGAGAGAAAGGTCAACTATTCCAAAAGGAACGCCAAGGCGCTTCGATGCCTCGGTAGCAACGAGCTGTCCCATTCTCGTTATCTTGAACGCTGTCTTCTTTATGGTCTCGGCAAGAGTCGAGAAGTCGCAGTCACCTGCTCTCTTTATTGCGGAGCTGACAACTCCCGGACCCGAAACACCTACGTTTATGACAGTCTCCGCCTCACCGACTCCATGGAAAGCTCCCGCCATAAAGGGATTATCCTCGGGAACGTTAGCGAATACAACCAGCTTCGCGCATCCGATGGATTCGTTATCTTTCGTAAGATACGCGGTCTTCTTAATAATGTCTCCCATGAGAGCAACGGCATCCATATTGATACCTGCCTTGGTAGACGCCACGTTTACCGATGAGCAAACTCTAGCGGTGGAGGAAAGCGCCTCAGGGATAGACTCGATAAGGTTTCTTGCGTTATTTGTAAATCCCTTTTGAACAAGAGCGCTGTATCCGCCGATAAAGTTTATACCGAGGGTGTCGGCTGCTCTGTCGAGTGTCTTTGCGATCTTAACATAATCTTCAGGAGTGTATCTTCCTCCTACAAGTGAAATAGGAGTAACAGATACGCGCTTGTTGATTATCGGTATCCCAAGCTCCTTTTCAATGTCGAGACCTACCTCAACGAGATGCTCAGCAGTCTTTGTGAGCTTGTCGTATATTCTGTCGCAAACAATATTTACGTCATCGCCCGCGCAATCGTAAAGCGAGATACCCATTGTTATCGTTCTGATATCAAGGTTCTCGTCCTTTATCATATTTATTGTTTCAAGAACGTCATTTATATTTATCATAGAGAATGCTCCTTAAATTCTGTGCATGGAGTTAAAGATATCCTCGTGCATAGTGCGGATATCAAGCTTGTTTTCCTCTCCAAGCATTTTAAGCGCATCTACGAGAGAGGTGAAAGGAATATTCAGATCAGAAATATCTATCACCATTATCATTGCGAAATATTCTTTAAGTACTGTCTGGGAGATCTCGGTTATATTCGCACCGACCTCCGCACACTTCGTGCTTACCTTTGATATGATACCCTTTGAGTCGTGTCCGACGACCGTTATTACAGCTTTCATTTAATAGAACCTTCCTTATTTTTCATTATATTACATTATAGCAGAATTCTCCTGAATTTTCAATAGAATTAAAGAATTTTATCATTCAAAAATATTTAATTTAAAAAGCACATTCATTCTCATTGCCCTTGACACCTAAATATTTACGTGATAAAATTAAAATATCAAATCAATATAGGAGAATTCCATATCATGAGACTATCAACTAATACAACAGATTATTTGGCAAAACACAGAGGTGTCGAAGAGGTCATAAGCATGATAGCAAAAGCCGGCTTTGATGCATTCGATCTCTCCCTTGAGAAAGCAGACATTTGGGGAGATGATCCAATAGGATTTGCCAATAAGGTCAAAGAGGCTTCGCTTAAATACGGCATTCCCTGCAACCAGAGCCACGCCCCCTTTCCGTCAAGTGTAGGCGACGAGGAAAAGGACGAAGAGATATTCAAGTCAATTGTCACGGCAATGGAAATAGCATCCATCGCGGGAGCTGATGTTATTGTCGTTCACCCGAAGCAGCACCTCAAATATGCCGAGGCGGGAAATCCCGAAAAGCTCAAAGCAATGAATCTTGAGTTTTACAAGAGACTTGTGCCCTATTGCGAGAAATTCAACATCAAGGTCGCGGCAGAGAATATGTGGCAGTTCGACGACAATAAGGTCATAATCGACAGTACCTGCGCCTCCTCGGAGGAATTTTGCGAATATATCGACATGATAGACAGTCCTTATATCGTTGGTTGTCTTGATCTCGGTCACGTAGCTCTTGTCAGACGCGATCTTCCCGAGATGATACGACGCATGGGAAATAGCCGTATTCGCGCTCTACACGTTCACGACAACGATCTTATTCGTGACAACCACGTTATTCCATACACGAGAAACATGACCTATTACGATACAACCACAGCATTTGCGGATATAGGCTACGATGGAGACTTCACCTTTGAAGCCGATGCTTTCTTCGCAAAGCTCCCCCCTCCTCTTCTTCAGGACGGTCTGAATTTCGCTCACGCGGTAGGAAGATTCATGATAGCAGAGATAGAGTCGAAAAGGAAATAAGATAAACAAATACAGCGTAGCTGTGAGGAGAAACGACCTCACGGCTACTTTTTTTATGAAATGAAAACCACCGGCACGGCTGGCAATGAAACGGGCTGCCGAGGACGTCAGCCCCTACGGTGTTAGGTTGTGTTTCACGTACACCCTACCGCCGTGAACGTGGTGTTATCCATTGTTTTTTACGGGAGGGGGAACCCCTCCCCTACGAAAATAAAACGATCTTTTGTAGGGGACGACGTCCTCGGCGTCCCGAGAAAAAAGGATAACCACATATTCACGGCAGACGGACAGTCGGGGACGCCTGTCCCTACAATCAAATAAGAGTATAACCGCAAAATTCACGGTACCCGCTTTGTTTCAAATTTCTTCTATCTCCGTAGGGGCGACCATCGGTCGTCCGTTTTATCTCATTTTTAGGCGGACGTGCAATGCACGCCCCTACGAAAAGAAAACGAATTTTTGTAGGGGACGACGTCCTCGGCGTCCCGTCACAAAAGGCAAAAATTTTTCCATCACCGCAGGGGCGACCATCGGTCGTCCGCAAAAAAACATCGCATAACCCCTCGTTTACGGCGCGAGGTATGCGAAAATTTTATTTATAAATTTGAGATTGTTTGACACTGTATGAGACGGTGTTCTTTCTTTTTTATGGTAGAATTAAGATGACTGTAAAAAGCAAACCGAAAGAAAGGAAGAATAATAAGATATATGACCCAAAAAAATGATAGCAAACGTAAGAGCTTTGTTTTATATACATCATACGCAAATCAGATAGAAAGACTGTCGCTTGAAGAAAAGGGGGAGCTGCTTGAGGCTATATTCGACTATCAAATAAAAGGAGAAACAGAAGACGGTCTGTCTCCTTTTGTTGACCTGATATTCAGCTTTATGAAGACACAATTCGATAATGACAGGAAAAAATATGAGGAAAAGTGTGCAAGACTCGATAGAAACAAAAGAAAGATAAATAAAAAAGATAGCACAGATATCTGCAGAAATCAGACAGATATCTGCAGATATCATACTGAAATCAGCAGTGATAATGATAATGATAATGTAAATGATAATGATAATGAATATGATAATGATAATGAATATGATAATGATAATGAAAATGAAAATGTATATGTATATGATAATGACACACACTCTTATGAGTGTGTAAGCAGCTTCGCCTTTGGCGAAGGAGAGGGGGCGAGAGCGGGTAAGGAAGAAAAAAAGGAAAAAACAGAAGAAAATGGGTTTGAAGCGTTCTGGGAAGAGTATCCGCGAAAGCAGGGTAGGAAGGACGCTTTGTCGGCATGGAAAAAAATAAAGCCTGACAAAGCTTTAAGAGAGAAGATATTACATGGTTTGGTAAACGCAAAGGAACGTGAGGAATGGCAACGTGAGGGTGGCAGATTTATTCCTATGGCTGCGGCTTGGCTCGATGGACAGAGGTGGGAAGACGAGGATCTTTGCAGAAGCCGAGACAGACCGAGGGGTGAGAGACATCTATCCACGTGGGATAGCTCTCGCGAGAGTGCCTCATACGGTGACTCCGAAGATTTCTTTGAGCTCGCCCTCAAACGAAGCTACGAGAAAATGAGGACAGGTTCAGAGTAAGTGCAAAGACAAAGGACAGCTCCATTATGCTCAAATGAACGTGTCATGTTGCGGTAATTGCCCACCACCACAAACGTGGTAATCGCTAAAAAATTGCCTTCCCCAGTGGGGGAAGGTGGCACGACGTAAGGAGTGACGGATGAGGTGTCCTTGAAGAAAGGTAACTCCTCATCCACCACTACCGTGGTCCCCCTTCTCCCTCAGGAGAAGGCTACTTGCTTCCTCGCTTCGCTCGGATAAATAAACTGGGCATAGCTAAAGCTTTACCTAATAACCAGCACTGCCAATAGCTTTCTTTAAACAAAAAAAGGAGTCTCGCTGTTGGATAGGAAACTCCTTTGTATTCAATTTCTTCAGGTCATCTCAACAGGCGTAAGGCGTCCGTTCTTGATATGGAGTCGGTCCACGCAAAGTCTGCGGTGGTGGCAATTCGTGTCTCCCACGGTTCGTCTGTGATACGCAACGTACCACTGCCCTTTGAAGCAGAATGCGCTGTTGTGGCCCGGACCGTCTGCGATCTCTGCCGCTTTCAGCACGTCACCGTAATAAACAAATTCTCCGCAAGGCTCTTCCGACACAGCCGCTTTGACGCGGTACGTTCCGTTGGTCCACGCGCCCGAGGAATACATCAGGTGGTATTTTCCATCTATCTTCATAACGTACGGTGCTTCAACGTAATTTTCTGGAGTAAGCTCCTTGGCAATACCCCCAAAGCAGGGTTCGGTCATGGGCATGAAGCCGTCCATGGCGTCATTCATGATGCACACCATCATATGTCCCCAACCGCCGTAATAAAGATAAACCTTTCCGTCGTCATCCTTAAAGAAATGAGCATCTATCGGCTGTGCTCTATTGTATATAGCGTTAAGCAGAGGTCTGCCATCGGCGAAAACGTTTACAAAAGGTCCTTCGGGAATATCGGATACCCCTATGTAAAGTCCTCCGATCTCATCCTCGCTGTGAATGTCGTTTGCCGCAAATATTATATAATATTTGCCGCCCTTCTCCACAACGGTAGGCGCCCATATCGCCTTTTCCGCTCCATTATAGGTGCTCATATCGAGAATTCCGCGCTTGACTTCATAATTTTCAAGGTCTTTTGTCATGACTACGTCAATATTGAGCTGCTCCTCATAAGGCAAGGAGTTGGTAACGTACATATAAACGGTATCCCCATATACGCGGGATTCGGGATCGGCATACCATGTGTCAGATATTGGATTTTTCATGTTTTTTCTCCTTATTTCATCATTTCTTCAACAAGAGAATATGCAAACAACCAATTCATCTCTCTTGTGGGGTGGTTTATATAGTTTGAAAGAAGGTCTGTTATATGAACTCCGTTTTCGTCCATCAGCTTCCATTTTGCGAAAACGTCGCATACTCTGACTCCTCTCTTCTCCGCAACCGCCTTCGCCTCGTTAAGATATGCTTCAAGGACACCGCCGTTTTGTGTACGCATAGTTCCCTCGGCGATCTTTTTGAAGGCAGGTATTGTGTTATGAGGACTGTCCTCGGTACACATCATGTTTGGCGTCATAAATATTACCTCACTTCCCGCCGCGAGAAGCTTTTCGAATATACCGTCAAGAGCCTCGGAATATGCCTTTATACCGTCCATTCCTCTGCCCGAATCGTTAAGTCCGAAGCAAACGACAGTCAGGTCGGGAGCGTGGCAGAGCACGTCTCTATCAATTCTCGCAAGTCCTCCGGGAGCGCTGTCACCGCTGATACCCGCATTTATGATATTTACCTGACAGCGAGGATAGAGCATACCAAGAATTCTTGACACATATTCCGAATATGCGTGCTTTCTCTCGAATATGGTCTCAATCCCCTCTCCTATCTCGTATATCTCGAAGCACCCTTGCGTTACACTGTCTCCGAGAAAAGCAATAGTGGGTATCTTGTTTGTTCTGAGAGCATTATTTTTGTCTGCCAATAATTTTGTTATCTTCATGGCTTATTCCTCCTTGGCGTCAACGTCTATCTCGTATTCCCATCCCTCGCAGAAATATGTTTTTGCCCTATCATACTGACCTAACTTTACCAAATTCAGATGGAAATTAAGAGTTTCTCTGTCCTCCATAATACCAAAATTCGAAAGCTGAACGTACTCGGTCTCTCCCTCGCGTCTGGTGTCGATAACAGTCAGAGTACTCTTGATAAGCGTTCCCGTGGTCTCATTGACCTCTGCCATATGAAGCGGGTATCTCGGCCAGTTTCCGTTTGCCGTATGGGGTGCTACGTTGCCGAACCAATAAAGCTTTCCATTCTTCGAGGAACGCATAAAATTCGATATAGTAGCTCCCGAATATATTACCTCACAGTCATCAAAGTGCCAAGGCTCTGCCGTTGTAAAGGTCGCTCCTCCGTCGTCGGAGTACGCATACCATTTGAACGAAGGTGTTCCCGGCTCTATTCTTGTATTCCATTGAGGTCTTGCTACGTTAGATCCTCTCATAACCAAAAGTATCCTTCCGCTCTCAAGCTCGGCAAGTATCGGCTCGTCGATACCTCTTGAGGAACGTAGGTCGCTGAGTATTATGGGATTCGAAAAAGTGAGATCGTATCTCTCGGTCTCGGTGTTAAACCTTCCGCGAGCAACGACGACACATCTGTGGATAGTCGGACAGCTCGGGAATACCTTTTCCACGTCAAGTCCCGCCATGGCGCAGCCTTTATAAACAGGAACTCCTACAGGAACGGCAATATCTCCGTTTTTAAGTACTATTGGAGAGTTTGCAAAGCCGTTATTGTTCCAGAGAAATTCAGGATCGCGGGGATTTTTGGGGTCGAAATCGTGTCCCTCCTCATATTTGACGAGATCGTTTGCGTAAGGCTCTTCCTCTCCGTCCTTCCATATCATTATCCCTTGGTGATCGAAGCACTTCTTGTTTTTGGGGTCATTCCAAAGAGTTCTGTACGCCTCATGGTGTCCGTCAACGAAATATCTTGAAAACCACGTCGCAACGTAATGCTTGTGTACGGGATTCCATACCTTTCCGCATGGATATCCTATCATTTCGTCATTGCCAAACTCCCACTGAAAGCTTGACTTTTCTTTTTTTATCCACTCTCCCCAGGTACGCCCATTATCCTTGCTCATTCTGTAAAGCGTATCTACCGACGGATAATCGCTCTCAACAGTCACCGTACGCGTTTGAGTACACTCAAGACCCTCATGAGACGTATAACGGCGGCTATATGCTACCGCGCCCTGACCTTCTTTGGCTTCGGAATGTTTTTTACCTGTCACCTTTATCATAATGAAATTCTCCTTTCAGACGACCGCATATTGCTGCCTTCAAGAAAATTATACCATTTTCATGTATAAAAATCAATTACATATATGAAAAAAATATTACAATAATTGCATTAAACAGAACTGTTTATTTAATGTATTTTCCCATCCATTCACCCGTTGGTTCATTATTCTTCAGAACGGCAATGCCGTTCATATATACGGAAGATATTCCAACATTTGCCTTAAACGGATCAAAGAAATCGGCTCTGTCAATTATGGAATCGTAGTCAAAAAGGACAAGATCGGCATCCATTCCCTCTTTGACAAATCCCTTACCTTTGAGTCCGTAACGCTCTGCCGTCATACCTGTTATTCGGCGGATCCCTTCCTCACGGCTGAGTATCCCACGCTCACGTATATAGTGACCGAGATATCTGGGGAAAGTTCCCATAGCTCTTGGGTGGCATGAGAGATCTCCCGCCATGTATATTCCGTCAGAGCCCACCATACACCTTGGGTGGCGAAGAATCGTTTCAACGTTATCCTCGCACATACTGAAGCGGCACTCCCAGATGTCTCCGTCGTTAAGTCGGAGAAGTTCCATTACCGCATAAAAAGGTTCAAGTCCAAGCTCTTTTGCCGCCTCCACATAGGTCTTTCCAACAAATTGAGGTGTCTTTTCAGCTTTGACGATAAGGAAGTTTTCAAGTCCAACGTAATACATACTGTTATCCCAAGACGGATCATTTATCTCGTATATCTCACGTCTTATTGCCTCGACCACCTCTGTGTCATGGAGCATTTTCGCAAGTCCCGCTCCACCGCTCGTGAGAAACTTTGGAGGAATTACCGACAGGGTCGTGGTCGAGGTCGCAATATAGGGATATGCGTCAAGAGTTATATCAAGCCCCTCCGCGATCGCCTCGTCTATCATGGAAAGCGCCTTCTCGCACCTTTCCCAGAACACCTTTCCGACACACTTGAAATGAGAGATATTAACGGGTATATTTGCCTCTCGTGCTATTCTTATACACTCCTCCACGCTATCGAAAAGCCCCATGGACTCGCTTCTGGAATGAGTGGTATACATTCCCCCCGCCTTAGCCGCCGCTCGCGACAATTCTATAAGCTCCTCACTGTTACAATATATACCGGGAACATAGCTGAGTCCGGTAGAAAGTCCTGCCGTGCCCTCCGCGACAGAGCTTTCAATAAGCTCACTCATTTCTTTTATTTCGTTCCCTGTTGGAACTCTATTCTCAAGTCCCATAACATTTCCGCGCACAACGTTGTGTCCGCAAAAATAACGTTGGTTAGTTCCAAGCTCGGTTTTCTCCAGAGCCTCGATCTGTGTTCTTAGATCTGGATAGAGCTTGCCGTACATTTTCTCAAAGTGCGCTCTCGCTTCCTTTGGCATATCTGGCAAAGTGGGACTTATGGAGCTGCCGCACTGCCCCGCCACCTCGGTGGTGACTCCCATTCTGAGAACGTGAAGCCTGTGTGGATCGGTAGTGACTGCATAGTCCGAATGCGAATGAGCATCGATAAATCCGGAAGACAGCGCAAGACCGTCCGCATTGACTGTCTCCTTTGATATTCCTAAGTCTTCCTTGGATATCTTGGCTATTTTTCCATCCTTTACACCAACGTTTGAGACGTATGCCGCCTCTCCCGTTCCGTCATATATATTGGCATTCTTTATAACGAGATCGTACATTTTTCGCGTTCCCCCTTAGCCGTTAATATAAATTCTTTTTACACGTGACGAGATCGCCGCGGTGACCTCACCGCTGACACTCTCACCGTACATCATAAGCTCCTGGGCGCTTACTGTGTTTACCCCATCGCTGCCGAGAAGAATGACCTCGTCACCTATCTCGCAGTCTATATCGGTCACGTCTATCATCATGCAGTCCATAGCGATGCGACCGAGGACGGACGCTTTTTTGCCGTTTATCAAAAGATGAGTCTTGTTGCTGTACGCCCGTCTGTAGCCGTCAGCATAACCGCAGCTCACCATAGCAATACGCATATCCTTCACTGCCTTGAAAATACACGCATAGCTTACCGCATCTCCCGCAGGAAGCTCCTCTATCTGTGTTATGTAGCTTACCCATCTCATAGCAGGGGTAAGTCCAAGCGCTCTGACACTCTCGTCGCTGTAGGACATACCGAGAGGCATCATTCCAAGCCTTACCATATCAAGCCTGTAATTCGGATTTACAAGAGAGCCACCGGTAGAACAGCAGTGTCTGATACCCACCGTCAAGCCCTCATGCTCCATAGCCTCGATAGCCTCGCAAAAACGTGTAAACTGAAGCTTTGTAAACTCGACCTCCCACGGAAGCTGTCCTTCCCCGCAAGCAAAATGAGTGTACGTTCCTATAAATGACAGATTCGCGAGAGAGTGTATCGATACGATTTCAGCCAAAGCCTTCTCCTTGTCTCTCCATCGTACACCCGAACGGTTAAGTCCCGTTTCTATTTTTAAGTGACATTTCGCCTCAAGTCCTGCCACAGAAACAGTTTCGGACAAACGCCGCGCATATTCTGCACTTCCGACCGTAAATGTGATATCATTTTCTGCCGCGGTAAGCATCTGCCCCACAGGAGCTGCCCCAAACAATAAAATGGGTTTTTTTGTGTGCTTCCGAACGCGAAGTGCTTCCTCAACCGTTGCAACGGCATAATGATCAGAAAAAGACTCAAATGCAGGCATAACACCCTCAATACCGTGTCCGTAAGCATCTGCCTTAAGAACACTTAATATAAGCTGATCCTCAAAAGTCTTTTTACATATCTCACCATTTTTACGAATAGCCTCAAGGTCAACAAAAGCAAAGGTGCGACCTTGCAACGACATAGTTTCCATATAAAGCCTTCCTTTTTCACATTTATTTTTCAATTAAATTATACCGCTATTTTTTTATCATTTCAATATGTTTTTTAAAATCGAGTAAAAATAATAAAAAATAGTTTTTTTATTTATATTTTATCAAATTTTATCAAAATATTATCAAAGCTAAAATCGACATAATATACTTGATTTTTTCAACAATATGTGATAAAATAGTTAAGCAAGAAAAAACGAAAGGAGAAACCGCCGTGGCAGACAAGAGTAAAAACGCACCCAGAGTTATAGCGAATAATAAAAAGGCTTACCACGAATACTTTGTTGACGAGAAGTATGAGGCGGGTATAGCTCTTTTCGGAACAGAGGTCAAAAGCGTAAGAGCAGGACAGGTAAACCTGAAGGACTCTTACTGCTCTCTCAAAAACGGCGAGCTTTTCGTCCTTGGAATGCACATAAGCCCATACGAAAAGGGTAATATCTTCAACCGAGAGCCGAGACGCGACAGAAAGCTCCTCATGCATAAGCGTGAGATAATGAAGCTTGGCGGACTTGTAACTCAAAAGGGATATACACTTGTTCCCCTCTCCATGTACTTTTCGGGAAAGAACGTAAAGGTAGAGGTGGGGCTTTGCCGAGGAAAGAAGCTTTATGATAAACGCGACAGCGACGCCGAAAGACAAGCCAACCGAGAGATGGACAGACGTATGCGCGATCAGTCAAAATACGACTGAAAAGCTTTCTTTTCACTTCTGATTACTTCTTCACTATTACTTCTTACTTCAAACATGGGCCCGTAAAGGTTTCGACGGGGATTTTGAGGTATGATAAGCGGGTAGAGCCGGGCAAACTCTAAAACTGCCCAAACTTAAAATTAAACGCTAACGATAGAAACGTTGCAATGGCTGCCTAAGGGCAGTGCTGTGGCATAATCGCCACCCGTTCCCCCGAGGAGTATCGCGGCCTCGGGCTGAGCGTCAAGTAAGCGGTGAACGTGCATCGGTGTCTCGCCATCGAACCGATCACGCAAAAGATGGCTACCCGAGAATGAAGTCTGTTTGTTGACGTCGTTCAAGGGGAAATACAAATAACAAACTGCACCCGGAGAAGGTCATATCAAGAGGTTTTCGGACAGGGGTTCGATTCCCCTCGGGTCCACCAAAAAAAAGGAGACATACGCAAGTGTGTCTCCTGTTTTTTTGGTGGACAATAGCGATCCCCCTCGCGCCATGCGCGAATATGGGTTCGCATTCGCCGCTCGAAGATCAGGGTGCTTGCACACTAGGCGCAGAGCGAGCGAATTCTCGCCGCAGGCGAGATTCCACGATCTACACCAAACGGGAATCGAACGCAGTTCACAAAACGGGCTGTCGTGGGCGCCAGCCCCTACGGTGACAGGGTGAAATTTTTGCTTTTTTTCGGACGACCGATGGTCGCCCCTACAAAAGATCGTTTTATTTCCGTAGGGGAGGGGTCACCCCTCCCGCAAAAAAACAATGGATAACACCTCGTTCACGGCGGAAGGTATGCAATAATTTCACCCTACACCATGCGGGACGCCGAGGACGTCACAAAAGACAAAATTTTTCCATCACCGTAGGGGCGACCATTGGTCGTCCGTCAATAGAAACGCAAAAACCCAACACGAACATTAAAATTCGTGTTGGGTTTGATTTTTAGAGTTGTCTTTTACTCAAGCTCAAATGCTCCCGTATAAAGCTGATAATACTTACCCTTTTCCTCAATGAGCTTTTCGTGAGTTCCCCTCTCGATTATCCTTCCGTGCTCAAGCACCATGATAACGTCCGAGTTTCTGACGGTAGAAAGCCTGTGGGCAATAACAAATACCGTTCTGCCCTTCATAAGTGCGTCCATTCCCCTTTGAACCAAAGCTTCGGTTCTTGTGTCGATAGAGGACGTCGCCTCGTCGAGTATCATAACGGGCGGATCGGCAACCGCCGCTCTCGCGATCGAAAGAAGCTGTCTCTGTCCCTGGGAGAGATTTGCTCCGTTTGAGGTCAGCATCGTGTCATACCCCTCGGGCAGTCTTCTTATAAAGTCGTCGGCATTTGCAAGCTTTGCGGCAGCTATACACTCCTCGTCACTTGCGTCAAGTCTACCGTACCTTATATTGTCCATGACCGTTCCCGTAAAGAGATTTGTATCCTGAAGAACTACTCCGAGAGATCGGCGAAGGTCTGCTTTCTTTATTTTATTTATATTGATACCGTCATAACGTATCTTTCCGTCGTCAATATCGTAGAAGCGGTTTATAAGATTTGTGATCGTGGTCTTTCCCGCACCCGTCGCACCAACGAAAGCCACCTTTTGTCCGGGCTCGGCATAAAGGGTTATATCGTGAAGTACCGTCTTTTCGGGAACGTACCCAAAATCCATGTTCTCTATTCTTACGTCGCCCATGAGCTTTGTATAGGTAAGAGTACCGTCTCCGTGAGGATGCTTCCAAGCCCACATGCCCGTTCTTTCATCGCATTCCACGATCTTGCCGTCAACCTCTTTTGCGTTGACAAGAGTAACGTAACCCTCGTCCTTCTCGCCTTCCTCGTCAAGAAGCTCAAATACTCTTGACGCACCTGCTGCCGCCATAACGATGGCGTTCATCTGTTGCGACGCCTGACTTACGTTGTTTGTGAACTGACGCGTCATATTAAGGAACGGAAGAACTACCGCAATACCCATTGCCTGTCCGGATAGAGAAACGTTCTGCACAGCACCCGTAACTATCAGAGTTCCTCCGATAAAGATAACGAGAACGTAAAGTATATTTCCGATATTACCCATGATAGGCATAAGAATATTTGCGAAACGGTTAGCATTGGTCGCGTCACTGCAAAGCTTGTCGTTTACAGCGTCAAAACCCTTCATGCTCTTTTCTTCATGACAAAAGACCTTGACCACCTTCTGACCGTTCATCATCTCCTCAACGTATCCTTCGGTAGCGGCAATGGATTTTTGCATCTTAATGAAATATTTTGCGCTGTTTCCGCCTACCTTACGGGTTACCATTACCATAGCGACCGTTGCTGCGGCAACGATAAGGAACATCCAAGCACTCAGATAAAACATATAGAATACAAGGAATATGATTATGAGCCCCGAGCTGAAAAGCTGCGGTATAGTCCTCGACACAAGCTCTCTTAAGGTATCTATGTCATTTGTATAATAGGACATTATATCTCCGTGAGGATGCGTGTCGAAGTATTTAAGTGGAAGACTTTGCATCTTGTCGAACATTTTCCGTCTGGTGCTGTTAAGAAAACTTTGCGTAACTACCGCCATGGTCCTCGACTGCAAGAAGGAGGATACCCAACCAGCCGCATAAATAACGAGCATTACGGCTATTGCCGTATAAACTCTTGCGCTTATTGCACCCCAGCCAAACTCAAGTCCTTCGTCGATAAGATTAATGAAAAGGTTCATAAAGAAGCTTGCTATGGTAGACGCCGCCGACGTAACGACGATACACACCGCAACGAGTACCATCTGCGGACGGTATTCGGAAAAAAGCATTTTAATAAGACGTGAAAGTACGCCCTTTTTTATAGGAGGTCTGCCCTTAATATTTTTTTCTGTCTGCTTATTCATTTTCGGCATCCCCCTTATTCTGAGACTCGTATACCTCACGATATATCTCATTGGAAGCAATAAGCTCCTCGTGAGTGCCAACCGCGTTTATGCGTCCTCCGTTCATGACGACGATCTTATCGGCATGCTCCACAGAGGATATTCTTTGAGCAATTATTATCTTGGTAGTATCAGGTATCTCCTCGGCAAAAGCCCGTCTTATGAGTGCATCGGTCTTCGTATCTACTGCGCTTGTAGAGTCGTCAAGTATCAGTATCTTTGGCTTTTTCAAAAGAGCTCTCGCAATACAAAGTCTCTGCTTCTGTCCACCCGATACGTTCGTTCCTCCCTGCTCGATATAGGTGTCGTATCCATCAGGAAAGCTCGATATAAATTCATCTGCCTGAGCCAGCTTACATATACGGATCATTTCCTCGTCGGTAGCATCGGCATTTCCCCATCTGAGATTGTCCTTGATAGTACCCGAGAAGAGTACGTTCTTTTGGAGAACGACAGAAACTTCATTTCTAAGCGTTTCAAGGTCGTATTCTCTTACGTCAACGCCTCCAACCTTAACGCTTCCCGCACTTACGTCGTAAAGTCTCGATATCAGCTGAACAAGGCTGGTCTTTCCGCTTCCTGTTCCTCCGATAATGCCCACCGTTTCTCCCGATGCGATATTCAAATCTATATCTGTAAGCGACATTTTATCCGCAGAATATCCGAAATTCACGTTTTCAAAGGAAATGCTTCCGTCAGCTACCTCGGTCACTGCGCATTCAGGATTCTTTATATCGCTCTCCTCAAGCAACACCTCGCTTATACGAGTACCCGACGCCACCGACATAGATATCATTACAATGATCATAGAAAGGAACATAAGGCTCATAAGTATTTGAGCTCCGTATGTGAGAAGAGAGGAAAGCTCACCCACCTCAAGCTCTGTCGAGCCCGACTTAACTATGAGCATAGAACCAAACAAGCATACGCTTATCATGGTAACGTTAAAGCAAAATTGCATAAGAGGTGTGTTAAGTGCAAGTATTTTTTCCGCCTTGGTAAAGTCTGCGGCTACCTCATCGGATGCCCGTCTGAACTTTTTTCTTTCATGATCCTCTCTGACGTACGCCTTGACAACTCTCATTCCGGAAACATTTTCCTGAACGGAATTGTTGAGGTTATCATATTTCTTAAATACCGATTTAAATATGGGGTGCGCTCCTCTGAATATCAGATAAAGACCAACAGCCAAGAACGGAATTATTATTCCAAAGGCTATGGACATTTTGGGACTTATTATCAGAGCCATTACGAACGCGAATATGATCATAAGAGGACATCTTATTGCCGTTCTTATTATCATCATATAAGCCATCTGGACATTGGCAACATCTGTGGTAAGTCTGGTAACAAGTCCTGACGTTGAGAATTTATCTATGTTTGAAAACGAATATCCCTGTATCGCGCTATACATATCGTGTCTGAGATTCTTTGCGAATCCGCAAGACGCACGAGCTGAAAAATGTCCCGCAAGCGCTCCGCAGCAAAGCGAGATCAGCGCAAGAGCTATGAGCCAAAGCCCGTATTTTATTATCACTCTCATATCACAGCCGTCTTGTATATTTGATACGAGTATTGCCGTCAAAAACGGTATGATACATTCGATCACTACCTCTGCAGTTATAAACAATGGAGTCAGCAAGGAATCTTTTTTATATTCCCTAACACTTTTTAAAAGAACCTTTAACATCTTTCTTCCTTTCTGATTTTTCCCGTTTTATATTTTAGACTCTTGAATCTATTATCTCCATGCTTCCCTCGAGTGAATATTCACCCATTCCCGCGGGAAGAAAATAACTGTCTCCCTGACCTATAGGATAACTTTCATCTTCGAAAATTATTTTTCCCTGTCCCTTCACACAAAGGATCGACGCGAAGCTTTCATTGTCCACAACACATTTGATCCTTTCGCTGACCTCGTATTTTCTTACCGTAAAGAACTCGGATGCCGCAAGAAGACTCTCGCCCTTTATACCCTTCATATTCTTTCCCTTGGCAAAACTAACAGCGTTTACTTCGTCCTCAGTATATACTCTCGTCACGTCAAGAGCCTTGTCAACGTGAAGCTCACGGAGTGAGCCGTCAGCCCCGCGTCTGTCGTAGTCGTAAACACGGTATGTAAGGTCTGCATTCTGCTGTATCTCTGCGATTATTATACCGCCGCCAATAGCGTGGAGCATACCCGCGGGAATAAAATAACTCTCGCCTGCCTTTACGGGAATATAATCTATCGCCTCGCCTATTCTTCCCTCTCTGACAAGAGTTGCAAAGATCTCGGGGGTAATACCCTCTTTAAGCCCGTATTCAAGCTTTGCTCCCTCTTCGGCGTCAACGATATACCACATTTCAGTCTTGCCGAGACTGTTCTCAACTCGTCCCGCGTATTCGTCATCTGGGTGTACCTGAACAGAAAGATCGTCATCTGCGTCTATAAGCTTTATAAGTAATGGGAATCTGTCTCCGTCCTTGTGCGTATCCGACACACATGAAGCTCCGCAGAGCTCTATGTATCTTCCAAGCTCCATTCCCTTGTATTCACCGTTCAAGATCGAAGACCTTTCTTTGTCTCTGACAGTGAGCTCCCACGTCTCGGATATTTTATCCTCTCCGCTCTTGCCGAAGCGCTCAGAAAGCTTATGTCCTGCCCATATTGCAGTTTTTGCAACGTAACTCATTTTCAAAGGATATTTTTTCATTTTTGCCTCTTTAATATTATTTTTATATTATATTTATATTAATGTATTTTACTAAACCTCTTTATTTTAACATACGTATTAGCTATTTGTCAATTATAGTGTGAAAATTTTCCCAAAAAGTTTAATAAAGATCCCCATGGACCGCTTTATTTCATATTTTTTCTATCTGGGTAGGGGGGATTTTCGCATAACACCCGCCGTGAACGAGGCGTTATCCATTGTTTTTTGCGGGACGCCGAGGACGTCGTCCCCTACGGTCAAATGTCGAATATCCGCAAAATTTACGGCAAACGCTTTGTTTCATATTTCTTCTGTCTGGGTAGGGGGGATTTTCGCATATCACCCGCCGTGAACGAGGGGTTATCCATTGTTTTTTGCGGACGACCGATGGTCGCCCCTACGGTGATGGAAAAATTTTTGCCTTTTGTGACGGGACGCCGAGGACGTCGTCCCCTACAAAAATTCGTTTTCTTTTCGTAGGGGCG
>JAGBTY010000043.1 GCA_017631085.1 Clostridia bacterium
ATCTATTCCCCCAAACGCAGAAAGGAACTCAAAAATGGAAAACGAAACACAGATAAAGAGCGGAGGAATATCGGTAGATACCGAGCATATCTTCCCTATCATAAAGAAATGGCTCTATTCGGAAAAGGACATTTTTCTCCGTGAGATAGTATCCAACGCAACAGATGCGATCACAAAGCTCCGCCGTCTCGAATCTCTCGGTCACAGAGAAGCCACCGACGAAAAATACAAGGTCGAGGTGGTTCTCGACACAGACGCATCAACTCTTACTGTATCCGACAATGGTATCGGTATGACCGAGGAGGAGCTCGAAAAGTACATTTGCAGCATTGCCCTTTCGGGTGCTGTTGACTTCATTCAGAAGTACGAAGGCGATAACGACGGCGGTAAAAACGGTATTATCGGTCACTTCGGTCTTGGCTTCTACTCCGCTTTTATGGTAAGCGACAAGGTAGAGGTAATAACCAAGTCTTATACAGATTCACCTGCTATCCGCTGGATATGCAATGAAAGCGGTGAGTATGAGTCTTTTTCCGCAGAAAGAAACTCCCACGGAACAGACGTTATCATGCACATATCAGAATCAGAGAACGAATTCCTCTCCGTTTCAAAAATAAGAGCTATGCTCCAGAAGTACTGCTCCTTCATGCCCGAAGAGATATACTTTACGGACCTTTCCGCAAAGAAGGACGACACGGCAAATGAAGCCTCCGAAGAAAAGGCTCCCACCCCTATAAACGACGTTCATCCTCTTTGGCAGAAACAGCCCTCCGAGTGCACCGACGACGAGTACCGTGATTTCTATTCAAAGGTATTCAACGACTACAGAGATCCTCTCTTCCACATTCATATAAATGCGGATTATCCTCTCAATTTCAAGGGTATCCTCTACTTCCCCAAGCTTGCGAACGAATATGAGACTATCGAAGGTCAGATAAAGCTTTATTACAATCAGGTCTACGTTGCAGACAACATAAAAGAAGTTATTCCCGAATATCTTCTTATGCTGAAGGGTGTTCTTGACTGCCCGGAACTTCCTCTTAACGTATCCAGAAGCTATCTGCAGACAAACACATACGTATCCAAGGTATCGGCTCACATAGTAAAAAAGGTCGCCGACAAGCTTTCCTCTCTTTGCAACACACAGCGAGAGGAATATGCAAAGATATGGAACGAAATATCCCCCTTTATTGAATACGCCTCCATGCGTGACAAAAAATTCTACGACAGAGTAAGATCCTCCCTTCTCGTTACTCTTACCGACGGCACGTCTCTGACATACGACGAGTATCTCGAAAGAGCAAAGGAAAAGCACGAGGGTAAGGTATATTATGCCACCGACAAGGCTCTTCAGGCACAGTATATTTCAATGCTTGAGGCAGAGGGTGTAGCGGTAGCTCTCTTTGAACGTCCCATAGACACACAATTTGCAACAATGCTTGAGCAATATATGGAGGGAGTTAAATTCCTCCGTGTAGATTCGGGCGTTACCGATATTCTTAAGAGTGGAGATGAAGTAAGCTCTTCCGAAGCACTTGAAGAAATTTTCAAGGAAGTAGTCGGAGAAAACGTAAAGCTCTCTTTTGAATCACTCAAGGATGCGACCGTTCCCGCTATGCTCAACGTCAGCGAAGAGTCAAGACGTATGGAAGAAATGATGCGTTTCTATAACATGGGCGACGCATCTATTCCAAAGGATACGACTCTCGTTCTAAACACAAGCTCTCCTCTCGTAACAAAGCTCTCGTCTATTGCCGAGGATGACAAGGACACGGCTCGAGCGATGGCATCATACGTATACAAGCTCACCCTTCTTTCTCAAAAGAAATTCTCGCCCGAGGAGATGCGCGAATTCATGAGCGACAGCGTAGAGCTCCTGATGAAAATATAAAAACAAACTTCTTGGGCAGACAAGTGCTGCCCAAGAAATATCATATATGAGGTAACATATGGTAACATTCAGCTATACTCCCCGTGGAGTGTGTTCAAGAAAAATAGAACTTGAGCTCGAAAACGACGTTATAACAAAGGTAAAATTCGTCGGAGGCTGCGCCGGAAACACGCAAGGCGTGGCAAAGCTTCTCATAGGCATGACAGCCGACGAGGCAATAGCACGTCTTGAGGGTATCCGTTGCGGATTCAAACAGACATCCTGTCCCGACCAGCTGGCTATGGCTCTACGTTCGCGTCCCCTTGAAGATAAATAAAATCCTTAAAAGCTATTGACAAATAAATATTTTGTGATATAATTAATATAATTACATAGCGAATGCTATAGATAAACAGGAGATTTTCAAAGTGGATAACGGCGAAGGCGACGGGAACTGTCGAAGTAACCTTTTTATAATTCAACCGAATATTTTAATTAAAATGCATAACCTGCGTACCTAAAAAGACTCAGGCTATGCTTTTTTGTGCTTTTTTTGAAATTTCCTAATATATATTACATAATCTTTAAGGAGTAAACATGGGAATAATAATCGGTATGCTCGTTTGTCTCGTGCTTTCGGCGTTCTTCTCCGCCAGTGAGACAGCATACACATCTTTCAGCCGAAGTAAAATGAAAACAAAGGCAACAGAGGGAAACAAGGGAGCTGCAAGAGCCATGAAGCTTTCCGAAAATTACGACAAGCTTCTCTCGACTATTCTCGTCGGAAACAACATCGTAAATATCACTCTCTCTACTCTCGCAACCTTATGGTTTGTTAAAATAATGATGGGAGCAGCTTCTGCACCTGCTATTTCGACCTTGGTCGTTACTGTTGTCGTCCTTATTTTCGGGGAGATAACCCCAAAAAGCCTTGCAAAAGATTATCCCGAGGCGGTTGCCATAGCTTTCGGTCCGCTTCTCAACTTTATATCCGTTATTCTCACCCCCATAAACCTTATCTTCATGCTTTGGAAAAAGCTCATGAAGCTTATATTCAAGGCAAAGAACGACGACACTGTCACCGAGGGTGAGGTGCTCACGCTTGTAGACGAGGCACACGAGGACGGAACTATTGACGAATACAACAAGGGCATAATCGAGAACATATTTGAATTTGACGACCTCTCTGCAGGTGAGATAGCAACGCACAGAACAGACCTTACAATTCTCTCCACCGAGGATACAGACGAGGAATGGGAAGAGGCTATCTACAACAGCAAATTTTCAAGATACCCCATCTGCGGCGAACGTGTTGACGACATTATCGGCGTTCTTGACGCAAGAAAATATCTCCGTCTTGAAGACAAGAGCCGCGACTCTGTTATGGCAAATGCAGTCAGCCCCGCGTATTTTGTACCCGAAAACGTAAAAGCCGACGTGCTCTTTAAAAACATGCGTACAAATAAGGAATTTTTCGCCATCGTTCTCGACGAATACGGCGGATTTTGCGGTATCGTTACACTCACGAACCTTGTTGAGTGTATAGTTGGTGATATAACCGAGGACAGCGAAGAGCAAGAAGCAGAGGTGCTTATAGAGGCGCTCGAAGACGGAAGATGGTCCTTCAGCGGTCTTGCACCTATGGAAGATGTGACCGAAGCTCTCGGCATAGCCATTCCGGATTGCGAATCGGATACCTTTGGCGGATACGCACTCGGCATTTACGGCTCTATCCCCGAAGACGGTGCTTCCTTCTCTGTTTCCACAGAGCTTCTTGATATTGAAGTTTCTTCTATAAAAGACCACAAGGTCGAGCGCGCTATCGTTACTGTAAAAGCTCCTGATACGGAAGACGAAAAGAGCGAGAAGCACGAAAAGGATAAAGAAGATAAGACAGACGAGGAATAATACCTCTCTGCTAAAAATTACATTATATTTTATTTACGGAGGAATTTATTTTGTTACCCCATTTATTATTGCAGGTCGTACTCTTAACTCTCGTTATGATCTTTTCGTCGGCGGAAACTGCCGTTGCAGCCGCTTCCGACGAAAAAACAGAAAAGAGCGACAAGAGCGAAAAGGCAACAAGGGCATCAGCCCGTATCCGAAAGCTCACCGAGCGACCTGCGGGATATATCCACACTTTACGCTCATGTGCCGTAATATTTTCTATCCTTGCGGCAGTATTTGCCACAGACGTTTTCGCTTCTTCCCTTGCTTCCTATATCGGAAAGCTTTTCGGCACAATGTCGTCTGACGTCGCGCACGGACTTGCGATTACTGCAATACTTATAATCCTCGGTTTTTTCACGCTTCTTTTCGGAATAATCGTTCCGTTAAAGCTCGCGTCAAAAAAAGCGAACTCTATTGCCGCCGCCCTTTATCCCGTAATAATTACAGTAAGAGTTATTTTATTCCCCATCATAAGCTTTATCACGCTCCTTTCAAACGGTATAGTCCGTCTTTTCGGAGTTGATCCTCACGCAAAAGAGGAGGTCACCGAGGAAGAGATAAAAATGATGGTAGATGCAGGTACAGAGAGTGGCTCTATCGATGCCGAGGAGCAGGAGATAATCAAGAACGTTTTTGAATTTGACGACCTGACCGCAGGAGAGGTGGCAACTCACAGGACGGATATGTCTTTGCTTTGGCTTGACTCCGAAGTTGAGGAGTGGGATAAGATAATACGTGAATCTCGTTTCTCGCGCTTCCCTATCTGCGACGAAACTGTCGACAAGGTCGTTGGTATTCTTAATGCAAGAGTTTACTTCACTCTTGAAGATAAATCCAAGGAAAGCATTCTTGAAAATGCAGTAAAGCCTGCGTATTTCGTTCCCGAAACGGCAAAAGCAGACCTGCTTTTCAAAAACATGAAGCAAAAGCGTGAGTTTATTGCCGTCGTTCTTGACGAATACGGCGGAACACTGGGTATCGTTACGATAAACGACCTTGTTGAATGTCTCATAGGTGAATTTAATATCGACGAGGAGCAGCCCGAGGA
Organism: Clostridia bacterium; assembly: GCA_017631085.1. Lineage (GTDB taxonomy): Bacteria > Bacillota > Clostridia > Oscillospirales > CAG-272 > HGM12713. Next base: position 4,872 of record JAGBTY010000043.1, read on the forward strand.
GGTCGAAGAAAATATAGCCTCTATCGACGAGAACACTTATATGATAAAGGGCTCGGCTCTCATATCCGAGGTAGAGGAATCACTTTCAATTGAAATATCCGACGTTGACTCACAGACATTCAGCGGATTCGTTATGGAACTTAATGGCGCTATTCCCGACGACGGAAGCGTTTTAGAGCTTGAGACCGATGCTCTCGCCATTAAGGTTCTCGAGGTCAAAGACCACGTTATAGAAAAAGCAGAGGTCTTCGTAAAGCCCGAAATAAGCGAAGAGGAAAGCGAAGCCGAAGAGGCAGAGGTTTGATTTTAATATTCACTGTTCAGGGGAATTTCCTAAAGGAAGTTCCCCTGATTTTTATCTTACGGCACAAAACAAACTCAAATCGACAAAAGAACACATATTTTATAAAAAAATGGTGTTTTCTGCCCATAGAAAATCAATTTTTTTATAAAAAATAAACATATTTGTCTTTATAAACAAAACTTATAAGGTGATTTTGTACATAATGCAAAAGGAAGATTTTTGATTTTTTTATTGATTTTTTTTATTTCTTATGGTATAATTACAAGTAAGGTAATATGTCTGTTTAAAGACAGACAACCAAATATTTAAACACAAGGAGAAAAAAACTATGAAAAAGAGAATTTTGGCATTTGCCTTGACTCTTGCAATGGTAGTTACATCGTTATCGATGCTCTCATTCGTGTCATTTGCCGACGACACACCCGATGAGCCGACCTTTGAAGCTACCGACGGCAATCTCTTCGCTTGGCTCTACAGCTTGAATGTAGACGGCAATGTTGACAGAGACGACCCGCTTATGATGGCGACCACTCCTCTTATCAACGATGGAGACAGAAACCTGTACATGACTACGGCATGGGACTACGATAACGCATATATCCATATGTACTATACAGGTCTTGGCGATCAGTCTACATACTATTTGGACGAGGTTTCCTGGACAGTTGGCGGCGCAAACGCAATGGCATCGACCGTTAAAGCCGGCTTACAGCGCAGCGGAACATACACGGCAATATCGTGCAGTGTCTACTG
>JAGBTY010000044.1 GCA_017631085.1 Clostridia bacterium
CATCCTGAGCATATTTCGCTTCGCTCAATGGCAAGAATTTATATTTCGCTTTGCGAAAAGAAATTCTTGCAGCCGAACGAAGTGAGGTATGAAGGCTTTATAGATAGAAAGAATATATAATATCATAGTGGCATAGTAGATCCCGACACTTCGTGTCGCCTTCCTTTCGTCAGGTTCGACTCCGCTTTGCTCCGCTCAAAATGACACGGGAGGGGGCGTGAACGAGGGGTAACCCATTATTTTTTCGGGCGATTCGTGAATCGCCCCTACGATGGTAGGAGAGTGCCTTGGTGCTCCCGCATTGAGAAAAGATTTTTTGCTCTGCGACCTTTATAAAAAATATGGAGAGTAAAGCAACGTCCTTTATTCGTCTCGGCTCTTGGAGCATACGCCATAGCCATTCAAAATTCATTTTTTGGATCTGAATGGGGGCACGCTTTATCCTTCCCGACCATACGTCAAGGCTTCCGCCAAGTCCCATGAGGAGCTTTACGGAATGAAGCTTATCCTTGTTTTCATATATCCATCTTTCTTGCATGGGATAACCGAAGCAAACGAAAAGGATATCGGGAGAGACACGGTTTATCATGTCAATTACCTTTTGATTTTCTTGCCCGTTTTTATTAAAATATCCATGATGTGTTCCTGCTATTTGAAGCCCTGGAAAACGTTGCTTGAGATTTTTTGCGGCTGGGCTCGCCACTCCTTTTTTTCCTCCGAGCAGAAAAACGGAAAGGGAATTTTTCTCGGCAAAAGCCAAAAGCTCTTCGGCAGTATCGATGCCTGTGCGGCGTTTGTTTATTGGATATCCCAAAAAGCGAGATGCGATAATTACTCCCGCACCGTCGGGGAGCAAAAGGTCGGCGCTGTTGAGTATCCGTCTGTCAGGAGCTGACTTTGATGCGCGAAGGAGGATAAGCGAGTTGGGGGTGAATATGACGTGTCCGAAAGAGTGGGGAGATGTCAGCTCCTTTTTTATTTTATATAATTTGGCTTCAATGCTCGGAGTAAGGTAAGTGCCGAGAATCGAAAAGTGTTTTTCGTCTTTCATATCTTTTTCACCTTTATTTCTTAAGAATTCTTTGATTTATAACTAAATTGTGCCAATTGCGGTATTGACTTTTTTAATTCAATGATTTATAATATTATTATAATGCGAAAATATGCGAACAATACGAAATTTTTACGACGAAAGGTTTTGAGGTGCGAAAAATGGCAAATGAAAAAAAGATGGTAGAGCAGATAACGTCCATGGACGTTGATTTCGCTCAATGGTATACAGACGTAGTAAAGAAAGCCGAGCTTGCCGATTATTCGGGAGTTAAGGGTTGTATGATAATCAGGCCTTACGGCTATGCGATTTGGGAAAATATTCAGGCTGATCTTGATGCAAGATTCAAGAGACTCGGTCATGAGAACGTATATATGCCCATGTTTATTCCCGAAAGTCTTCTTCAGAGGGAAAAGGATCACGTCGAGGGCTTCGCTCCCGAGTGCGCGGTGGTAACTATAGGCGGACAGAACAAGCTTGCCGAAAGACTTATAGTTCGCCCTACCTCCGAGACACTTTTCTGTGAGCATTACAAGAATATAATCCATTCGTACAGAGATCTTCCCAAGCTCTACAATCAGTGGTGTAACGTTGTAAGATGGGAAAAGACCACCCGTCCGTTCCTCCGTACCTCCGAATTTCTCTGGCAGGAGGGACACACCATGCACGAGACCGAGGCAGAGGCACGTGAGGAGACACAAAGAATGCTTAAGTGCTACGAGGACTTTTACCGCGAGACTCTTGCAATTCCCGCAGTTACGGGACGCAAGACCGAAAAGGAAAAGTTTGCGGGTGCTCTTGAGACATATACTATCGAACCTATGATGCACAACGGAGTTGCTCTTCAGGGCGGTACTTCTCACTATTTCGGTGACGGATTTGCCAAGGCATTCGATATAACCTACACCGACAGAGATAACAAGGTGTGCTACCCTCACCAGACATCATGGGGTGTTTCCACAAGAATGATAGGCGCGCTGATCATGACACACGGTGACGATAACGGACTTATCCTTCCTCCTGCGGTCGCTCCTATTCAGGTGGCTCTTATTCCTGTTGCTCAACACAAGGAGGGAGTTCTTGAAAAGGCAAGGGAGATAAAGGATATTCTCTCTGCGAAATTCCGTGTAAAGCTTGACGACAGTGACTATTCGACCGGTTGGAAGTTCAGCCAGTATGAAATGAAGGGTGTACCGCTTCGTCTTGAGATAGGACCTCGTGATATTGAAAATAATTCCTGCGTTCTTGTCAGCCGCGTCAGCCGTGAAAAGACCTTTGTTTCTCTCGATAATATAGTGGAAGAGGTTGAAAAGGCACTTCGTGCTGTATACGACGAGATATACGCAAGAGCAGAGAACAATCTCAAGGAAAAAATGAATATTGCCACATCTTACGAGGAGTTCCTCGATATAGCGGAAAACCGCCCCGGCTTTATCAAGGCAATGTGGTGCGGAGATTCCGAGTGTGAGGACAAACTTAAGGACGAGACGGGCGGAGTCAAGTCCCGTTGTATCCCCTTTGTTGAGGAAAAGCTCTCTGACGTATGCGTTTGCTGCGGAAAGCCTGCAAAGCATATGGTGGTTTGGGGAAGACAGTATTAAGATCAAGGGGTTGTCAAATAGACAACCCCTATTATTAATATCCGAAATTTCAAGAAAGGAGAAGAGTAATGAAGGTTTTCGGAACGACCATGAAGGATAGGATAAAGCGAATAGACCCTATACTTTTCGGTGCAACCGCTGTACTTTCGCTTATAAGTATACTTACTATATTCGGAAGTGTTGAGAACTTCGGAAGAAGTAAGCTTTATATGCAGGTGGCAATGACCGTGGCGGGTATGGTCGCCATGTTTTTAATAGCAAATCTCGATTACAAGTTTTTCATTGACCGATTCTTTATCGTTATGTTTATCTTCTCCTCCTTGATACTTGCCCTGACTCTGCTTTTCGGTATAAGCGGGCAGAACATGGAGACAGCAAACCGAAGCTGGCTTGTAATTCCGGGTATCGGTATTTCTGTTCAACCGTCGGAATTTGTAAAGATCGCATTTATATGTACTTTTTCAAAGCATCTGGAGCTTGTAAAAGACAAAATAAATAAGCCTCTTACTTTTCTCGGACTTATGATACACGCGGGAATGATCGTCGGACTTATTCTTTTGTCGGGTGACCTTGGAGTTGCTCTCGTTTATATCGGCATCATTGTCGTAATGCTTTGGTGCGCGGGGTTGTCGGTATGGTATTTCGTGGGAGCATTGGCATTGGTTATTGTGGCATTTCCTTTTCTTTGGGATTTTCTCGCGCCCTATCAGCAAAACAGAATAATATTCGGATTTCGTCCCGAGCTTGACCCAACGGGAGTAGGCAGACAGCCCTTGCAGAGCAAGGCGGCTATTGCGGCGGGCGGTTTTTTTGGCATAGGTCTTTTTGAGGGCGGAATATACGAATATCTTGCCGCGTCACATACAGATTTTATATTTGCTACAGTTTGCGAAAAATTCGGATTTTTAGGCGGCGCTATTACGGTCATATGTCTTGCCACACTTTCCATAAGGCTTATATATCTCGGATACAGAAGCCGTGACCTTATGGGACGCCTTATATGCTGCGGAATAGGTGCGGTGATAATAATTCAGTCTGTTGAAAATCTTTGGATGTGTCTCGCACTCGTGCCGGTCATTGGGATCACCCTGCCATTTGTTAGTGCGGGCGGTTCGTCGCTATTTGCTCTTTACGCTCTTATGGGGTTTGCCCACAGTGTCAGGGCACACGAAAATAAGTATTACTTCGATACTGACAGATAGAATAAAATTAGCATAAATACCCTCCCATGATAATATAATTGAGTAGAATTATATTGCTTATGGGAGGGATTCTCTATGTTTATTTATTCACTCAGGGCGAGCACCTTGAAATTTTTTGCGGTAGTGTGCGTGGCTCTTGCTACACTTATAACACTTATTGCCTTTGTTCCTGCATATGGGAATGAGGGTGAAACACCTGCATCAAAAAATGCCGATGTAGACTATGACGGCATAAAGACCAATGAGGACCGAGTCAAATTTCTTTCCCAGTTCGGTTGGGAGGTAGATCCGGCGGCTGTTGAGAGCATCGAGGTGACCATACCCGAGAATTTTGACAAGGTATTTACGGGCTACAACGAGATACAAAAAAGACAGGGGCTTGACCTGTCGAGATACAAAAAGAAAAATGTTATGAGATATACATACGAAGTGAAAAATTATGAGGGAAGCGAGGATAAGGTATATGCCAATATTCTTGTTTATAAAAACAAGGTCATTGGCGGAGATATTTGCTCGGCAAACGTAAAGGGATTTATCCACGGGTTTGAGAAAAACTGAAAACATCTCGCTTGGATCAAATGCTTTTGTTTTTTTAATAAAGGTCTTGAGGGCATTTTTTAGGGGGACTTTTGCAAAAGTCCCCCTAAATTTATATATTCAAATCAACTGTTCTGCATAGCACGGCGTGCTTTCATCATAGCCTTCATGCGTTCTTCGGTATTAAGGATCTTTTTACGAAGACGAATGGACTTAGGTGTTACCTCTATCAGCTCGTCATCGGTAATAAATTCGATAGCTTCCTCAAGGCTGAAGATAACGGGAGGAGTGAGAAGGAGCTTTTCGTCTGCACCTGCCGAACGGATAGCGGTGAGCTGCTTCTTCTTGCAGGGGTTTACCGCAATATCGTCGTTCTTGGGGTTCTCTCCGACTATCATTCCCTCGTAAACGGGGGTTTGAGGACCAACGAAAAGATTTCCTCTTTCCTGAGTGTTGAAGAGTCCGTAACGTGTCGTTTCTCCGTCTTCGGAAGCGACGAGAGAGCCTGTAAATCTCATGACGACCTCTCCTCTATAAGGCTGATATCCTTCAAAGATTGAGTTCATGATGCCCTCGCCTCTTGTTGCAGTCAGAAACTCGGAACGGTAGCCAAACAGGCATCTTGCGGGAATGAGGTATTCTATTCTCATTCTGTCACCGAATGGGGTCATTTCAAGAAGATCGCCCTTACGCTGACCGAGCTTTTCGATAACAGCGCCTGAATATTCGCTTGGAACGTCAAGTGTTACCTTTTCCATAGGCTCACATTTTACTCCGTCTATCTCCTTGAAGAGAACGCGGGGGTTAGAGCATGTCATTTCGTAGCCTTCACGACGCATGGTCTCAATAAGGATAGAGAGGTGCATCTCTCCGCGTCCTGCAACCTTAAACTCATCGGTAGTCTCTCCGTCCTCAACTCTGAGGGAGACGTCCTTCAGAAGCTCTTTGTAAAGTCTGTCGCGAAGCTGACGGGAGGTTACGAACTTTCCTTCTTTTCCTGCGAAGGGACTATTATTTACAGCAAAGGTCATTTCAAGAGTAGGCTCGCTGACCTTGACGAATTCAAGGGGTTCGGGAGCGGTAAGGCTGGTTATGGTGTCACCGATGGTAATGTTTTCAGCACCCGAGAAGCAAACTATGTCACCCATCTTTGCGCTTTCAACGGGAACTCTTACAAGACCGTCTATCTGGAAAAGGGCAACTATCTTTGTTCTCTTGGGAGCGCCGCCGGTGTGGTAGTTGCATATATAAGCGTCCTGATTAGCTCTGATAGAGCCGCGTTCGATACGGCCGATACCTATTCTTCCAACGTAGTCGTTGTAGTCGATTGAGGAAACGAGAAGCTGAAGCTCACCGTCCTCGTTACCAACGGGCGCGGGAATATAATCGAGTATCTTATCGAAAAGGGGTTTAAGGTCAGTACCGGGAACAGACATATCTTCGGTTGCCGTTCCCGCTCTGCCCGAGCAGTAAAGAATGGGGCTGTCCAGCTGTTCGTCGGAGGCGTTAAGGTCGATAAGAAGCTCAAGGACCTCGTCCTCGACCTGACCGAGACGGGCATCGGGCTTGTCTATCTTGTTTATAACAACTATAACTCTGTGATTAAGCTCAAGGGCGCGCTGAAGAACGAAGCGTGTCTGGGGCATAGGACCTTCCGCGGCATCGACGAGAAGTATAACGCCGTTTACCATTTTGAGTATTCTTTCGACCTCACCTCCAAAGTCAGCGTGACCGGGGGTGTCGATAATGTTTATTTTAACATCGTTGTAGTGTACTGCTGTGTTTTTTGCAAGTATTGTTATTCCTCTTTCTTTTTCAAGGTCTCCGGAGTCCATAACGCGAGTGACGGTTTCCTGATTGTCACGGTAGATACCGCCCTGCTTTAGCATTTCGTCGACTAGGGTGGTTTTACCGTGGTCAACGTGAGCGATTATGGCGATGTTTCTCAAGTCGTTTCTTATCACTTTTTCATTCTCCTTTTTTATACTTCGAATAGTTTCCAACTTTATAATTATACCACATTTTTTTTATATATTAAATATAAATATTCTACGATTTTTTTATTGCTTTTTTGTGTTTTGATTGTGCAGTTTTACAACACTATCTTTAAAAAGATAGTATCGGAGACATTGACAATAGTAGAAAAATGTGATACAATATATATGAATATGGATTTTTGGAGGACTTGAAATGACGGGAGCGCTTAGGGGGGAGAAATACTCTCTTTTAATGTTTGATCTTGACGGTACAATTGCCGATACGATATATTCCATAAAAGATGCAGTAAACATGGCTCTTACAAAACACAGTTTTCCGGAAAGAAGCTATGACGAGGTAAAGATGGCTATCGGAAACGGCGCGAGAAAGCTGATAGAGCGTTCACTTCCCGAGAGCGTGAGAGATGATGCTGATATACTCGAAGCAGTTTTTGGCGATTACGAGTATTTCTACGAAGAAACATATACAAAGCTTGAGTGCTACAGCGGAATGTATGAATCAATGATCTCGCTTAAGGAAAAAGGATATACACTTGCCGTGCTTTCCAATAAGCAGGACGCATTTGTCAAGAAAATAATTGACGTTCTTTTTGAGGCAGGAACTATATCCATGGTCCTCGGTCAGACCGACATGCCAAAGAAGCCCGATCCATTTGTTCCGCTTATGATTGCAAAAGAGCTTGGTATTGCTCCCGAGGAATGTGCATTTATCGGAGACAGTGAAGTTGACGTAAGAACCGGAATAAATGCGGGAATGGGTTCAGTAGGTGTATCATGGGGATACCGTGACCGCTCGGCTCTTGAAGCGGAGGGAGCTCACGTTATAGTGGACGATCCCCGTGAGCTTCTCGAGATATTTAAGTAAAAAGATAAAAGAAAAGGAAGAAAAATGAAGATAGGATTTGTTTCGCTTGGTTGTCCTAAAAACCAGCTTGACACAGAGGTAATGCTTCACGAGGCGGCATCGGCAGGGTATGAGATAACTCCTGAAGAGACCGAAGCCGACGTTGTGATCATAAATACCTGTGGCTTTATAGAAAACGCAAAAAAGGAAGCTATTGACAACATACTTGATATAGCTTGGCTTAAAAAGCACAGAAGTCTTAAGGCGATAATCGTCACCGGCTGTCTTGCAGAGCGCTACCGCGAGTCGATACTCGAGGAATTTCCCGAGGTAGATGCCGTGCTTGGCGTGGGAAGTATACATAATATCGTTGAAGCCATAGAAGCGGTAACAATAAAAAAGAAAAAAGGTTCAAAGAGAAAATATACCTCTTTTGAGGATAAAAATACGGTAAGACTCGGCGGAGACAGAATTCTGACTACTCCCGAATACACTGCTTATCTGAAAATTGCCGAGGGGTGTGACAACAAATGTGCGTACTGTGCCATTCCCTCGATACGCGGAAAATTCCGCAGTCGTGAGATGGAGGATATAATTGCCGAGGCAAAGCAGCTTGAAGCACTTGGTGTTAAGGAGCTTAACGTGGTGGCGCAGGATACCACAAGATACGGACTTGATCTTTACGGTTCGTATAAGCTTGCATCTCTTTTGCATAGAATAACAGAAGAGACCTCTATTCCTTGGATAAGGATCCTTTACTGCTATCCCGACAAGATAACCGACGAGCTGATAGCCGAGATGAGAGATAACCCGAGGATACTCAAATATATCGACCTTCCCATTCAGCACATAAGCGACAATATGCTGAAGTCCATGAACCGCCATGGTGACGGTAAGATGGTAAGGGAAGTGGTAGCGAAGCTTCGTCGCGAGGTAGAGGGCATTGTTATACGTACCACATTTATCGTCGGATTCCCCGGTGAGACCGAGGAGGATTTCCGTGAGCTTTGTGAGTTCGTCCGTGAGACAAAATTCGACAGAGCAGGGGTGTTTACCTATTCGAGAGAAGAGGATACTCCCGCATACGACTTCGACGGTCAGATCGACGAGCAGGTGAAGCAGAACAGAATGGATATTCTGATGGGCGAACAGCTTGAGATAAATGCCGAAAACAACGAAAAGATGATAGGAAAGACATTGACCGTCATCTGCGAGGATTACGACCCTGTGGGAGAAATACACTTCGGAAGAAGCACAGCCGATGCTCCTGAGATCGACGGCAAGATATATTTCAGGGCAGAGGGAAGGATAGCACCCGGTTCATTCGTTAAGGTAAAGATAAGAGAAGCGCTTGACTACGACCTCGTTGGAAGAGCAGTTTCAGAAAATTGATTGGAGGATTTTATTATGAAGCTTAATTTGCCTAACAAACTGACGGTTTTGAGACTTTGTCTCGTTCCGGTCATAATTATTTTTGGAATGCTTCCCGAAAGCATAATTCCTTTTTACGTTTCATGCGTAGTGTGCGCTGTACTCTTTATAGGCACGTCGGTCACCGATATGCTTGACGGTAAGATAGCGAGAAGGCGCGGACTTATTACCGATTTCGGTAAGTTTCTCGATCCCATCGCGGATAAATTTATGGTCATCGGCGCTCTTTTCGTAATACTTTATAAGTTCGAGAGCCTTCGCGTAATAATGATATTCACTCTTCTCGTCGTTGTATTCCGTGAGCTTGCTGTCACATCTATGAGACTTGTAGTCTCCACGGGAAGCGGAGTTGTCGTTGCGGCAAACAATCTCGGAAAGATAAAGACTGTGTCGCAGATAGTAGCTATCTCCACAGTTTTCCTTGAACCTGTCGTTCAGGCTGTGGCAAAAGCGATAGCCGAGGCGATAATGGGCAAAGAACTCTTCTGGCGTACCGATCTTGTACCTCTTACCTGGCTCAGCCTTGCTTTTTCTATCGTAATGACAGTTTGGTCGGGTATGAATTACATTATGTCTTATTGGAAATTCCTTGATCCGCAGAAGTAATAATTGAATAAGAATATCAAAAAAACGTGAGAGCTCTTTTTTGAACTCTCACGTTTTTTAATTGATTCATCAAAGTTTTTTAGGGGATATAAAGGGGAGCTTTTTAAAAAAGCTCCCCTTTTAATTATTGTCTGGCGATCAATACATTCCGCCCATTCCGCCGGCACCTGCCATAGCAGCAGCCGCAGCAGCGTCAGCAGCGGGATCCTTCTTGTCTGCAACGACAGACTCAGTTGTAAGGATAACGGATGCGATAGAAGCCGCATTCTGAAGCGCGGAGCGTGTTACCTTGGTAGGATCGACGATTCCTGCGTTCATCATGTCGCAGTATACTTCGTTGTATGCGTCAAAGCCGTAGCCTACTTTGCCGCTCTTGAGTATCTCATTGACTATTACGCCACCGTCAAAGCCTGCGTTTGCAGCGATCTGACGAACGGGCTCTTCAAGTGCTTTGAGAACGATCTTGACACCGGTCTTTTCGTCGCCATCAACAATGTCAACGAGCTTTTCAACTTCGGAGATAACGTTGAGGTAAGCTGTTCCGCCACCTGCAACGATACCCTCTTCAACTGCAGCGCGTGTTGCGTTGAGAGCGTCCTCGATGCGGAGCTTCTTTTCCTTCATTTCAGCCTCGGTAGCAGCCCCGACCTTGATAACTGCAACACCGCCAGAAAGCTTTGCGAGTCTTTCCTGAAGCTTTTCGCGGTCGAAGTCAGAGGATGTTTCCTCGATAGCTACCTTTATCTGATTGATGCGAGCGCGGATCTCGTCGCTCTCACCTGCACCGCCAACAACGATGGTAGTCTCCTTGTTGACCTTGATCTGTCTTGCGCGGCCGAGCTGGTCGAGAGTTGTATCCTTAAGCTCAAGTCCGATCTCGGAGGAGATGACCTCACCGCCTGTAAGGATAGCGATATCGCGGAGCATTTCTTTTCTTCTGTCGCCAAAGCCGGGAGCCTTAACCGCAACACATACAAAGGTTCCTCTGAGCTTGTTGAGAACGAGAGTTGTAAGAGCTTCACCCTCAACGTCCTCTGCGATGATAAGGAGCTTTCTACCTGCCTGAACTACCTGCTCAAGAACGGGGAGAACTTCCTGAATGTTGGATATCTTCTTATCTGTGATAAGAATGAGAGCGTCGTCAAGAACTGCTTCCATCTTATCCATGTCTGTTGCCATGTAAGGAGAGAGGTATCCGCGGTCGAACTGCATACCCTCAACTACTTCGGAGTAGGTATCTGCGGACTTGGATTCCTCAACAGTGATAACACCGTCGGAGGTTACCTTATCCATAGCGTCTGCGATAAGCTGACCGATAACTTCGTCGCCAGCGGAGATAGTTCCGACTCTTGCGATGTCGTCGCTACCGTTTACGGGCTTGGAGTTTGCAACGAGTGTATCAACTGCCTTGTCAACTGCCTTCTTGATACCCTTGCGGAGTACCATGGGGTTAGCGCCTGCGGTTACGTTCTTCATACCCTCGCGAACGAAAGCTTGAGCGAGAAGAGTAGCGGTGGTCGTACCGTCACCTGCTGCGTCGTTTGTCTTCGTAGCAACCTCTTTTACGAGCTGTGCACCCATATTTTCAGCCTGGTTTTCAAGCTCGATCTCCTTAGCGATCGTAACACCGTCGTTTGTTATAAGGGGAGCGCCGAACTTTTTATCAAGAACTACGTTTCTACCCTTAGGGCCAAGAGTTATCTTAACTGTGTTGGCGAGCTTATCAACGCCTCTGCAAAGAGCGTTGCGAGCCTCTATTCCGTAAAGAATTTCTTTTGCCATAATAAAATTTCCTTTCTTCCTTTAAAGAATTTGTAAAAATTCGTGAATTACTCAACGATGGCGAGAATATCGCCCTGACGAACTATGTTGTACTCGACTCCGTCTGCTTTAACCTCTGTACCTGCGTACTTGGATGTAATAACACGGTCACCTACCTTAACGGTCATAACTACTTCCTTACCGTCAACGAGACCGCCGGGACCTACTGCTACTACCTCAGCTACCTGGGGCTTTTCCTGAGCTGCGGCTGTGAGAATGAGACCGCTTTTTGTCTTTTCCTCTGCTTCAATAAGCTTGATAACAACTCTGTCTGCCAAAGGTTTGATGGTCATTTTTGTTTCCTCCTTATAATAAAATATATTACATTCTAATTTGTCGGTTTAGCACTCAAAAACTTCGAGTGCTAAACCCATAAACATATTTTACACGATTTCGTAGAAAAATCAAGTCTTTTTGAAATATTTAACATTTAATTAACAATTTACATAAAAAAGAATAAAGAAGCGGAGGGAACATCGGTGCTTGAGGTGTTGAATCGGTATATTATCGGGGCGGCAGTACCCTTTTTTCTTGTTTTTGCGGGTACATATTTTGCGATCTATTTAAAAGCTCCTCATATAATACACCCTATAAAGCTTATGGGGGAAATGAAGCGAGGGGGAAGAAGATCTGTCAAAGCTATGTTTCTTGCTCTGGGCGGAACTCTTGGAGTGGGAAACATGGTGGGAGTTGCGGGAGCAATAGTTCTTGGCGGTGCGGGAGCAGTACTTTGGATGTGTGTGTCAGCACTCTTCGCCATGTTATTAAAATATGCCGAGATAGTCCTTGCAATGACACATAAAAGACGCAAGGGAGAGGAAGAGCGAAGCGGAGCGGTATATTACATATCAGATATATTAGGTAGGCTTGGGTATAAAAAGAGTGGGAATTTTTTTGCATCGTTTTTTGCGGTCTTATGCCTTTTTGTTGCTTTTAGTATGGGGGGCATGATACAGACCGAGGCGGCAACAGGAGCGGTAGAGAGTACTTTCGGTATACCGAGACTTGTCGTAGGCGGAGGCATCGCGTTACTTGCTTTTTATGTTATAAAAAAAGGGAAAAAAGGTATAATGGGAGTTACCGATAAGCTTGTTCCATTTATGACGGTTGGGTATGCGATACTTTCATTTGCCGTAATAATAAAAAGATGGGAGGCTCTTCCCGACGTGTTGGGAGAGATACTTACCGATGCATTTACTCCGAAGGCGGTAGCATCGGGTATATTCGGATATGTTTTTTCTTCTTCGGTAAGATACGGGGTTATGAGAGGACTTATATCCAATGAAGCGGGTTGCGGAACGTCGCCAATGGCTCACGGTGCAGGTGGGGAGACATCGGCGGCAGGGCAGGGTGCTTTCGGGATCGTCGAGGTGTTTGTTGATACAGTTCTTCTTTGTACCATGACGGCTATCGTGATACTTCTTGACGGCTCATACGTTTATTCTGACGGCAGAGATCTTATAGGCGTTACAGTCAGAGCCTATTCTGCTGTTCTTGGTAAAAGCGCGGAAAAATTTATGACTGTGGCGGTTCTTTTCTTCGCGATGGCGACTGTGGTATGTTGGGCGTATTATGCCATTGAGTGTACTACATTCCTTTTTGGAGAAAATAAAACGGCAAAAACGCTGCTTCCCATAGTTTATTCGTTATCAATAGTGGCTGTATCGGTATACGCGGGCGACCTTCATTGGCAGGTTGCCGATCTTTCACTCGGAATTATGACGCTAATAAATATTTTTATTCTTTTTTTAGGCAGAGCGGAAATAAAAAGAGAGACAGCGGCGTGTTTGGGGATTGACAGAAAAAAGAAAAGGTAGTATAATTTATAAGACATATTAAAAGCAAGGAAGTAAAAAATGAAAAAATTTGAGGGAATACTTATATGCACCGACCTTGACGGAACGCTTCTTCAGGACGACAAGAGCGTAGCGCCGAAGGATCTTGAGGCTATCGAATATTTTAAATCCGAGGGCGGAGCATTTACCATTGTGACAGGAAGGCTGCCGTATTTTATAGGGGATATAGTTGATAGGGTAAGACCTAACGCACCCGTAGGCTGTGGAAACGGAGAGGCGGTATATGATTTTGAAAGCAAGAAATATCTTCACACAGTGCTTTTGGACAGATCGTCGCTTGAGCTTGTTGATTACGTGATGGAGCATATCGACGGGCTCGGAATGCATATCAATACATACGAAGAGATATTGTTTTGCAGAGAAAACGAGTCAATGGAGATATTCAGAAGGCTTACGGGCGTGCCGAATATTACCTGTGACTACAATACCTACGATGGCGAGATAGCGAAGATAGTTTTCGGAGATACGAGAGAAGAGGCTATACGGCTTCTCGATAAGCTTCTGACCACACACGGTAGGGCTGATGAGTTTGACTTCATACGTTCGGAAAAAATGCTTTACGAAATATTGCCCAAGGGCACAAACAAGGGCGCGTCACTTCTGAAGATCGCCGAGATACTAGGTATTGACAGAAAAAATACCATAGCCGTGGGAGATTATTTTAACGACATTCCCATGATAAAGGAAGCGGGTGTTGGCATTGCTGTGGGAAATGCCAGAACATTGGTAAAAGAGGCGGCTGATATCGTGACGGTCAGTAACAGCGAGAACGCAATGGCAAGAATAATTGAAGATATAGATAGCGGAAAAATCATATTTTGACAATAGGATAATAAATGAAAGCAACATTTTTTGATGTTGCTTTTTGCTTTTTGTTAAAATATAAGACATGATCCTCAAAAAAATGTCTTGTTTTTTACTTGAATAAAAGTAACGTATGGAGTATAATAAAATTAAAGTTTTAAACTTTAATTAATAATTAGGAGGAAATTATGAAAAAGTTTTTAGCATTACTTATTGCTTGTCTCATGATAGTTACTTGTTTCGTTGCGTGTGATAACGTCGAAACAGATGACAAAGATACGGAGACAGACGGAAATCAGTCCACCAACACAGGTGACGGCGACAAAAAAGACGAAAATGCCGGTGACAAA
>JAGBTY010000045.1 GCA_017631085.1 Clostridia bacterium
AAAAACAAAGTAATAAGCTGTCCCACAAATAGCAAAAAACACAAATTAGACAATCATAATGTAGAAAACAGAGCCATTTTCGGCTCTGTTTTCATTTTTTATTCGGACTTTTCTACCGCCGTTTTCGAGACTCGACGTACCCATGTACGCCTCACGTCTCGAAGAACGGCGCTTCTCGCCTAAATCTGACTATCCCCTTACACACAAAATTTCGGGACTGTCTCACAAGAGACAGCCCAATTTTTTTGTTTTTCAAAACATCGTATAGGTTAAGTGAAACTATAATAGGATTTGAAAAAGTTGTTTTTAACATAATTTTCTTCCAAGCTCAGCGCCCAGCTTGAAGAGGAGTTCGTCAGAGTGAGACATGGAATATTCTACGCTCGGAGCAATATCGGAGAGCGCATAAATGTCTTCAAGTCCCATTGAGAGCAATAGCTCCTTATCGTCACCGATAGCTCCCACGAAGCAGTAAACGGGGATCGAAGCCTTTGCCGCGTATCTTGCGACTCCGCTGATAGCCTTCCCGAAAAGGCTTTGACGGTCTATCTTTCCCTCGCCCGTAATGACCGCGTCGGCATTTTCTATAAGCTCGTTGTATTTTATTGCCTTCAGTACCGATTCGATACCCGATTCGATATGAGCATCAGTAAATGCAAGAAGGGGAGCCGCTATTCCTCCGCCTGCACCGCATCCTTGTATTTCTGACACTTTTTTACTACAAATTTGCTCAAGTATAGAGGCATAGTTTTTCATGCCCTCTTCCATAAGTATCAGATCAGCGTCGTCAGCGCCTTTTTGACGTCCGTAAACAAAGGTCGCTCCTGTGTCTCCAAGCAAGAGATTAGTTACGTCGGTAGCTATGGTGAATTGGCATTCACCAAGCCTTTTGTCAAGCTCTGATGTGTCTATTCTTTGTATTTTTGACATGCTTTTGCCTGTAGGTACAAACAAATTGCCGTCAGCATCGTAAAATCTTGCACCGAGGGCTGATATCATACCGCAACCGCCGTCATTTGTGCCGCTGCCCCCTGCTGTCAGAAGAATTTTTCTGAAGCCTTTGTCAAGCGCGTCGAGGATAAGCTCACCCACTCCGTAGGTGGTTGCATCCGCGGCTCGTCTTTTTTCTTTGGGCGTGAGCATAAGTCCTGCGGCTCTTGCCATTTCTATGACCGCTGTATCTCCTATAAAGCCATAGCAGGCATTTACTTTATTCCAAGACGTACCCGTGACAGACAGGGTAACAATGTTTTTTTCGTCTACTATCGCATCAAGTGTTCCTTCGCCTCCGTCGGCTATGGGAGCGATTATGTATTCACATCGGTCGCCTAATACGGAAAACAAGCCATTTCTTATAGCCAAGGAAGCGTCCTTTGCAGATATACTGTCTTTAAAGGAGTCGGGAGAAATAACTATTTTTGATATATTTTTCATAGCTGATACCCTTAATAAGATAAATAAAATATAGTTTATTTTATCACAAACATAGGATAAAATCAAGTGTTTTTTTATTATATGTATAAATTGTAAAATAGCCTTGACAAAGCCCGCGAAAAGTGGTAATATATAGATGCAATAAAAACATTTTTTGGAGGATAATCATGTATAAGGATTATAAGATTCGCGCTCCCTATTTTGAGATCGGACCCAAGTGCTTTATGTGGGGAGAGCGTATGCTCAAACTTGCAAAGAGAGTTGACAAGATAGCATACAAGTATGACCTCGACGTCATCATCACACCTCAGTACGCAGACATTCGTTTGCTTGCTGAAAACACAGAGTGTATCCACGTTTATGCTCAGCATATGGATTCTCTCCGTCCCGGAAGAGGACTTGGTTCTGTACTTCCCGAGTCGGTAAAGGATGCTGGCGCTGTCGGCGTTATGTTGAACCATGCAGAAAAGCACCTCACACTTGACGAGATCAAGGCAACTATCGCTCGCGCTGACGAGGTAGGTCTTGCTACTATAGTATGTGCTGACTCTGTTGAGGAGATCAGACAGGTGGCACTTCTCGCGCCCAATCTTATCGTTGCTGAGCCTACCGAGCTTATCGGAACAGGTGTTGCAAGTGATATGGGATACGTCCGCGATACCATTGAGGCTGTTAAGAAGATAAACCCCGATATCATGGTTCTTCAGGGCGCAGGAATTTCCGGTCCCGATGACGTTGCAAACGTTATCCGCGCAGGAGCTCTTGCAACTGGATGTACCAGCGGTGTTATGAAGGCTGCTGATCCCGAGGCTGCTGCTGAGGAGATGCTTTATACTCTCCGCAAGACATGGGATGAGGTACATGGCTAATGGATAAGAAAATAATCGAAAACGCATATAATGCGTTCAATATTGAAAGCGAGTCTATTATAAAGACCGGCGAGAGAATGGATAAAGAGCAGTTTGCAAAGGCCGTTGAGGCACTTGCAAAGGCTGAACGTATCGGAGCAGCAGGTTGCGGACATTCGGGTATTGCATGTCAGCACTTTGCTCACCTTATGTGCTGCATCGAGCGTCCTGCAAGATTTATCTCTCCCGCAGAGGCAGTTCACGGTGCTATGGGCTTCATTCAGAAGGGCGATGTAATCCTTCTCGTTTCGCGTGGCGGTAAGACTGACGAGCTTATGCCTATTATCGATATTGCAAAGGGAAAGGGAGCTACCATTATCGGTGTTACCGAAAATCTTGAGTCTCCTCTCGCTACAAAGTCAGATATCGTTCTTGCTATGGCTGTTACAAAGGAATGCGATATTTACAACTGTCAGGGTACGACAAGCTTCGTAGTTACCAACGCTATCTTCGATGCTCTTCAGGCTGCGGTTCTTGAATATACCGGCTTCATGAACGAAAAGTTTGCAGTTATCCATCCAGGCGGAGCTGTCGGTAAGAGACTTAATGCAGATAAAAAGTAATTAAAAAATAATTTAAAATAAAAGGAGAAAAAACAATGGAATTCAAAGTTTTTCAGAAAGAAATCGAGCTCCAGTCCAGAGGCTGGATCCCCACCTTCCACGACGTAACAAGTGATATCCTTAAGATAGTTGAGGAATCCGGTGTTAAGAACGGTACTGTATGTATCGCTTCTCACCACACCACTTGTTCTGTAATGGTTCAGGAGTGCTCACACGACGTTGACTCTTTTGACCTCGAGTACCTCCAGCACGACCTTCTCGATATCATGAGAAAGATGATCCCCGACTTTGCGGAGGAGCATCAGTACCGTCATCCCGGTCCTATCCACTCTCAGTTTGGTAGATACGTAAACGAGCCCGGTGACTACACAAGTATGAATACAGACGGACACCTCCGTTCTTGCTTCTTCGGCAGAAGCGAGACCATGACTATCAAGGACGGCGTTCTTGACGGTGGTGAGTTCGCTCACGTTTACTTCATTGACTGGGACCACGTAAGAGCTCGCCACAGACAGCTCAACGTAACCGTTATGGGTACTCCCGAAGCTATCAATGACAGAAAGTACAACAACGGTGAAGTTGTTAATACTCTTAGAAAATTCACACCTGAAGAAAAGGCTGACGACGTTCACTACACTCTTCAGTGGAAGAGATAATTAAAATAAGAAAGGATTCATTTTTGAATGAAACTTCTTCTTGACACAGCGAATCTTGAGGATATAAAGTATTTTAATACATATTATCCCATCGTTGGAGTAACAACTAATCCGTCTATTCTTGCTCACGAGGGCGGAGATGTGCTTGAGTTACTCAAAAATATCAGAAGCATAATCGGTCCTGATAAAGAGCTTCACGTTCAGGTCGTTGAGACCGAATACGATAGAATTATTGAGGAAGCACACGCTATCGTAAAATTCCTCGGTAAGAATACTTTCGTAAAAATACCTGCTACAGGTGTAGGACTTAAGGTTACAAGTCACCTTTCCGATATGGGAATCGGTGTAACGGTTACCGCGGTTCTCAGTGCAGGACAGGCTTTGCTTGCAGCAAACGCAGGCGCACATTACGTTGCTCCTTACGTTAGCCGTCTTGAAAATCTTTGTGACGACGGTGTTGGTGTTATTTCCGATATTGCCGAGATACTGTCAACGGGGTATTCAACTGAGATCCTCGCGGCAAGCTTTAAGACTGCAAAGGAAGTCCTTGACGTTGCTCTTGTTGGTGCTCATGCATCAACTATATCCGCAAGTGTTCTCAGAAATCTTCTTGCGCATACGACAACCGACACGTCTATTGCAGGCTTTGCTGCAGATTGGAAAAATGCTTTTGGTGAGCATACGCTTCTTGAACTTATCAAAGGATAAGAACAAATAAACAAAGACCTTTATCTTCGGGATAAAGGTCTTTGTTTTTTATGTTGATTTTCAGTATCGGAAATAAATGGAGAACACCAAAAAAGATTAAATTTGCTCAAATATTAAATATATACTTGAAATTATTAACGCAAAATGTTATAATGAGTTAAATAATTTTGCCGATTGCATTGAGGTGTAAAATGGACATAATAGACAAAAAAATAATTGAGTTGCTATCGGAGAATGCAAATGCTACGGCGACAGAGATAGGAAATGCCGTTAATCTTTCAATACCCGCGGTCAACAAAAGGATACAAAAATTAAGGAGCGACGGAGTCGTGCGCTCTTTTACGGTACTGACAGATCCCAAAAAAGTAAATAAACCCGTAGTTGCGTTTATTTTCGTTGTAATGCAGTATGGCAGGGGCGTTGATACTCTGATTCGAGGTATCGAAAATGACAACGATATTCTTGAGTGCTATGCTATAACAGGAGAATACGACTATTTGATAAAAATATGTGCCGAGAGTGTTGAGAAGCTTGAGGATAAGCTATTACTTATAAAAAAATGCGAGGGTGTTATGAAAAGCCATACAATGCTCTCCCTTATGGAACACAAATATCAGGCGACCGTTTTGCCTGATATAGAAGATACAGAATAATTTCGGAGGAAAAGAAAATGGAAAAGAGATACGAGGACGAGGTCGAGGTCGAGTTGTTTGACTATATGGTGAAGATAAGACGCACGCTTCACGAATATCCCGAGGTGGGATTTGATCTTGACAGGACTGTAGCTCTTGTGTCGAAAGAGCTTGAGTCAATGGGAATCGAATATACTTATAAATACGGAAAGGGAAGTGTCGTAGCCGAGATAGGACAGGGTGAAGAGACGGTCGCGCTCAGAGCCGATATGGATGCTCTTCCCGTTGAGGAAAAAACAGGACTTCCTTACGCTTCAAAGATACCGGGTAAAATGCACGCTTGCGGACATGATTCACATACTGCCGTGATGCTTGCGGTGGCTAAATATCTCAAGGCTCATGAGAATGAGCTGAACTGCCGAGTTCGTTTTGTGTTCCAGCCCAGCGAGGAGGGGCAGATAAGCGGAGCGAAAATGATGGTTGAAAACGGAGTTATGGACGGAGTTGACCGTATTTTCGGAGCGCATTGTGAGGAAACGATAAAGACAGGCCGCATGGGACTTTGCTCGGGTGACCATATGGCGGCATGTGTACCTATGACTATCACTTTCCTCGGAAAGACATCTCACGCGACCGTTCCTGAGGACGGAATAGACGCGATAGCCATGGCATCCGAGGCATATGTTAAACTTAAGGATATGGTAAAAGAGGAAGCCAAAGGTCAGAGATACATATGGTCTGTTGGTCGTTTCCAAGGCGGACACGTGCATAACGTAATTGCCGACAGATGCGAGATGGATATATCATACAGATTTTACGACATGGACTTTGCGAACAGAGTTGAGGCGGGAACGAGACGCGTATGCGAGGATATCGCCAAGGCTTACGGCGGCAAGGTAGAGATAAACTTCAAGATGAGCACAGGCCCCGTACATAACGACGAAAAGCTTTGCGAGGATTTTGTAAAGGTACTCGAAAAAGAAGGACTTCCCCTTGACATAGTCGGAACAAAGCTCAGCTCCGAGGACTTTGGATGGTATCTCACTAAAGTTCCGGGTGTGTTCTTCAGATTTGGAACAAGAAACGAAGAGCTTGGACATACGGGAACAGCTCATCAGAACGATTATACCATAGACGAAGAGGGTATGAGATACGGACTCAGAGCCTTTGTTGCTTATATATTGGCTCAGTAAAAAGGAGATTTTATTATGAAAATAACAGCAAATTTTAATAAGACAGTTGGTAATATAAAGATGATGCATGCGGTAGGCCAGCCCCCTATCGAGTTTGTAAGCATGAAGCATTTTCATTATTTGACGGAAGCGGGTATCCCTCAGTCAAGACTTCATGACGTGGGCGGCGCATTCGCAAGTAATCGCTTTGTTGACGTACCGAATATATTCCGTGATTTTTCAGCCGATGAAAATGATCCTGCATCATATAGCTTCGCCTTTACCGACCTTGTAATAAAAGCACTTGTAGAGGCAAACGTTGAGCCTTATTTCAGACTTGGCGTTACAATCGAAAATCATTACCATATTGAACGCTATACTACTTATCCTCCGGAGGATTTTGAAAAATGGGCTCGTGTTTGCGAGCATATTATTCGCCACTACAACGAGGGATGGGCAGACGGATTCCATTACAATATAAAATATTGGGAGATATGGAACGAGGTTGACGATGCCCTTGACAGAAGCAAGAGCTCTATGTGGTGTGGAACTATGGAAGAATATTTCCGTCTTTATGACGTTACCTCAAAGCATCTCAAAAATTGCTTTGGTGACAGTATAAAGGTCGGAGGCTATGCAGCGACAGGTGTTTATAAGCCCGAGGAGGATCCTGATTATTGCGGTATCGATCATGCGCCGACATATGAAAATGATTTCAGAATAATTTTTATTCACGAGTTTTTCAAATACATAAATGAAAACGGCTCTCCAATTGACTTCTTCTCATACCATTCTTATGCGAATGTTGAAAGAACAAGAGACTACGTGAGATATTACGATGCTATACTGAAAAAATATGGATACGAGAAGTTAGAGCGTCACCTTAATGAGTGGAGTCTTTGCTGGGCGCTTCCCGGAGTCGACTGTAATGAAAAGGATCACTTGGCGTTTTCCTCAAAGTCTCTTGCTATGATGCTTGCTATGCAAGGTGAGGCGGTGGATATACTTCATTATTACGATGCCCGCATGTCAAGCTCTTGTAACGGTGGTCTTTTTAATGCGGAAACACGAAAGCCCACAAATACGTATTTTGCATTCCATATGTTCAACTCTCTCTATAAGCTTGGAGACGAGGTTGAATCTTCATCGGATACTGATACCGTTTACGTTGCGGCGGCTACAAATGGAAAGCGTTCATCTATTGCCATCGCAAATACAGCTGAGACCGATGTGGAGGTCGATCTTGAACTTTTGGGAGTAGACATGGCAGATGCGGAAATATTTAGACTTGATAAAATTTACCGCTATACACCTACGGGTGAGACCATCAAGAATAATAAGATAGCGCTTCCCGCATATTCGTGTACGGAAATTCGTTTTTATTGATAATATTTAGTTAGGAGAAAATAAAATGATCGACAGAACTTATTTAAGTCTTGCTGCACAGAATGCAATGCAATCGGGCGTCAGAAGAATGTTCGAGCTTGCGAAGAATTACGACGATTCCATAAATCTCACTCTCGGTGAACCCGGGTTTGTTACCCCCGAGCATATCATCAACGCGGGAATTGAAGGACTTCGTCAGGGAAAGACAAAATACACGCCTAATGCGGGTATAAGTGAGCTTCGCAAAGCTATCGCGTATAAGCTTGAAAAGGAAAACGGAATTATTTGCGATCCCGAGAAAAATCTTATCGTTACCGCAGGAGCAACACAGGGACTGATGCTCGCCATAGCGACTCTTGTGGATAAGGATGATGAGGTTATCATTCAAGGCCCGAACTGGCCCGATTATAAGGGACAGATAGATACAGTCGGAGCAAAGACAGTGTATGCGAAGGTCAGCGAGGAAAACGGATTTAAGATGACCGCAGATATAATTGAGCCTCTTATCACCGAAAAAACAAAGCTCATCATCATCAACTCTCCCTCAAATCCCACTGGAGGAGTGCTTGAAGAGGAAGACCTTCGCGAAATTGCAGCTCTTGTAAAAAAGCATAAGATATTTATTATTTCCGATGAGCCTTACGAAAAATTGGTTTACGACGGATTTGTGCAAAAGAGCTTGGCGGCAATAGACGAAGGACTTGAGGAATACGTAATAACTATTAACAGTCTTTCCAAGACCTATGCTATGACAGGCTTCCGTGTGGGTTATATTTGCGCAAATGAGAGGATCATGAGAGAGATGATAAAGCTTCAGGAATTCTTCATTGCCAGTGTTCCAGAGCCAATGCAGATGGCTGCTGTCGAGGCGCTATATCACGCTGACGAGGATGTTGCCGAGATGGTTAAGTATTACGACAGAAACCGTCACCTCATAGTTGACGGACTTAACGAGATCAACGGTTTTTCATGTCTCTATCCCAAGGGAGCGTTCTATGTATTCCCCAATATCACGGGATTTGGTATGAGCTCTGTCGAGGCGGCTGAATATATTCTCGAGAAGACACACGTCGTAACAGCTCCCGGAAATGCATTCGGGCCTGACGGAGAAGGATTTATCAGAATCTGCTATGCGTCCAGATACGAGCAGATCGCAGAGGCACTTGAGAGAATGAAGAAGGCTTTTGGAACCAAATAAAATCTAAAACAGGAGTGGTTAATATGAGAGTTGATTTTAATAACAATGTAGGTAAAATGAAACCGATGCACGCGACCAATAACGGTCCCGTGGTTCTTCAATCGGATGTAAAAAACAATACTCTTCATCCATTCAATAACAATCTGTATGAATTCAAGGCGGCAGGGATACCTTATGCAAGAACACACGATACTTCCTTTTATCACCGTTTTGGACTTGAGCATACGGTAGATGTTTATTATATCTTTCCTGATCCGGATGCAGATCCTACCGATCCCGCAAACTACGATTTTGATTGTACCGACCAATATGTTCAGGGCTGTGTGCTTGCAAACACAGAGGTTTTTTACCGTCTTGGACATAGGATCGAACATGAAATTAAAAAATACGGCACTCTGCCTCCCAAGGATTTCGAAAAATGGGCAATAGTATGTGAGCATATCATACGCCACTATACAGAGGGCTGGGCAAACGGCTTCAATTTTAAAATGGAATATTGGGAAATATGGAATGAGCCTGACCTCGGAGCACCTACATGGGGAGGTACAAAGGAGCAGTTTTTTGAATTGTACCATATAACAGCCACACACCTTAAAAAGTGTTTCCCTCATTTGAAAATAGGCGGTCCTGCCCTTGCGTTTAATCTTGGATGGGCAAGAGAATTTTTTGCTCAGCTTAAAGCACCTCTCGACTTTTTCTCATGGCACTGTTACGCTCGTACGGTAGAAAGAATGCTTCAGATGGCAAATGATGTCAGAGCACTTCTTGATGAGTTTGGTTATAATGATACCGAAAGCATTTTGAATGAATGGAATTATGTTAAGAACTGGGATAATGATTCGATAGTTTATAGCCATGATCAGCGCGGCAAGATCAAGGGCGCGGCATTTTCAGCCGCAGCTATGTGCGCTTGTCAGTATAGCTCGATAGATATGCTTATGTATTACGACGCGCGTCCAAATGAATTCTGGAACGGAATGTTTGACGACACTGTTGTAGGCAGAGTTTTGAAGGGTTATTATCCTTTCCCCATGTTCAATACGCTTTATCGCCTTGGTACCTGTGTCAGCGCCGAAAGCGACGAAGAAAATGGATTTGTTTGTGCGGCAAGGAACGACTCCGAGGCGGCAGTATTGGTCACATATTTCAATGATGACGATAACGCCGAGCCGAAGAGCTTTGGTGTGGATCTTTCGGGCTTTGGCGGCGAGAATGGTGCAGAGGTGGAATTTTATCTCCTTGACGGCATTCATAACTGTGAGCTTGTAAGAAAAGCTACCTACTACGGTGATCGCTTCATTCCCGAGCTTGTTATGAAAAACTTCGACTGTTATCTGATAAAGATCAAAAAGAAATAATAGATAAAAGCCATGAAAACACTTTGTTTTCATGGCTTTTTGTGTAGAAATAATCAGTTATTTTGTAAAGATTATTTTGTTGCCGATAAATTCGATAATTGCGCTCGAGGAATATTTCTCCTTGTTTTCCCTCGGCAGATCGATCTTTGAATCATATTCACTCATTAATTTTGAAAGATCTGTCGTGTTTATTTTTATAGAGATCGTAATATTATTTGTGTTCTTAACATCCTTTATTAGATCGTCGTAAACCTCTTCTTGAACAAAGAGCATGGGAACTTCTATTTCAACTTTTTCATATTTTTCGTTTTCAGAGTCGTAATAATAGAAATACTGTGTTCTGAACTCAATATCAAAGCGACGCGACGCGAATTTTGCGCCACCGCTTATTCCGTAATTTTTAGTCTCCCAAACAGAAGAAGAGCCGTTGACGTATATTTTTTTATCTTCGTCTTTAAGGGGATCTGCAGGAATATGCTTTATAGAAGTGAGGCCGGCTACATCGTCAATGTCAAACCATATAGTATTGTATGTTACACCGACGCCGGATACCTTCATCTCTTCTTTAACCTCATAAGCGATCATTTTTCCGCTTGCTACGGAATAAAGCTCACAAATATAGCCTTCAAAGCCTACTATGCCGGATGCCTTGTTTCCTACGACGGTTACGTAATCATCGGTAATATAAAAATCTGCAACACTTGCATATTCTAATGAAGAGACGGTAATGTATTCGTAAATATGACCTGTAACAGTATTGTCCGAGTTCTTAACAATTTCAAACAAAGCGCTTCTTGAGCCCAGCTTCAAGTCAAGATACTTTATTGCAAAGGTATATTTGTTTTGGGTTATGGTATATGCAATGGCATTAGCATCGCCGATCTGAACGCGAACGTCTTTGTTTTTAGTCGGGATATTCATCGAAAGGGCAATTTGTATGCTTTGATTACCGAGAGCGGGGATATTTGTGGTATAATCAAGAACGTATTCTATGGTCATTGGCGTGCAGTGAATAGTTACGGAATAGATTCCTTCTTCAAATTGATAGTGGGCGGTATCGGACGGATTGTCGTCGAGAAAAGCTTCGAATGCCGCTACCGATGCGGTAGAAAGATTATCCACAACAGAAAGTGTATTGAAGAAGATTTGAGCTTCGGATAGATTTTCGGTAACCATGTTCCACTGTTCTCCGATTCCATTCTTGGGAATATCGGAAACAGAAACGAAGCCTTCATAATTTATGTTCTGTTGATTGGAGGTTAAGAGGTTGGGCTCATAATCGTGTCTAAGCTTACACGGAATTACAGATTTAGGACTCCATTTATATTCCGAAAGAAGTGTGGTAAGACATGCAACGAGACTCGTGTTGCTATTATCGGCATTGGAGTCATTGTTTTGATCGTTGTCGTCGTTTTTTTGTGTGTCTTGAGAATTTGTGTCATCGGGATCATCTTTACCGCCAACACCGTTTTTGTCATTCGAGGATGAGTGTGTTTTTGAGTTGTTGTTTGAATCGGCTTCGCTATCGGTATCAGCACATGCTGCGAAAGAGAAGAGTGTGGCAAGTAACAATAATAAGCATACGATTTTTTTCATTTCTTTTCTCACATTCTTTTTTATTTTTTGTAAATTACCAATATTTGTTTTCAGGCTTTTTGATATTTGTTACGATAGCGTATGGATAGACAAAGAGGGAAACGGGGAGGCTTATAGTCCAAGCTAATAAGAAGGCAAGAATTCCGAAAATGAATCCCAATATTGCAAAAAGAATTTTCATTCCGATAAACCATAGGCATCCGTCAAGGTCAAAGGTGAAGATCAATCCGGGTAGCTTTATAGACCAGGTAGCAATTGAAAGAAACATATGACCGACAAAATTATTATTCAAAATACAACATGAGATAAACGTAAATATAGAAATAGGAGTAAAGATCGCGGTAGGTACGATATTTATACTTTCGGTAAATGCATTTTTAGTTGTAAGTATGATAATCAAGGCGACTATTGCTCCAAGGCCACCGAAGATAAAAGATAGGATCCTTCTCTTTTTTGCTGATTCTATTTCGAGTAGGCGTCGGTTTTTTGCTGATTCTATTTCGAGTAGGCGTCGGTTTTCTTCCATAAAACGTTTCTTTTCATTATTCTTTTTGTTGCACTCGGGACAGAAAACCTTTCCTTCCTTGCGGATTATTTCATTTGAGTTATATATAGGGCGGTTACATTGTTCGCAAACAGCAAGGAATTGTCGGGGGGGCTCTTGTGTATTTTGCTTTTCTTCTTTTTTAGTCTGCGATTCGTTATCCGAAGATTTATTTGTTTCAAGTCCAATGATCTCATCGGTGGAAACCTCGAAGATTTTCGCAAGCTCCATTATAGTGCTGATCGAGGGTTCGACCTCGCCGTTTTCCCATCTGGAGACAGCTTGCGACGACACAAACAATTTATCCGCTAAATTCTTTTGTGTCATTCCGTGTTGTAAACGTAGTTTTTTAATGTTAGTGCCAATCATACCTTAAAGAACTCCTTTACTTTGATTTTTTGTTGTGGTTAACATAAGTCCATTATAAACGAAATGTTGAAGAGGGTCAATAAACAAGTCATGGAATTACTAAACAATTTGTTGAATTTGATAAAAAAAGGTGCACCATTACATGATGCACCGAAAAATGCATCTCCCGTAATGTTGCTACACAATTACACTCCATTTGTGAAACGGAAAAAAAGGAAACGCACTTTTGCCAAAATGTTTTTCCACAAATGAAATAAAAATATGTAATTGTGTAGCATATATATTTTATCAAATTCTGTTCTGCTTGTCAACATTTTGTTGAATATTGATTTCTTTTTTCATCTAATTACAATTTCCAATAAAAAGTGTCATATCATTGGCGTTAAATTCAATCGGTGGGGGGATATAAGCTTTCTCGAATTTTACATCATATCTTGTATAATTGAAAAAGAGAATATAAAACAAAAGCCTTGAAAA
>JAGBTY010000046.1 GCA_017631085.1 Clostridia bacterium
ACCACCGAAGTCAGTGACAACAGATTTACAGTCTGCCCCCTTTGGCCGCTCGGGAAATCCCCCATATGGAGCTGGTGAACGGAGTCGAACCATCAACCTGCTGATTACAAATCAGCTGCTCTGCCATTGAGCCACACCAGCGTCTTTTTCGATTCCGTTTAATCACGGAACGTTATAGATTATACCACAATATATTTCATTTGTCAAGCATTTTTTTAAAAAAATATAAAATATTTTATAATATATTTTGATTTTAAGTAAATATAGGAATCCACGAGTCATGACCACCAGACGCCGGTGGCTTGTGATAGCCCCCTTGGGACATTCCACGCGCTGAGCCTATAGGCTCGTCGAAAAATTTGCTACTTGCGGTATTTGCATCCGCCACAGATGTGGTGATCACTAAAAAATTGCCTTCCCCAGTGGGGGAAGGTGGCACGACGCAAGGAGTGACGGATGAGGTGTCCTAAACGCAAAGTTACTCCTCATCCACCACTACCGTGGTCCCCCTTCTCCCTCAGGAGAAGGCTACTTGCTTCCTCGCTTCGCTCGGATAAATAAACTGGGCAGTGCTAAAGCTTTTAGGGTCCACCAGCACTGGTTGTTTTCGTTTCACAAAAAATACCGAGCTGTAAAAATTACAGCTCGGTGTTTTTTATACTTCTTCGTTTTTAGGCTTATAATTATGGAGTCCTTCAAAATCGGAAACGAGTATACAACCGACAGGACAGTTTTTAGCACATTCCCCGCAGTTCGTACAAAGAGAATAATCGATCTTCGCAAGATTATTTTCAACCTTTATCGCGCCCGCAGGACATTTCTTTTCGCACATCTTACAGCCGATACAGCCGTTGGTGCACTTCTTTTTGACGGCCGCTCCCTTCTCTCGACTGTTACAGGTGACCAGCACTCTTTCCTTATCCGCCATTATCTCTATTATTCCTCTCGGACAGGTCTTCGCGCAAAGTCCGCAACCGATACACTTTCTCGTGTCAATGTGAGCTATGCCATTTTCTATACATATGGCTTTTTGAGGGCAGACGCTTACGCAGTCTCCAAGTCCTATACAGCCGAAAAGACATTTTCCGTATCCGCCGTACATGAGCTTCGCAGCTTCGCAGCTCTGGATACCCATATAGTCCATTTTAACCGAGGTATGATTACAGTCACCGTAGCAATGTATCACCGCTACCTGCTCCTCCACCTCCTCGAATGAAACTCCAAGCGCCTCGGATATTGCTTTTGACGCCGCGTCTCCACCGGGAACACAAAGATTTGCTTTGATACCCTCCTCCTCGCAAAGTGCCTTGGCGTATCCGTCACAGCCCGCATATCCGCAAGCTCCGCAATTTGCGCCGGGAAGCGCTTCTCTTATTTTATTGTATTTCTCATTTTCTTCAACCGCAAAAAGCTTTGATGCTACAACAAGCATCACCGCGCAGACCGCACCGATAGATGCTACGACGATAGCCGCAATTAAAATTGGATTCATAAGCTACCTCCTCACATAAACAGTCCGTCAACAAGTCCCTTGAAGCCGAAGAAGGCAAGAGACACTATTGAAGCCGAAACCAACGTTATGGGAAGTCCCTCGAAGCATTTGGGCGGCTCTGCCTCTTCAAGTCTTGAACGAACACCGGCAAACAGTACCATTGCAAGTAAGAATCCAAGACCGCAGCCCAGAGAATTTACCATAGATTCAAGGAATGTATATCCGTCGTTTATATTGTTTATGGTTACGCCCAGCACCGCACAGTTGGTGGTTATAAGAGGAAGATATATTCCTAAAGACGCGTGAAGCGATGGGATATTCTTCTTGAGAACTATCTCGACAAGCTGAACTAGAGCGGCTATTACGAGAATAAACACTATCGTTCTCATATATCCCAGCTCGAATCTGTCAAGCAGATAGTACTGTATGGGCCACGTTACAGCGGTAGCCATAAGCATAACGAATATTACCGCAATTCCCATGCCCGTTGCCTGATTGAGCTTTTTCGAAACTCCGAGGAAGGGGCAAATACCGAGAAATCTTGACAAAACGTAGTTGTTGACAAGAACGGAGGTCATAAGGATCATTACAAGAGTCTTAAAGGTATCCATCAGTTTTCTTCCTCCTTCTTATCACAAGCTTCTTCGTTCTTCTTGCCGCATATGGCAGCGGAAGGACAACCCGAGCATCCAAGCTTTTTCGAGGTCTTTCCCCCGCTTATCTTATTGACGATAGC
This sequence comes from Clostridia bacterium, assembly GCA_017631085.1. Lineage (GTDB taxonomy): Bacteria > Bacillota > Clostridia > Oscillospirales > CAG-272 > HGM12713. The sequence goes on from JAGBTY010000046.1 coordinate 2,229, forward strand.
AATAAGGCAACCGAATACAAAGAATCCGCCGGGAGCGAGCGTCAGTATGCCTATGGGGTTATCCGAAAGGAGAGGTATCTCTATTCCCATAAAACTTCCGTTTCCGAGTATCTCACGGATAGACGACATGATAAAGAGCGCCAGTGTAAATCCTAAACCCATTCCAAGCGCATCAATTGCAGAATCGAGCACCTTATTTTTAGCCGCGTACATTTCGGCTCTTCCGAGGATTATACAGTTTACCACTATAAGAGAGAGGAAAAGTCCGAGGGATTCATAAAGCGCTGGGGTAAATGCGTGCATTACCATCTCTACCATGGTAACGAATCCTGCGATAAGCACTATGTAGCAGGGTATTCTTACCTTATCGGGTATGACGTTTCTCAAGGCTGATACTGCCATGTTTGAACAGATAAGCACCGCTGTTGCTGCCACTCCCATTCCAAGCGCGTTGAGCACCGAGGAGGTTATCGCAAGAGTAGGACAAGTTCCAAGGACGAGAACAAGAACGGGATTTTCCTTGATAAGTCCCTTAAGAAAATTCTGCATCTTAGTCATTTACTCCGCCTCCTTTACAAGCTCTACCGCCTTTAAAGCGCTATCAACTGCTTCCACAAAGGCGCTGGACGAGATAGTCGCTCCGCTTATTGTATCCACCGAGCTCATATCATTCTTTCCTTCAAATGAAGAAAGGAACGCATCGTCCGAAACCTTAGTACCTATTCCCGACGTCTCTCCGCTACAGGAGATAACGTGGCATTTCGTTATTTTTCCTTCATTATCAAAGCCCACTGCCACCGACATGGGATTTGAAGAATCATATCCCTTTACCGAAAGGAGAACGGCATATCCCCTGCCCTCCTTCTCCTTATATACCGCCACGACACTCTCGTCGCAACCGACAGGGTTAAGCTCTTCAAATTCTTCCGCGCCGTCAATTACACTCTTGAGCGCGTCCGCTTCTTTTTTTTCATCTGCTTCTTTTATGGTATCCTTTGTAAGCATATTTACCGCCGCAAGAAGAACGGCTACCAAAAGGCAGATAGAAAGAAGGACTATTATACTTTTCAGGGAGTCTTTTTTCTTTGTATTACTCATTTTGCCGCCTTCCTTTCTTTAGCTTTTATCATGCCGAAAGGCTTCTTTCTTGTAAGAGAACATATATAGGGGTTAAGTATATTCATAAAGAGTATTGCAAAGGATACTCCCTCGGGGTAGCTTGCGTAAAGTCTGATAACAATAGTTATAAATCCACAGCCAACACCGAAAATTACCTTTCCCCATGCAGTTGAAGGAGAGGTAGTATAGTCGGTAGCCATAAATACTGCACCGAGGATAAGACCGCCCGACAGAACGTGGCGGAGTGCGTAGATAGCGTCAAATCCGCTTACAAGCAAGGAGAAAATAAACACAGTACCTATAAAGGTTACGGGAATGTGCCAGGTAATAACACGTCTTGCTATAAGATACACGCCTCCGATAAGGAGCGCAAGAGCGCAGGTCTCTCCGATACAGCCGCTGTATTTACCGAGGAAAAGGTCAATAAGAGAAGTCGTGTTCTCACCTGACGTAAGCTCGGCAAGGGGGGTCGCGCTGGTCACAGTATCGTTATACGCATATGTGGACATAGCTCCTCCAAAGGAAAGGAGCATAATGATCCTTGCGCAGATAGCGGGATTGGCAAAGTTCTTTCCTATTCCGCCGAAAAGCTGTTTAACTATAATTATTGCCACTCCGCTTCCGAAAGCCGCCTGCCAAAGCGGTATGTTGTAAGGAAGATTAAGTCCGAGTATCATACCCGTAACGACGGCTGAAATGTCGCCTACTGTGACCTCTCTTTTACATATCCTCTCAAACGCCCATTCGGATACCACCGCAACGGCAACGCACAGAGCCGTTATAAGAAGCGATCTATATCCGAAAATGAGTGTTGCAGCTAAAAGCGCGGGGCAAAGCGCGATCACCACGTCGAGCATTATGCGTCTTGTAGTTACCGACGCTCTGACGTGGGGCGCGGGAGACACGAGTAAAACGCTGTTATCCATTATTTTCCTGCCTCCTTCTTCGACATTTGATATTTTCTGAGTACGCCTTTAGCAAGCTTATTTGTTTGTACTATATTACGCTTCGCGGGACACGCGTAGCTACAGCAGCCACATTCCATACAGATATTTACACGAAGCTTTTCGAGGGCTTCTCCGTCCTGCTTTGCATACGCGCGGCTTATGTCGCAGGGTGAAAGTCCGAAGGGACACGACGACACGCACTTGCCGCATCTGATACACGCGTGTGCCTCCGGCGGTGTCGCGTCACGGCGACCGAATACGAGTATTGCATTGGTCTGCTTGAGCACGGGAGAGGACATATCGGGAAGAGCTATTCCCATCATAGGCCCACCGTAAATGACCTTACGGGGAGGCTCTGAAAATCCTCCGCAGAATTCAACAAGATCCATTACGGGCGTTCCTATAGGAGCTATAACATTCTTGGGTGTTGTAACTGCCGAGCCGTCTACCGTTACGCATTTTTCTACAAGAGGCATGCCGGTTCTGACAAATTTCGCGATCGCGGCAACAGTGGTACAGTTGATAACGATAACGCCGCAAGAAATTGGCAGCGCTCCCTCTTTTATTACCTTACCGGTCGTGTGATACACAAGCACCTTTTCACCGCCTTGAGGATATATCGACGGAAGCGGACGCACTTCTGCCCCTTCCACCTTCTCAAGCGCCCGTCTCATGCTGACGATACATTCGGGCTTATTTTTTTCAATACCGACGACACACTCTTTAGCCTCAAGATATTTCATGAGCATGGAAATTCCGTCTGCCACAAGAGAGGCGTCGTCTATCATAGTTCTCGTATCCGAGGTTATGTATGGCTCACATTCCGCGCCGTTTACGACGATAGTCTCTATCTGCGACACGTCAGCCCCCAGCTTTACGGGAGTTGGGAATCCTGCGCCGCCAAGTCCAACGATACCGCTCCTTCCTATTGCCGCGAGGAACTCTTCTCTGTTCGTCACAGAAGGCGGCGTAACGCTTTCGTGGACCGTCTGTTCTCCGTCCGTCTCGATAATGACGGTGGTGGTCATGCCTCCCACGCTTGTCACCATCTCGTCTATCTTTTTAACAGTTCCCGAAACTCCCGAATAGATGGGAGACGAAAGACCGTTTCCTGCCTCTGCTATAAGCTGACCGACCTTTACCTCGTCACCGGCCTTTACCACGGGTGTAGCAGGCGCACCTATGTGCATGGACATAGGTATGATTATAGTTTTAGGTGTCGTTATTCTTTCAGGAGACATTTTCGCGGTATTTTTATGATGCTTAAGATGTACTCCGTTTAGTCTAAATAAAGCCAAACCTCTGACCTCCTTCGTTATTGCTTGTTTTCGCAATACTGTATATAATATATACTTTTATTATACCATAACACGCCATTAATGTCAACCGACAGACGAACATTTATTAAAAAAAATTTAATAAATATGTGATATTTTTTTAACAAACAATGGAGGGATTTGATGGCAGCGAATGAGCGATCACTCCACCAGCGTATATTCAAGCATCTCATAATGCAAACGGCTACCTACGTCAACACCGAGAGGAAGCAAAGCCATTGCAATAAACAGCTCTTCCTTTGTCTCATCGTCAGAGAGAATGGCGTACTCCCCTTCTATTCTTATTACCGTATAATCTTTAGGTTCCATTTTTTCTCCTTTCAGATGTTTATCGTTACATTTATTATAACACACAACATATTTGATGTCAAATATCAAAAAAGTGTTGGCAAAAAGCAAAAAATATGATATAATTAACACAGCAAACTTACAAGAGGTATCAAATGGAAACGTATACTACCCCAAAAACAAAGCCGGGAGCTTCCTGCGTTCTCGCTCTTGGGTGCTTTGACGGCATACACGTAGGTCACAAGGCAGTAATAGACACCGCTCGCGCCAAAGCCTGTGAGCTTGGTGTATCCTCTGCCGTATGGACCTTTCTTGAGCCGCCCAAAAATTTCTTCGCACCCAATTCCGCTCCTACCATAACCGATTTTAAAGAAAAGCAACGGCTTATCTCCGACCTCCGCATAGACTTTTTTTTCTGTATTCCCTTTGATAGCGAGATAAGGGATACTTCCCCCGAAGACTTTCTCGAAAAATATATTCTCTCTGTTATGGACGTAAAGCATATCGTTTGCGGCTTTAACTATCGCTTCGGCAAAAACGCAATAGGAGATACAAAGCTACTGTCTGATTTTTGTTCCTCTAAAAATATCGGACTCACCGTCCTCCCACCGACAACAGTTGACGGCAAGATAGTCAGCTCCTCTCTAATAAGAAGCGCAGTAGAGAAAGGTGAGGTAGAATATGCCGCAAAGCTTCTGGGAAGATATTATTCTATCACTTTCATTGTCACTGACGGACAGGCACTTGCAAGAAAGCTTGGATTTCCAACGGCAAACGGAAGTCTTCCAGATAACAAACTTCTTATTCGAAAAGGAGTATACGCATCTCGCGTATTCTTCAGCGGTGAATACAAATACGGCATTACAAACGTGGGTATCCGCCCAACAGTCAACGGAAAAAGGCTTTGTATGGAAACACATCTTTTTGACTTTTCAGGTGACCTTTATGGGCAAGAGCTTACCGTCGAATTTCTTTCTTTTATCAGAGACGAGGTAAAATTCGACTCACTCGACGCCATGTCAGAGCAGATCCATAAGGATATTGAAAAAGCAAAAAAGTTAATAAAATAATTATCCGCCCACACACAATATTGTGGGCGGTATTTCATTATATAAGAGGCAGGTTCAGGGCGGAAGATATGTAAGAAAATTATACCCATTTACTGTAGGGGACGACGTCCTCGACGTCCCGCAAAAAAACAACAAGCATCCGCAAATTCACGTCAACCGATAAATAAACGAATTTTGGCAAAGGTAATTTCACAAAAAAAGAGACGACCGAGTCTGTGCTTAAAGCACTGTGACCGATCGTCTTTTTTTGATTTGTATAAGTACAAACCTTTGGTTAAATCTTTTCTTTAACCTTAGATGCCTTACCAACTCTGTCGCGGAGATAGTAGAGCTTTGCACGTCTTACCTTACCCGAACGGATAATGTCTACCTTCTCAACGTTAGGAGAGTGGATGGGGAATGTCTTTTCAACTCCGCAACCGTAAGAAACACGTCTAACAGTGAATGTCTCGGAGATTCCACCGCCATGCTTTGCGATAACTGTTCCCTCGAACATCTGGATTCTTTCTCTTGAACCCTCTTTGATCTTGTTGTGAACACGGATCGTGTCACCAACGTTGACTACAGGAATTTCTGTCTTCAACTGCTCGTTTGTAAAAGCCTGAATAAGATTCATTTTTCAGTCCTCCTTAAAATTAGGGGGTATTCATGCAGAGCTTCGCAGCGGACTACCCTCTTTGTGTTTTGCACATCACGAGATATTATATCACATTATTTTCTGTTTTGCAATAGTTTTTTTAATTTTTTTTGCTTTTTTTAAAGTTTTTTATAATAGACACAAGTAATGACACTATATTCTTTCCGTTTATTATAAACATCAGCAATAAAAATGCCGCCTGATACAGATACCATCTGTTTGGACTTCGTATCATAAGCAAGGCTTGTGCCGAAAGCAAGATGGTATTTACTATCACCTTCAGTGTATTCATATCGAATTTCAGGTACTCTCTCGTATCGTATGCCCTTATGGCATACACAGCCATATAGCTTATGACTGTCGCCATCGCCGCACCCATTGCTCCGTGGTCGGGAATGAGCACAAAATTCAGTACAACGTTAACGAGAGCCCCCGCCATTGCCGTGAGCATTGACATTACACTCTTTTTCTCGACAAAATACACGCTTCCGAGAAATGCGACAAGTGACGAAAAAACAAGAGCTACAGTCAGCGGCGGTACATACTGCCAAGACGAATAATAGGACTCGTCAAGCAACAGCCTCGTAAATATTTTTGAGGTCGCTACGAGTAATGACGAACCCATGAATATTATACCTACAAAATATTTATATACATTCCCAAAAAACTCGCTTCTATCCTCTTTTCCCGAATCCCGAACGGTCGAAAATTGCCACGCTTCAATAAAAACGGTACAGACGAGGGTTATAAGAGTCGGTATTTTATACGCCACAGCATAAAGTCCGTTTTCTGCCGTTCCGGCGTACGCGCTTACTATATATCTGTCCGACGCGGAAGTTATGAGCCACATCATTGTCGTTGGGATAAACGGAATACTGAATCTCAGCATCTCTGCCGCCTTTTGTCTGTCAAAGGCTTTAGGTGAGTAGCACCTCCAGAGTCTCGCGCCAAGGACAAGAAACAAGGTGACAGTAAGGTCGGCAATAACTACTGACAGAACGTATCCTAAAACGCCCATATGGAACACAACGAGGAATATCATGTTGTAAACGATAGTCAGAGACGTATTAAGTATTCCTTGGAGAGCAAAAAGCTTATTTTTTCCCTTTGCTCTTAAATAATTTGCCGCTGCGGAATGGAAATTTGCACAGATAACATACGCCGCGATAAGCATTACGTAGCCGTCAAAAAAGCTTATGAGGCGTAGAAGCTGAACCAGCAATATAAGGCATATGCTTCCGACAGAAAGCACGGTAATGCCCGTGGAAAAGACAACGTCCTTCCCTTTTTCGTTCTTGGCACTCTCAAGGGCGAAGCGGAAGATACCGTCGCATATTCCAAGCGCCGCCAACGGTATCAAAAGGTTTGCGGTCTGACTTATAATGTCTGCCTCTCCGAATTCTGCCGCTGACAGTATGCTCGTATACAGCGGCATGAGCAGAAATACAAGCAATTTGGAGGCAAAAGTACCTGCCCCCAAGATCGCCGTATTCGATAAAAGTCGTCTGTATCTGCCCATTATTTATCAGTCGTCGCAGTTTTCCCAGTTGTGATATACGTTCATTACGTCGTCGTCGTCCTCAAGACGTTCAATGAGGAGTCCCATGAACTTTATATCGTCCTCATTGTCAAGTGTTACGTAATTTGAAGGAAGCTTGGTCTTTTCAGCGGAAAGTATCTCGTATCCTGCACCTTCAAGCGCTTCCTTGACAGCGTAAAGGTCGTCGGGCTCGGTATTTATCTCAAACACCTCTCCCTCGGACGCAAAGTCTTCAGCCCCTGCCTCAAGAGCGGTCTCCATGAGCTTATCCTCGTCTATTTTTCCGTCCTCATTCGAGATAACTATAACTCCCTTATCCTCAAAAAGATAGGAGACACAGCCTGTCTGACCGAGATTTCCGTGGTATTTGGAGAAATATGCTCTTACGTTTCCTGCCGTTCTGTTTCTGTTGTCTGTTGTGGTCTCAACGATCACCGCAATACCTGCAGGTCCGTATCCCTCGTATACTATCTCCTCATAGCTTTCGGACGTGCTTCCGAGAGCCTTTTTGATAGTACGCTCTATGTTATCGTTAGGTACGTTGTTGGATTTTGCCTTTAATATAAGGTCTCTGAGTTTAGAGTTAGACGCGGGGTCTCCGCCTCCCTCCTTAACGGCAATGGTTATCTCCTTACCGATCTTTGTAAACACTTTCGCCTTTTGCGCGTCGGTCTTTTCCTTCTTGTGTTTGATGTTAGCCCATTTGCTATGTCCTGACATGTTTTTTCTCCTATATTTCCTTTAAAATTATTTACTAAGATCAGACCTTCTCTGTCTTTGCAAGGCAGATAAGACCGAATGCGTTTCCAAGTACCGTTCTTGTCGCCTCGGTAAGAGCCAGACGGGTGTTCTTTATCTCTACACTCTCTGCGCCGAGTATGGAACAGTTATGATAAAATCTGTTATATGCTCCCGCCACGTCGAGAATATATCTTGTGATCACTGACGGCTCGTAGCTTTCTATTGCGTCAATAACGTTTTCCTCGAACTTGGCAAGTGTCTTAACGAGATCTGCCTCCTCCTCGGTAGTTATCGTTATGTCGCAATTCTTATCGTAATCTCCCGATTTGGAAAGCACAGAGCAGGTTCTCGCGTAGGTATACTGAACGTAAGGTCCTGTATTTCCCTCGAAGCTCAAGGCATCCTCCATCATGAAGTTTATGTCTCTCATTCTGTTGTTGGAGAGATAGTAGAATACAATTGCTCCAACACCTATCTCCTCGGCTATCTTTTCCTTGCCCTCAAGGTTGGGGTTCTTTTCGTCCATAATACCCGCTACCTTTTCTATTGCCGTAGCAAAAAGGTCACGGAGAAGTATTACGTTACCCGTTCTCGTAGCAAGCTTTGCTCCGTTTATGCTTACAGTACCGTAAGGAACGTGAACCAGCTTGTCGTGGAAGTCGTAGCCCATAAGCTCAACGACCTTGAACCACTGCGCGAAGTGAAGGCTCTGTCCGGCGCTCGTTACGTATATCGCCTTATCAAAATCGTAGGTCGCTTTTCTGTATACCGCCGCCGCAATGTCACGGGGGGGATCAAGAGTCGAGCCGTCTCTCTTGAGTATAAGGCATGGGGGCATTCCATACTCCTCAAGGTCAACGATGGACGCTCCGTCGTCTATCTTAAGAAGTCCCATATTTCGTAGCTTTTCTACCTCTGCGGGCATCTTATCGGTATAGAAGGACTCGCCCTTATAGCTGTCAAATTCGATTCCGAGCTGACGGTAGGTCTTGCTGTACTCTTCAAGACTTATCTTAACGAACCACTGCCAAAGTGCAATGTTTTCGGAGTCTCCCTCCTCAAGCTTATGGAACTCGCCTCTTGCCTCGTCATTAAGAGAAGCGTCCTTTTCGGCTTCCTCATGGAAACGGACGTAAAGCTCAACAAGCTTATCTATTCCGCCCGCCTCTATAAGCTCACGGTTACCCCATTTGCGATACGCAACTATAAGCTTACCGAATTGGGTTCCCCAGTCACCGAGATAATTTATTCCGACACACTTATATCCTGCAAACTCATGGAGCTTCTTCAGAGAATGACCGATCACCGTCGTTCCGAGATGTCCTATATGGAAGGGCTTTGCAACGTTTGGCGAAGAATAGTCAAGCACGACAGTCTTGCCCTCTCCAAAACTTGGAGCTCCGTATCTCTCTCCCTTTTCCATTGTTTCGGAAACGAGCTTTGAGGCAACGTAGCCTCCGTCGAGGAATATGTTGAAATATCCATTAACAGCCTCTGCTCTCTCGACCGCAGGGAGCTCAAAGCCCTCCGCAATAACGGTCGCTATCTTTACGGGAGCCATTCTCAATGCTTTACTGAGCTTAAAGCAAGGGAATGCAAGATCTCCCATTTTACTGTCGGGGGGATATTCAAGCATTTTTACTATATCCTCGACAGTAAGTCCCGAATCCTGATTTATCGTACCTACCTTTTCAAGTATCTTTTCTGATATGGCTTTTTTTATATAAAGCATTATATGCTCCTCCTGAATACGTCCTTTTCGTTATATAGCCAACTTTTATATTATACTACTTTTATTTGCTTTTTTCAAGTAGAAATTTTGTTCTTGACCGCTTTTTTAAAAACATTAATCGTTTTTTGCCGTGACCTCCACCAGCTTCGCTTCGGTATATTTTATAAGTTCTTCGGAGCTGAGCCACAGCTGCGCGCCTCTGACGCCTGCGCTTATAGTTATCTCTCTATGCTGCTCGGCGCTCTTGTCGAAATATGTGGGAAACTTCTTTTTCATTCCCACAGGGGAGCAACCGCCTCTTATATATCCCGTAAGCGACAGAAGATCCTTTACGTGAACGGGCTCTATTTTTTTATTTCCCGTCACCGCTGCCGCCGCCTTCAAGTCTATCTCCTTATGGCAGGGTATACAGAACACCATATGTCCCGTCTTGTCACCCTTTACCACGATAGTCTTAAAGACCTTTTCGTATGGAATACCGATGCTGTCAGCGATATGTACGCCCGACAGGTCATTTTCGTCTACCTCGTATTCGCATACTCTGTAATTTATCTTTGCCGCATCAAGTCGGCGCATTGCGTTGGTCTTGTTCATCAGTACGCCTCTCCCTCGGCTATCATTTCTCTCGCGGCACTCCTTTGAGTATCCGTGACCTCGATACCGCCAAGTATTCTCGATATTTCCGCAACTCTTCCCTCTCGGTCAAGCATAGATATCTCTGTCTCTACCCTACCGTCCTCGGTGTTTTTCTTCGATATATAAAGGTGGGTATGTGCAAGAGACGCTATCTGTGCCGAATGTGTTACGCATATGACCTGAGAGCTTTTGCCTATCTCCTTCAGCTTGATACCGACCTTTCTCGAGATCTTGCCCGAGATTCCCGTATCTATCTCGTCAAATATGACCGTATCTATTCCGTCAGAGGTGTTCAGCACGTTTTTCAGCGACAGCATTATTCTTGCAAGTTCACCGCCCGAGGCTATCTTAACCATAGGCGCTAAAGGCTCGCCTGCATTTGTGGCTATAAGGAATTCGACCTCGTCGTTTCCTCCCCTGCCGAAAATGCTGTTTTTCTTCACCGATACCTCAAATCTCACCTTGGGCATATCGAGAAATTCAAGATTTTCGGTAACGCCCCTTGTAAGTCCCGTCGCCGCCTCGAGTCTCCTTTTATGAAGACTGTCGCATAGCTCTCTGGCACGTGAGATTATAGCAGAAAGCTCTTCTTTCAGCTCCTCACGTCTGTCGTCGGCGTTTTCTATATTATCAAGTCGCCTCTTAGCTTCGTCTCTGAAGCTTAATATCTCCTCCACAGAGCTTCCGTATTTTCTCTTGAGCTTTCCGATAACGTCAAGCCTTGCTTCTGCTCTGTCAAGTCTCTCGGTGGGGTCACCCTCGCCGATATCCGACAAAGCTGACGTACTGTCGGCAATATCCTCAAGCTCGTATTTTATAGCGTAAAGCCTTGAGGAGAGCTCATCGGCTTCGGGTATGGCGTCGGAAACAGACGCAAGTGCCGTAGCAGCTCTCTCAACCAGATATGCCGCACCCATATTCTTTTCCCCGCCCATTACCGCTTTGGCAACGAGGCTGCAGCTTTTTGATATTTTTTCAGCTCCTCGGAGCTTTTTCACAAGCTCCTCCAGCTTTTCCTCCTCGCCTATCTTAAGCTTTGCGGAGTCTATATCCGATATTTGAAATTTCAGCATCTCGGACAGTCTGTTTCGCTCCATGGCGTCGCTGTCGATAGATTCTATCTCCCTTTTCACTCGAAGCATTTCACTGTAAACGCCCGAATATTCTCCGAGCAACGCTTCGTTACCCGCGTATCCGTCAAGGATACGTATATGATTTTTGGAGTCGAGTATCTGTTGATTGTCGTTCTGCCCGTGGATATTAAAAAGAAGTCCTCCGATCTCCTTAAGAAGAGACAGAGTTATTCCTCTTCCGTTAAGCTTTGCCGAAGACGAACTACGGCTGACGCTTCTCGAGAGCATAACGCTTCGTTCCTCTATATCGAAGCCAAGCTCTGAAAGTCTCTCTACTGCTCTGTCCCCAAGCTCCTCAAATACAGCCGAGACGAGAGCCGTGTCCTCTCCGCTTCGTATAAGGTCCTTGTCTGCCCTCGCGCCAAGCAAAAGTCCGAGGCTATCTATTATTATTGATTTTCCCGCGCCCGTTTCTCCACTGAGAACGGTCATTCCGCCTGAAAGATCAACGTCAAGCCGTTTTACAACGGCAATATTTTCAATATGCAATGATGATATCATATAAGAGCACCGCCCTATTAAACAGATTTCATAAGCTCCCTTATTTTTCGGCTTATCTCTGCCGAGCTTTCCTCGTTTCTCGTTACGATTATTATCGTATCGTCTCCAGCGACACAACCGAGAATATCGTGTATATTCAGCGCATCAACTCCCGATGCGATGGCTGCCGCAAGTCCGGGGTAGGTCTTTATTACCACGCTATTCATTGAATAATCAACGCTTATGATGGATTCCACCATAGCGCCGTTGAGCTTGACGTTTACACTCTGTGACGTGCCTCTGCCGCTGCCTACTCCGTATCTGTACGTTCCCTTTGGAGTGAGCACCTTCGTAAGCTTCAGATCTCTCATATCGCGGGAGACCGTGGCTTGAGTTACCTTAAAGCCTTCGGACCGAAGCATCTCCATCATATCCTCTTGGGTATCTATCTCGTGAGTAGCTATAAGCTCAAGTATTCTTTCCTGTCTTTTTGATTTCATTTATATCTCCCCTTTAAGCTATCGGTAAATAAAACACGTCAAAAGATCTTTTTCTGTCTTATTTTTGAATAAAAGCCTTCGTCCTTTATACGAAGAAGCTTTGCCGTCAGCCCCGATCTCGTTATAACTGCTACCTCTCCGAAGTAAAGCTCAAAGTTTGCTCTTCCGTCAAGGGTGAGGTGAAGCACCTTTTCTCTTGCGCAGATATTTTTGATATTGAGAACTGCTGTATCCGAAAATACCAGCGGTCTTGCCATAAGCGAGTGAGGGCATATAGGCGTTACGCAGAAGCATGAAAGCTTGGGGTCAACGATAGGTCCGCCTGCTGACAAAGAGTATGCGGTAGAACCCGTAGGTGTTGCCACCACAAGTCCGTCAGCTCGATAAGTATTTATAAGCTCTCCGTTATCCGAAAGTTCAAGGTCTACTATCCTTGCAGTAGTGCCGTTGGCTATTACCGCATCGTTGAGGGCGTATGAGGAAAATTTCTTCACTCCGCTCGCAGACAGTATATCGACCTTAAGCATAGCTCTTTCGTCTATACGGTATTCACCGTCAAAGACCTTGTCGAGCATATCAAGCTCGTCGGCTTCAAGCTCGGTCATATATCCCACTCTGCCCATATTGATACCGAGTATAGGTATCCCCGCAGGAGCTGCGTTTCTTGCCGCATCAAGCATAAAACCGTCGCCGCCAAGAACTATCACCAGCTCTGCCTTTTTATATATATCCTCATAGGGCAGATATTCAAACTCACTCATATGGCAGTGGCTTCTGAATATTCTGTCCTTATAGTTTATAGGAATAAGTATCTTTTCTACCCGCTCTTTTATCTTGTTCGCGACCGAGCAAGCAGCGGTGAGCTTATCTCCTATGTTATAATTCGTTATTAATGCTATGTTTTTCATGGGTTATCTTCTCCCAAATGTATTTATTCTTGTGGGGAATATTCATAAATTCACGGCAACCGCTTTGTTTCAAATTTCTTCTATCGCCGTAGAGGCGACCATTGGTCGTCCGTTTTATCTCATTTTTGGGCGGACGTGCAATGCACGCCCCTACGAAAAGAAAACGAATTTTTGTAGGGGACGACGTCCCGCAAAGTTTCGATTGATCAAACGTAAAATCCCGTTTATTGCATCGTCACCCTTTTTATCTTTTTATCGTCCACCGTGGGTTTTATCGTTTTCATTTTGACAAAACACGCAAGGTATTCCTTGTTGCCGTCGCCACCCTCGATGGGAGAACGGATTAGACCGCGACAGTCAAAGCCATTCTCAAGGGCAGAGCTAATAACTCGCTTTGCCGCAAGAAATCTGTACGCCGAATTGGTAACTACTCCGTTTTTTCCAAGAGCGCCCCTTCCTGCTTCAAACTGCGGCTTTATGAGGCTTATGAATATCCCGCCGTCCTCTAACACTCCCGCAACGGTGGGGATAAGATACGTCTGGGAAATAAAGGACACGTCCATTACCGCTACTTCACACAGCCCTTCGGTCATATCGACGGTAAGCTCTCGCGCGTTAAAATGCTCCACCGACTTTACTCTCGCGTCTGTACGCAGCTTCTCGTGAAGCTGACATATTCCCGCGTCCACCGCGATAACTCGCGCCGCCCCCCTTTGAAGAAGGCAATCGGTAAAGCCGCCTGTAGACGAGCCTATATCAACCGCTTTTTTTCTGTTTACGTTTATGCCGAACGCGTCAAGCGCCGCTTCCAGCTTCATTCCGCCTCGGCTGACATACTTGAATATCTGTTCTATCTCGACCTCGTGGGGCAGTTCCTCATTGATAGGCGCTGACGGTTTTTTTACCACCGCACCGTCTATTTTTACCGCTCCCGCATCAATAAGATCCTGCGCCTTTTTCCTGCTCTCTGTATGCCTGAAAAGAGATAGGTATACGTCCACTCTCATATGCTATCAAACGATACCCATGGCAAAACCCATGCCGATACCCATGCCGATACCAAGCAACGCACCCATAAACACCTGAAGAGGCGTGTGTCCCACAAGCTCCTTAAGTCCTGTGCTTACCTCCTCGGAACGTCCCGAGAAAAGCTCCTTGACTATTTCATTTATGACCTTTGCCTGTTTTCCGGTCTCATATCTTACCCCGCTTGCGTCCATCATTACGATAATGGCAAGGATAAGAGTTATACCAAATTCGGTAGAGCCTGCGCCACACTGTATAGCTGATGCTGTACACAGTGAGCAAACGGCTGCCGAGTGTGAGCTTGGCATTCCTCCCGAAGAAAACAGAAGTTTCTTCAAATTTAATTTCTCGTTACTGAAAACCCCTGTAAATATCTTCAGTATCTGGGCAAGAAGCCATGAAAAGAAAGCAGAGACAAGAAGATAGTTAGTAAAGAATTCCTTCAGTTGATCCATATTTCCCTCGCTTTAAAATACGTCTGTTCAGTGTGTTCTGTCAAGCAGTGCTACCGCAAGGTCGGTAAGAAGCACCGAGCCCTTGAAGCCTGCTATTGCGCTTATTGCCTTGCTCGTAAGGTCTGCCGCGTATTCTCTCGCGCCCGCCTCGTCGTAATAGGTAAGGAAGGTGGTCTTATTGTGCTCGTTGTCAGAGCCTACGTTCTTGCCAAGCTCCTCCTCGTCCTCACACGCGTCGAGAACGTCGTCCATTACCTGAAACGCAACACCGAGATTACGGCCATATTCAGCCGCAGCCTCGCATCTTTCGTCACCCGAGAATACACCTGCGGCAAGACAGCCAAGACGTGCGGAGCATTCCATAAGAGCCGCGGTCTTCAGTGAGTGAAGCTTGAGAAGCTTCTCAAATTCAAGCTGTACCGTCTCTCCCTCAAGGTCCATTATCTGTCCGCCTATCATTCCCTTTTCTCCTGCAGCCTTCGAAAGAAGCTTTACTGCCTCGCACTTCTGCTCTGCGGTAAGCTTTTCTGCTGTTGCTATTATCTCAAAAGCCTTCGTAAGCAGAGCATCTCCTGCAAGAAGAGCGGTAGCATAACCGAACTGCTTGTGGTTTGCGGGTTTTCCACGGCGAAGGTCATCGTCGTCCATGCAAGGAAGGTCGTCGTGTATAAGCGAATACGTATGTATGTACTCGATAGCACAAGCAAGGGGCAATGATGCCTCAATGTCTCCGCCGAAAAGACGACAGAATTCGTTAACTACAAGCGGTCTTATTCTCTTTCCGCCGCTGAGCAAAGAATATCTCTGCGCATCAAAAAGAAGCTGTATATCCTCGTCCTCGGCAGAGCTTATAGCATCGAGTGCTTTTTCAATAGCCTCTGCGTTTGTGTCTATGACCTCTTTCAAATCTCTTATGTTTTCCATTATCTTTTTCCTTTCTTTTTTCAAATGTCATGCCTCAAAGGAGTCCTCTGTGATCTCTCCCGTTGATTCCATTTTCAATATTTTTATTTTTCTTTCGGCTTCCTCAAGCTTTGAGGAACAAATACGAACAAGTGCTACTCCCTCTTCATAAAGCGCAAGTGCTTCCTCGAGCTTTACATTTTCTCCTCCGAGGGCTTCGTTGATAGAGTCAAGCCGCTTCATAGCCTCTTCAAAGGACAATGCCTCCGGCTCGACACCGTTTAATTTCTTCTCCTCTTTCATGCCTCTCCTTTCATTATGTCTGTGTTTTTATTATATGACCTATACGAGCCTCGGCAACGCCGTCGGCAAGTATAAGCTCAACACTGTCATTTTCTTTTATCTTTTCAACGCTGTCAACAATAGCTCCGTCGCTACGCCTTACCGCGCTGTAGCCTCGCTTCATAACAGCCAATGGATTCATTGATTCAAGAGCGCCTATGTCGTGCCCAAGTCGGAGTTTGGCTCTCTCGGTCATATTTTGAATATTTCCGTGAAGCAACGACACCGAAAGACCGTAGCGCTCCTTCATAGCCGAAAGCTTACTGTCGGGTGAGGACAATGTAAGTATCCTCTTCTTTTCTCCGAGAAGCTTTGTGGCTGATGTCATATAATCTCGGAGTCCGTCCCAGAGCCGTTCTTCTCCGTCAATAACTCTCATAATAAGCTCTGCTCGGTCGGGAACTGCCATCTCTGCCGCCGCGGACGGAGTCGGAGCTCTTCTGTCTGCCGCAAGGTCGCAAAGTGTAAAGTCTGTCTCATGCCCTACCGCCGATATTATTGGTACGGGAGATGCCGCCACCGTGCGAACAAGTTCCTCGTTATTAAACGCCCAAAGATCCTCTGCCGAGCCTCCTCCTCTGCCGACGATGATCACGTCACAGCCGCCGTATGCGTATAGAAGGGACAGCGCCTCGCAAATAGAGGCGGGAGCGTATTCGCCCTGAACCATAGCGGGACTTATCAGGAGCTTTGCCCCGGGATACCGTCTGCCCGTTATATTTATCATGTCTCTGACTGCCGCCCCCGTGGGAGAGGTAACGATACCTATACACTTTGGAAAGGTGGGCAGCTCTCTTTTTCTTTTCTCGTCGAAGAGTCCTTCAGCCGCAAGCTTTTTCTTCAAGCGTTCAAGCTCGATATACATTCTTCCGAGTCCGTCATCGGACATGGCGTTTACGTATATCTGATATTTTCCGCTTTTTTCGTATACCGAAACTCTGCCATATACCGTGACGAGCATACCGTTTTTAGGCTCAAAGACAAGCTTTGACGCGGCTGTACGGAACATTACCGCGCTTATCTCGGATTCGGTATCCTTCAGCGTAAAATAGAGATGACCGCTTGTATGATATTTAAAATTTGAAATTTCACCTCTTAAGGTAACGTAGCTCAACACCTCGTCACGCTCTACGAGCATTTTGATATATCCGTTGAGCTGACTGACACTTAATACATTCTGCTCCATTTACACATCCGAATTTAATAATATATGTTTTTTTCGGCAAAGGAGAGCTATCCCCGCCGCATTATCCGCAGAAAATTCTGGAGAGGAAAAATGAGCCTCGCCCCCACACCCTTCCGACAGCATATCTCTCATAAGGGTATTGGACATAACTCCACCGGCATACAGCACGGGAGCTTTGCCGTGTTTCTCAAAAGCCTCGGCTCGCATCTCCTTAAGAGTTCTTCCGAGAAAATCAAAGACGAATGCCGCGGCACACTCTCTGCCCTTTTCCGAGTATAGCTTTAGCGCTATGTTTTCCGCTCCCGAAAGAGAACATCTTACGTCACAAACACACACCTTGTGCTTGTAAGGCGTACCCACGTACGCCGCCGCCAAGGTCTCAAGGGCTCTTCCCGCAGGAAAATCAAGTCCCATGGCAACTCCCACTCGGTCGATAAGCTGACCGCCGTTTATGTCGGCAGTCTCGCCAACGAGAGATATATGCATCTCTCCGTCCTCTATGGATACCAGCAAAAGCTCTGTGGTACCTCCCGAGACGTGAAATGCGTAAAATTTTCCGCGCGCAAGCTCACTCGCCCCCGAAGAATACATTGCCGCCGCAACGTGTCCGTTCTGGTGAGAAAATTCATATACGGGAGCAGATGCCCCTGCCGCCAAGGAGTACGCCGCACTCTTCCCACTCAAAAAGCAAGGCATATACGACCCCTCCGCGTCGCGCGGTCTTACGGATACGCCCACCGCCTCGATGCTTCTGCCAGAAAGGACAGCTTCAAGCTTTTGCATAAGGCTTGGGAGATTCTTTATATGCTCAAATACCGCATCCGACTGCCTAAGTCCCCTCATTCCCTCTTTTACTGTCAGGGGAGCTTTGAGGTTGGCTATTATACGTCCCTCCCCGTCGCATACAGCGACAGAGGTAGTATAATTGCTTGTGTCTACTCCCACGTAGACCTTATCCATTTTCTTCTCCACGAGCTTCCTCAAGCTGTTTTTTTACAGAATTCAAAACGCCGTTTACAAAAGGACGAGCCTTTTCGTCGTCGAATTTTTTCGAAAGCTCAACAGCTTCGTTTATAGAAACGCTGTAAGGGATATCACTTTCGTAAAGCATCTCGTTTACACAAAGTCTCAAAACCGAACGGGAAAGCTTTGAAAGTCTGTAAGTCTTCCAGCCGTGAGAGTTCTCACCGATAATGCTGTCTATTTTCTCTCTATTTTCACAAATAGAGAAAAAGGCTCTTTTGATGTAGTCGTCAACAGGAAGCTCTCGCTCTTCAAGGGCAATTGCGTATATCTCGCGGACGTCCTCCTGGGGACGAAATTCGGTCTCAAACAAAAGCCCCAGCAGCTGTTCTCTCGCTTCTCTTCTTGTGATTGCACTCATTTTTATTTTTCCTTTCAAATGAACGGTCGTGTGTTTGATCTTTTTTGCACTTGGCAAAAATAATCCATCTTATATTATTATATAACTATTTGCATAAAAAGTCAATAAAAATGCATAAAATTTATTCGTTTTCCGCCTTTTTTCTATTTTTCCATTCTCTCACCGCTCACGGCGGAGGCTACGTTTTCCCAGAACGCTTCAAACCCATTTTCTTCTGTTTTTCCTTTTTTCTTCCTTACCCGCTCTCGCCCCCTCTCCTTCGCCAAAGGCGAAGCTGCTTACACACTCATAAGAGTTTGTGTCATTATCATATACATTTTCATTTTCATTTTCATTATCATATTCATATTCATTATCATTAGGGTTTTGTTCGGTTTTCGAAAAAACCGATCGGTTATTTTGGTTTTTCGAAAAAACCGTTCGGTTATTTTGGGTTTCTGAAAAAACCGTTCGGTTATTTTGGGTTTCTGACGGTGATGGAAAAATTTTTGTCTTTTGTGACGGGACGCCGAGGACGTCGTCCCCTACAAAAATTCATTTTCTTTTCGTAGGGGCGATTCACGAACCGCCCGCAAAAATAATGGTTGACCCTCGTTCACGGCGAGAGGTATGCGAAAAAATTTCCCCTCTTACCCT
>JAGBTY010000001.1 GCA_017631085.1 Clostridia bacterium
CTCCAAGTAAGAGAATGTTCGGATTATTGTCATATGGTCGGCGGGACAGGGTTCGAACCTGCGGCATCGACGTCCCAAACGTCGCGCGCTACCAACTGCGCCACACCCCGAAGTGTGAAAAATATTCAATTTTTAGGTCATTTTCCGTAAGTGGTCAAACATGTGGTCAAACCGCTTTTATAGAGGATTTTGCGAGAGAGCAGAGTGCCGAAAAAGGCAGTGTTTACAAGGGGTTTCGGCGTTTTTCGGAATTTCATAATGAGGGGGCGGTGTCTTGCTCCCAAAGCACGCGCGCTACCAACTGCGCTACATCCCGAAGTGTGAAAAATATTCGATTTTTAGGTCAAATTCCGTAAGTGGTCAAATCTGTGGTCAAAACATTTTGTCGGTGTTTTTTTGAAAAGGGTAACAACCGAAAAAGTCAGTATTTACAAGGGTTTTCGAGCATTTGAAAAATCAAGAAGCGGAAACTGCCTGCATGCTCCCAAACGGCGCGCGCTTCCTGTTGCCGTTACCGCATCGCGCTTCGCTTTTGCAAGCTCTCTGCGACGGCTGCCACTCCTTTTTCCTCGCTTATTCACCCTCAGGGTGCGCTCGGAAACGTCCCCAGCTGCGCCACACCCCGAAATATTAAATTTTTTTTGATTATCTTTTGCGGTTAATCACTGTGCTATATCCCGATATGCAAATGGATTACCTCAATATTATAACAGATTTCCGTCAGTCTGTCAAGACGAAAATCTGTTTTTTCTTTGATTTTAAGATATATCTTTATTTGGCGATCAGTTCAAGAATATGCTCTATCAGAATTTTTGCACCTATACATAGAAGTATTACTCCTCCTGCGATTTCTGCCTTATATTGAAATTTTCCACCGATCTTTGCGCCGAGGGCAGATCCTACGAATGAAAAGAGAAATGTGGTGACACCGATAAAGGAGACTGCTATGAAAATATTAGCCTCCATTGCTGCAAAGGAAAGGCCTGCCGCAAGGGCGTCGATGCTCGTAGCTATTGCGAATACAAGCATTACCTTAAATCCTAGAGAGGCGTTTTTCTCGTCCTTTGAAGAGCAGTTACATATTCCCTCGGAAGCCGCTTTTTTGTCCTCAAGATATTCTCTGACCGCTTCGACTATCATTTTTATACCTAAAAATGCCAAAAGCACAAAGGCTATGTAAGCTGAATATTTATTCACGTATCCCGCAACGCTCGAGCCGAGGAGCCAACCGAGAGCAGGCATGAGCGCCTGAAAGAGTCCAAACCAGATTCCGCATACAAGACCGGTCTTTATATGACCTTCCTTGGATGCAAGTCCTTTACAAATACTTACGGCAAATGCGTCCATTGACAGAGCGATTGCCAGAAACAGTAAATCAATACTTGTCATGCAGTATAGATCCTTTCCTTTTAAAATACCTATTAAGTATACTTCAAAAAAGTTTTTTTGTCAAGAGCGTTATTATTTTTAAATAAATCTTGAAAAAGATCATAAAAGTGTGTATAATAAGTATATTGATATTCAGTCGCAGTATGCGAGGAGGTTTTTATGATACTTTTCAGAGACAGCAAGAGGATAGTGGTAAAGGTCGGTA
The DNA here is from genome assembly GCA_017631085.1 of Clostridia bacterium. Classification (GTDB taxonomy): domain Bacteria; phylum Bacillota; class Clostridia; order Oscillospirales; family CAG-272; genus HGM12713. Next base: position 1,595 of record JAGBTY010000001.1, read on the forward strand.
CGTCCACACTCACTCATTCTACGGGACATCTTAATCTTCGCAGGATAGAAGCTCTTGTCAAGGTCCTTTCGGATATGAAGAACAGCGGTATACAGGTAGTGCTCGTATCGTCGGGAGCAGTAAGCGCGGGTGTGGCGAAGATAGGTTTCGGTCACATTCCCTCAACCCCCGAGGAGAAGCAGGCAATGGCGGCTATCGGACAGAGTGAGCTTATGAAGATATACGACAGATTTTTCTCGGATTACGGTCATACCGTCGCGCAGATACTTATGACCAAGGACGTGTTCTCAAACCCCGACAGAAGAAGCGCGGCAGAAAACACCTTTAACCGACTTCTCCAGATGCACTGTATTCCGATAGTTAATGAAAACGACTCGGTATCTACCGACGAGCTTACAAAATTCGGCGGAAACGATATTCTTTCCGCATATGTTGCGAAGATATGCGATGCAGATGTTCTTCTCAATCTTTCGGACGTTGACGGACTTTACGACAGCGATCCGAGATCCAATCCCGACGCCCGTCTCATTGACAGAATAGACGAGATAAACGAAGAAATAGTTGCGATCGCGGGAGGCGCGGGAACAGACAGAGGAACGGGAGGAATGATAGCTAAACTCAATGCGGCTCGTCTTGTTACCGAGGCGGGAATCCCCATGTTTATTATGAACGGACACGATCCCGAGCTTCTTTATACCCTTCTTGACGGAGGTCACGTAGGTACATATTTCAAGGCTGTTAAGAAGCAGGATAAATAAAATGACCGCAAAAAACAAGAAAAAGGTAATTATGAGCGAGATAGTAGCTCGTCTTGAAGAGTATTACCCCGAAGCCGTATGCGCTCTTGAATATTCGGGAGAGCCTTGGAAGCTTCTTGTTATGGGCAGACTGTCTGCTCAGTGTACTGATGCGAGAGTCAATATCGTTTGCAGAGAGCTTTTTGAGGTCTTTCCTACCTATGAGGCGTTAGCCGACGGAGAAATAGAGGAGATCGAGCGGATAATCCGCCCTTGCGGTCTTTTCAGGACCAAGGCGGCAAGTATCAAGGCGGCGTGCGAAATGCTCCGAGACGAGTTCGGAGGACGGCTTCCCGATACCATGGAGGAGCTTTTGCTTTTTCCGGGAGTTGGCAGAAAGATAGCAAATCTTTTACTTGGTGACGTATACGGAAAACCTGCCATCGTTGCGGATACGCACTGCATAAGGATATGCGGAAGATTCGGTATGTATCCGGAAAGTGAAAAGTCACCCGAAAAGGTGGAGAGAATAATGACCGAGCTGATATCTCCAGAGAAAAGCTCTGATTTTTGCCATAGGATAGTAAACTTTGGCAGAGAAGTATGCTCTGCACGCTCACCCAGATGTGACGAATGTCCCCTTATCGACCTGTGTTCTCACGGAAAAAAGCAAAAAATGAAATAAAAGTAAAAAACTTTATCTGACGGCAATAAAACAAATTAAAAATCTATTGACTTGCGGTGAAGAATTTATTATAATTAATTATAATCAAATTTGAAATAATATTATTTGGAGGAAAAATATGTATAGAATAGGCGTAGACCTTGGCGGAACTAATATCGCCGTAGGGCTTGTAAACGAAAAATTCGAGATCGAGGTAAAGAAGAGCGTACCTACGGGTGCAACACGTCCTGCGGACGAGATAATTGCGGATATGGCTGCGACCGTTGCGGCTGTATGTGCCGAGAAAGGAATCGACGTCTCGGATATAGAATCTATCGGTATAGCAACCCCCGGTACAGCAAACAATGCGACGGGTGTGGTCGAGTACGCAAATAATCTTCCTTTCAGCATGACTCCTATCGCGGCAATGTTGGCGGAGAAGCTCGGCTATAAGAAGAGCGTAAAGATAGCTAACGACGCAAATGCTGCCGCATGGGGAGAAGCCGTTGCGGGTGCTGCTATGGGCACTAAAAATAACGTAATGATAACTCTCGGAACGGGAGTTGGCGGTGGAGTCATTCTTGACGGCAAGCTTTATACAGGCTTTAATTTTGCGGCAGGTGAGCTTGGTCATACCGTAATTGAGGTAGACGGAGCACAGTGCTCCTGCGGAAGACGTGGCTGTTGGGAGGCTTATTCCTCGGCGACTGCTCTTATCCGCATGACGAAGGAGAAGATAGAGGAGTGCAACCAAATGGGCAGAAAGACCATAATGTCCGATAAGCCGAAGGTTTCGGGACGCACCGCTTGCGATGCAATGCGCGCGGGAGACGAAGCGGCAAAGGAGGTATACGACAAGTATATCAAGTATCTTGCTTGCGGACTTGTCAATATGATAAACATATTCCAGCCTGAAGTTATCTCTCTGGGTGGCGGTATTTCCGGTGAAGGACAGTCGCTTATTGACGCATTGCTTCCTCTTGTAAGAGCCGCGCAGTACGGCGGAGCATCCGAAAAGGCTACGCAGCTTAAAATTGCGAAGCTGGGCAACGACGCGGGAATCATCGGCGCGGCGATGCTTGCTTGACCTTCCAAGATCGAATAACGTAAAAAAGTTCCCACAGACCAAGTCGGTTTGTGGGAACGATTTTTTGTTTTGGGGATACCCGCAATCAGCGAAAATTTTCAACATATGCGGGACGCCGAGGACGTCGTCCCCTACAATTGAATAAGGGAACACCCGTAAAAAAATGGTTAACCATATGTTCAAGGCAGGCGGTGTGCGAAGATTTTATTTTAATGCCTCCCTCCGAGAGGGAGGGGGACCGCTTGCGGTGGAAGGAGCTTTCGGCACTTCGGTATTACAACCGATAATTTCTTTCTGCCGCATTCTCCCTCAGTCAGCTTCGCTGACAGCTCCCTCCCAGAAGGAGCCTTTTTAGATAATCACTCGTTCACGGCGGGAGGTATGCGATAATTTTACCCTATATCATGCGGGACGCCGAGGACGTCGTCCCCTACGTTGACGTAGAATATCTTTTAAGTTTTATCTGTTTTTTCCTGATGCTTCAATTCGTATCTTGTGAGCAAGAACGAGCTTATAAAGCCAACCACAAGGAGAACACCGCCGACCGACAGGTCAAAAACAGGAGAGATATCTGTCCAACCTGCGTAGACCTCCACAATGTCGGGGTTGAGGAACATTGAGGCGATAGAGCCGAAGGAAAGTCCTGTAACGGCAAAGAAGACCGTAGCCTTGTGTTTTGCTATCATAGCGCTGAATAGCTTTGAGATGACCACCATTCCAATGAGGAATCCTATTCCGAGACAGGCGTACAGAATAACTACCACGGGATTTTCCAGAATGTAATCAAGGTGAAGACTGTTAAGTATGGGCTTGAACTGACCTACTGCCATAAGTATTGCCGTTGCGCTGAGCCCCGGAACTATCTGCGTGACCGATACGACAAATCCGAGAAGCAGATAGAAGGGATAACGCCAGAGTGGGAAGGAGGTAAAGGTCTCGGTAGACTCGCTGCCCGAGGAGAGAATTATGGATACAGCTCCTATCGCAAGAGGAATAAGCACTCCTAAGACGAAGAGTAAACAACGGAGGGGTGTTTTTTTCTCACCTTTAGTCTCCTTGAGTATTGCGGGAACTGCTCCTATCATAAGTCCGACGAAAAGGCAGACGATTATAAACATATAGTCGCCGAATATCTTCTGAATAACGATAAAGCCGGCTAAAAATCCAATTACCGCGCCTATTCCGATAGGGAGAAGAAATGCGAAGGCTCTTTTGAAGTCGGAAAGGATATTTCCGATGGCATAGAGCATTCCCGTGTAAAGACCGAGTATTATTGCAACCGTCGAGCCGCTGACACCCGGAACTATAATGGCGATACCGATAAACAGACCTAAAATAAACGCAAGAAGTCTTGTTTTTGCATCGTACTTTTTCAGAGGATAATCGGGGGGGAGCTCACGCTCGACAGTCTTTTCTTTATTTTTTCTCATTTATGGCTATATCTCCTATCTGTTATATTTTAAAAACTCTGCCCTCGCGTCTTGCGGGAGGGGAGGGGAGCTCATTGGCGGGATAGCCTATTATACAAAAGCCGATACCTTCATAATCGCCTTCAATACCGAGAGAGTGAAGGATCTCCTTACCCTCGTTGCTGTCAAAGACCTCAAGAGCTCTGTGTATCCAACAGCTGCCGAGCCCCAAGGTGTGTGCGGCAAGCATAAGATTTCCCATCACAAGACTACCGTCATAAACGGCGGTAGGAACTTCTCTGTCGGCGAGGACGGCGAGAACTGCGGGAGCGCCGTAGAAGGGGTCGTCCATGGGAGTTCTGCAATATTTGGAATTGAGCTCGGACAAACGGTCGCGGAGCTTTTTGTCGGTGACCGAAATTATTATGGGTGATTGCTTTCCTCTGCCGTTTGCCGCGTAAAGTCCTGCTTCTATTACGGCGTCAAGCAGCTCCTCGCTTGGTATTTTATCCGTGTAAGCTCTGAAGCTACGTCTTTCTATCATGTCTTTTATGGTTGAATTCATCATATTATCTCGCAAAATTAAAATTTATAGAATCTTGGACGTTCAAGGCCACTGTCACGGGTGTTGGGGGCATGGAGAGATATCATTCTCTCGCCTTCAAGGGTGTAGAACACCATTGCGTGACCGCCGTCGAAATCGAATAAGCTCTCGCCGTGAGTCCATTTTCCGAGAAGGCTGTCGCTCTCGGCGGAGAGAACGAGATATCTTCCGTAGCTGAAGCTTGACCATATCATCTTGAGCTTACCGTCCTCACGATAGAAGAAGGGACCGTCGGTGACATAATTATTACTGTTCGGGTCGTACTCACCGTTCGGTGATCCGATAGGAGACGTATAGGGGCTTTCTGACGCTGAGAAGAGCTTTACGGGCTCTCCCGCGGGAGCGGAAAGATCCTCTGTCAGGGGCATTGCCCAGATCTCGCCGTCATGTACCTGAAGCCATTCGTGGCAAAAGATTATGTATGGTGTGCCGTTCTCCACAAAGAAAGTTCCGTCAAGGCATTCCCAGTCAAGGGGAGTTGCGGGGAGGGGAGATACGGGGGTGAAATCTCCGTCGGGAGCGTCGCTTACAAATATATGTGTACCGCGGCACTTGCCCTCTGCCTTACAGCTTCCGAAAAGGTAGTATTTTCCGTTGTATTTGTGCATCTCAGCCGCCCAGAAGTCTCTGTCAGCCCAGAAGTCTGTGCCTTCAGGGCTGAACAGAAGCTTCGGTTCTTCGAAGTTCTCAAGGTCAAGTGACTTGTATACCGAAAATGATTTACGAGCGGCGATAGAACCCGGTACGATGTCTGTCGTGCCGTACATATAATAGCAACCGTTTTCCTTGTCGGTGTAGATAAATGGGTCTCTTATCCTTATGTTTTCTCTTTTTATCATTTGTTTGCCTCCTGTTAAGTTTATTTTTATGCCTACAATATTATTCTGTTTTCATATATCATATCGGGGCCGTATTTGTAGAGATGGGACATGTCCGAGAGACACAGGCAGCGCGGGGCGGTATATCCGCTGTCGTCATTTTTGAACTCAATGACGGTCACTGCCGTATGGGTTATCTGGAAAGATGCCCAGACGGTATGGAGCGGAATATGAAGGAGACTTGAGAGCCAAGCTCTTTCAAATGCCGTGTGGCAAAAGAGAGCGACTTTTTCTTCGTTGGGGTAAAGAATACGGTAAACTCCGTTTTCTTCTTTATATCCAAGTCTTTCAAGAAAGCCGTTTCCTTCGCGTTCTATATACTCGACCGCGGAGCGCATATTCGTCTCATCGATACCTACGCATTTGTACGAATCCTCGTATGAAAGGTATATGTTGCCGTCCTTTCTGAAATCAGCGGCGGAGAGGGCAGATATGGATTTCGGAATGCCGTCGGGATAGGTGGTTGTCTTTTCGTCGCCTATCTCATGAGCCCATTCCTCTACGAATAGCTCAAGTCCTAAAAGCCTGCAGGCAGGCATTGCTGTCTCTTTCGCTCTGCCCATAGGGGAGGAAAAGATGCGGTCTATCTTCGCGTCGAGCATTCGTTTTCCCACCGCCTCGGCTTGAAGCCGTCCGCGCTCAAGCAGAGTGTCGGTGGCATAGTCGGGTTCTCCGTGCCTTACAATATATAGCAACATTTTCTTTATTCCGTCCTATTTTTTGTTAATTGATTTATAATAGTTTTTAGTTTTCTTCTGAAATATATTTGAGCAGCAGATCGGGAAAGTTTACGGTCATTCCGTCAGCTCCTGCATCGTATACCGCCTTCATAATGTCCTCGTTGAATATACCCCAAGCTCTGACGTTAAGACCTGCCTCGTGCCAAGCGGCAACCTTTTCGGGTGTCACCTCGCGACCGATGGGGCAGACCTCGTAAGCTCCCAACTCTACAAGCATATCTATTGTTGGTTGCTCGATATCCTTTGTAAGATAGCCGATACGGATGTCGGGAGCGTATTCAAGGGATCTCTTTATGTAATCAAGCTCAAAAGAGGTAATGACAGTCTTTTCCTCTATGCCGTACTTGCGGATCATGTCGACGACCTCGGCCTCGATACCCCCAACCTTAAGCTCAATGGCAAAGGTGATGTCTCTGAAAGCAAAATGAGAGAGAAAATCCTCGAATGTGGGTATTTTGTCCTGAAGCTTACCCTTCTTTACAAAAAAGTTCTGAAGCTCCTCGAGGGTATAGTCGGCAATAGAGCCACTCTCTCCGGTTACACGCTCTATGGTGTCGTCGTGAAAGAGAACGAGAACACCGTCTTTTGTTTTTTGAACGTCGGTCTCAATGCCGTTAGCCCCCATCTGCATGCCCATGTAAAATGACATCATGGTGTTCTCGGGGCAGTATTCAGACGCTCCTCTGTGAGCGTATGTGATAAAATCTTTTTTCGTGTAAGTCATATTTTTTTCTCCTTTTATGTTGATATGTTGAGAGGGCTTCCTCTTTGTTATGTTGACCTAATTGTTGTAAAATAAATTTTTTAA
>JAGBTY010000047.1 GCA_017631085.1 Clostridia bacterium
AATGTGCCGTCAGGCACACATCATTAGGCGAAGCCGTCATCATTGGCGTAGCCAACATCATTTGCCGAAGGCAAACATCATTCAAAAAACGCACCTTTGTCGGTAGACAAAAGTGCGTTTTTTGTTGGTTGCGGAGGTGGGATTTGAAAGGCCCACTCGAAAATATAGTCGCCTCGGTCGCGTACGCGTGGCGCGCTTCCGATGCTCCTTATTTTCTCCCTTGTCGCGCTCGCTTCACCTCGCACCGCGAGCGCTCACGCTCCAAGCCCACGACCTCCTCCGTCGGTCGTGGAGGGGCAAAGCACACCGTAGCAAAAAACAAAGGACACCAATTTGGTGTCCTTGTTTTTTGGTTGCGGAGGTGGGATTTGAACCTCACGGCCTCCGGGTTATGAGCCCGACGAGCTACCAGGCTGCTCTACTCCGCGATATTGATTTATTTACCGTGTGGTGCCGGTGACCGGGGTCGAACCGGTACGATACTTTCGTATCACGGGATTTTAAGTCCCGGGCGTCTGCCTGTTCCGCCACACCGGCGTAACCTTTCCGATCGCTCGGAATTCAGTATTAATATTATATCACCAAGATGTTTATTTGTCAACCCTTTTTTTATTTTTTATTTGTTTTATTATAGAAGTTTTATAATTTGCATCAATATGGTGTCATATTGTGTCCTTTTTTGATTTTTTATTATAAAAAACCGATGCCATAAAAGGCATCGGTTTTATAATAGGTTATGTTATTTTATTGTGCGTCCCATGCGGTAGGAACTTCTTCTACAAAGTGCCAGTGAGCGAAGGGAGAGCCAACAAGCTCTGTCTCTGTGTAGAAGTATATGTTTTCACGATTCATGAAGTTTGTAGAGTGCGAGGATACAATGTTTTCCTTCGTAGGATCCCAAGAATCCGGTGTAGAACGAGAGAATACGTTAAACATTGTCTTGTCATCTTTTTTGGTTGTAAGCTTATCGCAATCTTTAAATGCGTTAGCGCCTATTGTTTTAAGAGAAGTGGGGATAATTACGTATTCAAGGCTTATGCAATCCTCAAAAGCATCTGCAGAAATAGTTTTTACTCCTTCGGGAATATCAACGTTCGTAATAAGTGTACAGTTTGCGGCTGCGTAGCCTGCAACGATTTTTGTATCCTTATGGAAGTTAAGCTCCGAAACGGTAGTGTCTATTGCCTTTGCAAATACAATGTAAGGATTATCTTTGTTTCCGAGGTATTTTCCGTTTTCATATTCGGTGTACGTAAGCTTTTCACACTCCATGAATGCTGCAGTATCTATCTCGGCATCTGTAGAGTTTATCGTCATCTTTTCAAGATTGATACAATGATTGAAAGCGGTCTTGCCAACATATGTAACAGACGCAGGAATCGTAATCTCGGTAAGAGCTTCGCAGTTCCAGAATGCAGCGTCACCTATGTTTGTAAGTGTTTCGGGAAGTGTTATTGCCTTGAGCGCCTTACAATCCTTGAAAGCATAATTTTCAATGTCTGTAATTGCAGTTGAAAGCTTTATTGTTTTAAGTGCAGAACATTCCTCGAAAGCACCTGTTTCAATGAGAGTTACCGAATCGGGAAGAGTTATTGCTTCGATAAGGTCACAGTCATAGAAAGCGTGTGAGCCGATATATTCAACGGTATTGGGGATCTTAACGGTTTTGATAACGGTCGATGCCTTAAATGCATCTGTTCCGATTCCCGTTACAGGTCTTTCGTCTTCCATTTTGGAAGGGATCTCTATGTCTGCATCGCTACCGATATAACCGACTATTTCATAGTCTCCGGTTTCGTTGACCGAATACTCAAAGTCACCTTCTGTCATAACAAGGTCTGTATTGGGAGTGTTATTGGTATTATTTTCCGTTTCTTCTTCTTCTTCGCCACCACAAGCTGTAAATGAAAGAAGGAGGATAGAAGCAAGAAGTATTGCCAAGAATTTTTTCATGAGTTACCTCCAAATAAATTATCGTACATATAATTATAACTCACATTTCCTCTCTTGTCAATATGAAAAATGACTTCCGTTATAATTTTTGTGAAAAATCGGTAAAATGCAGATAATAATTTATTATATTTTCATAATCGGACAAATATTTCTTGACAGAAAACCCGATATGGTTGTATAATTATGTAAAGATTGAAAGAAAAGGAGGCGGAATAATGTCTTATGCGGATACTCCAATAACAAAGCTATACGGAGTTGGTAAGGTAAGGGCTGAGCAATACGGTCGCCTCGGTATTTCCACAGTGGGAGATATTTTATCCCATTATCCAAGAGGATATGAGGACAGAGGAAACGTAATTCTTCTCTCCGAGGCAGACGGGAGTGGTAAAAGCTCACATATTCTGACGGTTGGAACAGAGCCAAAAAGTGTCCGTCTCAAAGGTCGTATGACCTTACTTAAATTCAAGGCTTACGACGAAAGCGGCGTTTGTGACATAACGTTTTTTAATCAGGAATTTTTGAAAAACGTATTTGTAATGGGAGAGACTTACCGCTTTTACGGTAAGCTTGAAAAGGTAGGATCAAGATATTCTATGTCATCTCCCGCGTATGAGGCATGGAGCGAGGATAAGGACCTGCCGTCTCTTATTCCCGTATATCCTCTTACCGAAGGACTTAATACGAAACAGATAACCAAGGATGTAAATTCCGCATTTACTCTGGCAAATTCATACGGTATAAGTGATGATTTTATTCCGGAAGATATACGTATTAAAAACAAGCTATGTACACGCACGTATGCACTGAAAAATATACATTTTCCCGATAGCTTCACAGCACTTGCCGCGGCAAAGAAAAGGCTTATATTTGAAGAGCTTTTCATTTTTGCGTTGGGAATGGCGATGTCGTCCTCAAAGAGTGTTCCGTCTCCTGCATATCCTTGCTCTGACAGAGATGTCTATCCCCTTGTGTCATCTTTGCCATTTGAACTGACAGAAGCGCAGAAAAAAGTAATAGGTGAGATATCGAGAGATATGTCACGAGACGTGGCGATGAACAGAATGGTCATTGGTGACGTAGGATGCGGAAAGACGGTGGTTGCCGCCGCGGCTATGTATCTTGCGGTCAAAAACGGACGTCAGGCGGCTTTGATGGCGCCTACCGAAATACTTGCGCGACAGCATTACGAAGACCTTCGGACCATATTTGAGCCTTTGGGTATAAAGGTGGAGCTTCTTGTAGGAGCAACGACAAAGAGCGAAAAAAACAGAATATATGCCTCTCTTTCGTCTGAAAAAGCGGGAGAGGGAACAGATATAGTTATAGGCACTCACGCATTGCTTAATGAGGGGGTAAAATTTTCCCGTCCCGGTGTTGTGGTAGCCGACGAGCAACACAGATTCGGAGTAAATCAAAGAGCACTGCTTGCCGAGAAAAATATGCTTTCGCATACGCTGGTCATGAGCGCCACACCAATTCCGAGAACTCTGGCTCTTGCTCTTTACGGCGACCTTGAGCTATCCCTCATAGATATGATGCCGACAGGTCGTCAAAGGGTAGATACGTTTTGTGTCGACGAGGGATACAGAGAGAGACTGAATGCCTTTATTGATAAGAATATAAGAGAGGGCGGTCAGGTATACGTTGTATGTCCTGCAGTTGAAGAGCAGAAGGACGAGGAAGCAGATCTGTCGGTAGAGGATATCGATAGTGACGGAGAAGTAAGGCGCGTCTCCCCACTTCGTTCTGCGGTGAAGTTTTCCGAGGAGCTTTCGGGAATATTCTCTAACTGGCGAGTTGCTTTTGTTCACGGAAAGATGAAGCCACAAGAAAAGAATCAGGTCATGAGTGATTTCTGTGAAGGAAAGATACAGATACTTGTGTCTACGACGGTTATAGAGGTAGGAGTCAACGTGCCGAATGCTACTCTTATGATAGTTGAAAACGCAGAGAGATTCGGACTTTCCCAGCTTCATCAGCTTCGAGGAAGAGTAGGAAGGGGAAGTAGAAAATCTTACTGCATACTTGTATCCGAGGCAACACCCGAATCAAAGGCAGGCGAGCGACTGAAGATCATGAAAACTCTCTATAACGGATTCTCAATTGCAGAGCATGATCTTGCAATGAGAGGGCCGGGTGACTTTTTGCGAGGTCAGGGAGACGATTCGGTAAGACAGAGTGGAGGAGTCAGGTTCAAGCTTGCAGGATTTTGTGACGATGCAGAATTGATGGACGCGGCGTTTAGCGAAGCCAAAGCAATGGTAGAGACAGACAATCAGCTTGAGGAACACCCCGAACTGCGCGGTATGGTCGAGAGGTTATTTACTCTTGAGCGAGGAACGGTAAATTAAAAGAAGAATAATTGGAATAAAATCCCCCGAAGATCTATATTCTTTACATAGAATATGATTTTTCGGGGGATTTGTTTTGTCTTTAAATAATGAAAGCTTTAAGTATGAAAAGAGGATCGGGAGTGTTAAAAACGGAGAAACGACGGTAAAATATTCTCTGTGTGTTCCGATATTCCGATGTGATGGACAAGAGGGTAGATATGATAAAATGAATTCATTTTATATGGATATACTTAATAACTGTCTTTCCTTTTGTCAAAACGGTATAGATAAATATTTTGGAATGAGAGTACTTATTTATTCCCTTGATTGCCGTGTTACTTATATTTCCGAAGATATCATATGTATTACTATCGGTGTAGTCGTAGAGGAAAGGCGAAGCTCGAAGGAGGTATATAAGGGAAACACCAAAGAGGAGCTTGAAAAGTTTTTTCACGGTGATATATGGGAGAGGGGTGAACTTTTGCCACCAAAAATTGCTCTTTCGAGATTCTTGCCGAAGGGCAAGAGGAAAAAGAGGATAGGGAAAAGAGAAAGCCTTATTATAGACAGCAGCGGTGTATTTTTACTTAAAGGTGACCGAGGTGAGCGGGTGAGGATCGCAGGATCGTGATAAGGTGAGAGCTGGCTTTGAACAGTAAAAAAGGACAGAGACAAACTCTCTGTCCTTTAATTTTAAGTTATACCGACCAGGTGTCAATAAGCGCAAGTTCTTCAGACGTAAACGCAGGGGAACTTAACGCGAGAACGTTTTCCTTTATTTGCTCGGGGCGTGACGCGCCTATAAGGACACTTGTTATCTCGTGACGACGAAGCACCCAGGAGAGAGCCATGATAGCAAGTCTTTCGCCTCTTGAGTGTGCTATTTCATTGAGCTTTACTATTTGCGAGATCTTTTCCTCTGTCAGAGCACTTTCTTTGAGGAAAATACCGCTCTTTTTGATCCTGCTGTCCTCGGGTATACCGCCGAGATATCGGTCGGTCAAGAGACCTTGGGCAAGAGGACTATAGATTATAACGCCCTTTCCGTTTTCGTCAGCTTCCTTTAAAAGACCGTTTTTTTCGACCGTTCTGTCAAATATTGAATATCTGTTCTGATTGATAATGAAGGGGCAATTAAGGTCGCGGAGAATGCGACTTGCCCTCGTCATTGTTTCACCGTCATAATTTGAAAGCCCGACGTAAAGAGCCTTTCCGCTTTTTACGATACTGTCAAGGGCAGTCATAGTCTCTTCAAGAGGTGTTTCGGGGTCCATTCTATGATGATAGAATATGTCAACGTAATCGAGCCCCAGCCTCTTAAGACTTGCATCGAGAGATGCAATCAGATATTTACGGCTTCCAAAGTCACCGTAAGGACCGTCCCACATCTTATATCCCGCTTTCGTGCTTATGATAAGCTCGTCACGGTATGCCCCCATTTCCTCGCGGAGAATTTTTCCGAAATTTATCTCGGCACTTCCGGGCACAGGACCGTAATTATTGGCAATATCGAAATGTGTGATACCCAGATCAAATGCGGTAAAGCACATTTTTTTCATGTTTTCATAATCGTCGTTTGTACCGAAATTATGCCAAAGACCAAGAGATACGGCAGGGAGCTTAAGTCCAGACGCACCGCATCTATTGTATTTCATGTTCGAATATCTTTCATCATTTGCTTTGTAATTCATATTTTTTCTCCTTTTTATTTTTGGAAATGGTAGCAGGGATCTATCCTTAAGAATAAAAGAGATGTCCCTCGCCCGAGATCTCGGCAAAGCCGCCCTTCTTTCGTCGGGTTCGACTTCGAAAACGATACTTGATCGTTTTCTCCGCTCAAGATGACACGGGCGAGAGTTGAACTGTATCTCCTTCTTTGAGATTAGCTTACGTCAATCCCACCGTTGTCATTCTGAGCGAAGCACAGATAATAAATGAACGTCGAGCGGTAAGCCAAGGAGCCTGTGCGAAGTCGAACTTTTTTTGCACGGGGTAGTGCAAAAAAAGCATACGCTTGCGTATGGAATCTCGGTGGATAGATTACTTTGTCTTGCGTAATAAAATTCACAGCCATGGTGTGAATTTTATTCTACCGTTACCGATTTTGCGAGATTTCTCGGCTTATCCACGTCAAGCCCTTTAAGTGCCGAGACGTGATATGCCAGCATCTGCACAGAAGTTATAAGAGGGAACGGAAGCAGAAATTCTGGAATTTCGGGCAGAGGAATGATGCTGTCGTAGGGAATGTTGTATTTCTCCGCCAATGAGGGTGTTGTAGCTACTATTACGTAGCCTCCTCTTGATTTTACCTCTCTGATACCGCTTACAGTCTTTTCGCAAATTTTTTCAACAGTTGCAAGAGCGACTACCGGAGTACCGTCTGTAACGAGAGATATAGTGCCGTGCTTGAGCTCTCCTGCCGCATAAGCTTCACTGTGTATATAAGATATCTCCTTGAGCTTGAGGGACGCTTCGGTTGCGATAGATGCGTCCATGTCTCTTCCTATAAAGAAAGCGTGCTCGCAAGATACAAGCCTTGAAGCTATGTTTCTTATGACATCATTTTTTGAAAGTATGTCGTATATGGATTCGGGAATGGTCTTGAGCATAGATGCGCAAAGGTTTGCCGCCTCACCTGTGGATATTTTATTTGCGGCAAGAGCTATTCTTATTGCCATAAGGTAGAGAAGGGCGCACTGAACTGTATAAGCTTTGGTACTTGCTACTGCTATTTCAGGGCCTGCTCCTGTATAGAGCACAGCATCTGCTTCGCGGGCAACAGATGAGCCTACCACGTTTACGATAGCAAGAGTGAACACTCCCTCTGCCTTGCAATGTCTTAAAGCGGCAAGGGTATCTGCCGTTTCTCCCGATTGGGATATGAGGATCACAAGATCGTTTTTGCCAAGTATGGGATCGCGGTATCTGAATTCACTTGCGATCTCAACGTTTACGGGTATGCGGGCAAGACGTTCTATTACTGTTTTGCCTATTATTCCCGCGTGCATTGCAGTTCCGCAGGCAACTATGTGTATTCTGTCAAAGCTTGCGATCTTTTCTGTATCGAGCAAGGGAACGTCGAAGTAGGGAAGTCCGTCCTTCATGTGAGGAGAAAGAGTTTTTCTTACAGCATCGGGCTCATCGTGTATCTCCTTGAGCATAAAGTGAGGAAATCCACCCTTTTGAGCCTGTTCTACGTTCCAGTTTATTTTTTCGAGAGTTGCTTCGGTCGTATCTCCGTTTTCGTCATAGAAGGTAATATCACTTTTTTCTATCTTTGCTATTATTCCTTCGCCGAGGCGATAATATTCACGGGTGTAGCCAAGTATCGCCGGAATATCCGATGCGATAAGGCAACCGCTGTCACTCTTCGAAACTATAAGCGGACTGTCCTTCCTTGTGGCGAATATTGTATCCTTTATATCATTGAATATTATCCCCAGAGCATATGAACCTCTAATAACACGACAGGCTTTTCTTATTGCATACAAGGGATCGTGTTCTTTTTTATAGAACATATCAATGAGCTTTGCAGCTCTTTCGGTATCGGTATCCGATTCGAAGGTATAGCCAGCACCTACAAGAACTTCCTCTATTTCGGCGTAATTTTCTATTATACCGTTGTGAACGAGGGCAAGTGTTTCTGCACAGTGGGGGTGTGAGTTTACGTCAGACGGCTCTCCGTGAGTTGCCCAACGTGTGTGACCGATACCGCAGTTTCCGAAAATATTTCCTGTTTGTTTTATCTTTTCTGCAAGGCGATCAAGTCTGCCTTTGGATTTGACCGTCTTAATGCTATTATCTTTAGAGACGGATATTCCCGCGGAGTCATATCCTCTGTATTCGAGGGCTTTAAGGCCCTCAATTAGTATTGGAACAGAATCATTTTGTCCCGTATAGCCAATTATACCGCACATATTAATATATTTTTCATTGTTGTATAAGAATATACATTTTTCAATGAATACTTGTTTATGATTGTTCTGTTTTGCAGTTTTGTGAAAAGTATGCTTTTTATTTGTTGCCGATCCTATCTTTGATAGTATTTGAAATATCGTTTGCGATATTTTCTATCTGGATCTCGTCACTACCTTCGACCATAACTCTGATCAGAGGCTCTGTTCCCGAAGGACGTACTACTATTCTTCCTGTGCTTCCGAGGATCTCTTTAGCTTTGTTTATCTTATCGTTTATCTCGGGATCGGTATAGAATGCTATCTTGCCTTCATTGGTCACGGTGAGGTTTACAGTAGTTTGAGGATAACGCTTCATAACAGACGCAAGTTCCGAGAGCGGCTTATTCGCACACTTCATAAGAACGAGAAGCTGTGTTGCTGTGAGCTGACCGTCGCCCGTTGTAGCAAAATCACGGAATATAACGTGTCCCGATTGCTCACCGCCAAATGAGTAATCCTCAAGAAGAAGCTCTTCAAGAACGTATCTGTCACCTACCTTGGTGGCAATAAAGCGGAGGTCGTTTTCTTCGCAGAATTTGCCGAAACCAAAGTTTGTCATTATAGTTCCCACGACCGTGTTTTTGTTGAGCTTTCCGCGTTTTTTCAGGTCAAGAGCACATATTGCCATTATCATGTCGCCGTCTATGATATTTCCGGTCTCGTCAACGCAAAGACATCTGTCCGCGTCACCGTCAAAAGCGATACCGCAGTCAAGTCCGTTTGCAACGACGTATTCCGAAAGAGCATCAAGATGTGTAGAGCCACAGTCACGGTTGATGTTTACTCCGTCGGGCTCGCTTGCAAGAACGTGTATTTCCGCGCCAAGCTCACGGAAAAGTGTGGGAGCTGTAGCTGAAGCCGAGCCGTTGGCACAGTCGATAGCAATTTTTAATCCATCAAGACTGCAATGAGCAGAGCTCTTTATGTATCGAATATAGTCGCGTGTCGCATAAGTTGCATAGGTAAGCTTACCTACTCCGCCACCAAGAGGTTTTTCGTATTTTGTGTTTTTATCGAGTATCATATCCTCGATCTTTTCTTCGAGCATATCGGGGAGCTTGAAGCCGTTTCCGCTGAATATCTTGATTCCGTTAAATTCTGCGGGATTGTGAGATGCCGATATCATAACTCCTGCATCTGCTTTGTATTTTCCTACAAGATAAGCAACTGCAGGAGTTGGTACTACGCCAAGCTTTATTACGTCAGCACCCACCGAGCAAAGACCTGCTATCATAGCTGCCGCCAGCATATCAGATGAGGCTCTTGTATCGTTTCCAATAACGAATGTAGGTCTGCGTCTGCAGCCGTCTGAAAGTACTGAAGCGGCGGCTCTGCCTATCTCCATTGCAAGCTCGCAGGTAAGCTCGGAGTTGGCTATGCCTCTGATTCCGTCTGTTCCGAATAATCTTCCCATAAGTTTGTTTCCTTTCTTTCGTTTGATATCAAGTCAGCTTTTTTGGAACTATCTTTTCCTGTGCTTTAAAAATGTGATAAGGCGGTATGCAGCCTCTGACAGAAGACAGTGGATAGATGTTGGTGTATCGTCCTATGATAGTTCCGGGATTGAGAACACTGTTGCATCCAACCTCTACGTTGTCTCCAAGCATTGCTCCCATCTTTTTGAGACCTGTTTCAATTTTTTCGTCCCCGTTTTTTATTACAACCTGTGTTTTGTCGCTTTTTACATTGGAGGTCACAGCCCCCGCTCCCGTATGTGAGCGATAGCCGAGGATCGAGTCGCCGATGTAATTGAAGTGAGGAACCTGGACCGAGTCGAAAAGGATACAGTTTTTTAGCTCACATGAATTTCCAACGACACAGTCGTCGCCTATAATGACAGAGCCTCTTATAAATGCACCCGTTCGCAGCTCGGTGTTGTGTCCGATTATTGCTGGGGCAAGGATCGTTGTGTTTGGAGCGATTTTTGCGCTTTTTGATATCCACACATTTTCGGTAGGTGAAAAATAGTCTTCTTTTGAAAGTGTATTCCCGAGCTTTACCGTATATTCTTTAATTTTTGGAAGGGCAAGCCACGGGTATTCACATTCTTCGAGAAGTGACTTTGCCAGAGTGTGATTCAGGTCATAAAGAGCGAGCGTAGTGATATCCATACTTTTTTCCTTTCTCCAGGATTTATATTTGGGTTTTCACCTTTCTTTTAAAAAAGGTGAAAGTATTATCTGTTTTCGAGATATTCCTCAAGGCAGAGTCCTGACAGATATATCTCGGTTGCCGCCTCTCGTCCGACGAAGCGGTAGTGCCAGGGCTCGTAGCTGTATTTTGTGGTATTTACTTTATCCTCGGGATAGCGGAGGATAAATCCGAATTTGTATGCGTTTTTCGAAAGCCAATCGAATGCACCGTACTCCTCAAAGCTTTCGTCAAGATCGCTCATGCCGTCGGTCATGAAGTCGATGCAAAGACCGCTTTGGTGTTCACTCTGACCAGGGAGCGCAGAGACCATGGCAGCTGCCGCTTCGGCTTCCTCACGGCTCATTCCTTTGTTGATGTAATACTGAATGTTTTTTTCGTGATTTGTGATTTGATATTCGTAAGATCTATATGCGCTCGTAACGAACAGCTCCTCGAATGCGTCGGGGGCTTCGGATTCCATTTCTGCAAGCATGGCGTAGAGAGCGTTTGCCGCATCCTTACGCAGATACATCGTTCTTCCGGGTGGCGTTCTGCACTCATCTAACAGCACGAGGTCATCGGGCTCATAATCTTCACCTATAGGGTTTGATTTATTTACGAGGTTGAGATATTCGGTCTTGATACTATCAAGATATTTTGAGACGTCGGTGGTATATTTATATTCGTGTCCGTCGGCAAGATTACCCTTATCGTCAAGTACAGCGAATTTGCTCACAGAGAAGAGCATATCGGTGGGAACGAGGTCCCCGTTTTTGTCCTTATAAACTCTTCTGCCTATTTTTATAACATTATTTTCTGTGTCGTGCTTGATAAGCAATCCCTCCTCTATGGCGTTGATCAAAAAGTTTAAAGGTATCATGCATTTTTCGGCATCGACCTCGGCTTTTCTTTCCATTGCAACCGCTTTTCCATTTATAAGAGCTATTTCGCTGTCATTGGTAAATTTGAGGTAATGGGAGTTGGATACACTGAATTTTACGTTAGTATCCGAGCCACCTACCGAAAGAGACGAAAATTCTGCCACGCGTCTCATGTCAATAAGCACCACTCCATCCTTTACTGCTTCCTTGTATTTTACCGTGTAATGCTCGTTTCCAAGATAGACAGTATAATCCGACGTGTTCGGTCTGTCGGATATTTTGCCTATAAAATACACCGTTACGAATACGAGAACAACAACGAGTAAGATAGCTGCGATAGCGACAGAAGCGGAAAAAAGCTTGTTTTTCTTTATATATCTTATGGCGACGGCTTTGGGAGAATTATCGTAATGTCCTGCTCCCGAGCTTCCTGTAAGTCCTGAGCGGAGCATTTTTATCTCGTCGTCGGAAAGTCCTTTTTGTTGCTTATCATTATTGTTTTGATTTTCATTCATTTTGAATACGACCTCATGGTAAAATTAGGGTTTGTTTTCTATGAGAATAAAAAACGGGGAGGTTGGCGAGTTGAGAATGTTTATTCTTGTAGCACACACCTTATATCTTGAAAGACCTGATAAATATTCGCATATCTCTTTGCCCTCTGCTTCGCCCTCAGCGTGACCCGGGTATATGGCTACAAGTATTATAGCGTCTCTGTCCATAAGAGAGATAGCGGCTTCAATTGCGGGAAGAGTGGTCTTGCGCATGGTAGTTACCGTCTTGTCGCTTCCGGGAAGGTATCCGAGGTTGAACATCCCCGCGCGTATTGGTTCTTTTACATAGTTTTTCACGTTGTGGTGGGAGTCGTGTATAAGGGTGTAGTTTTCGGGACAGCCTGCTTTTTTTAGATTTTCAGCAGTAGACCGAAGAGCCGCCTCTTGAATGTCGAAGGCGTAAACGTGCCCCGTCTCGCCTACGGTTTTTGATAAAAATTCGGTATCGTGTCCGTTGCCCATAGTGAAGTCTACGGCAATATCCCCCTCGCGAAGATGGGTAAGTATAAAGTGCTTTTGAAGGTCTAAAAGGTCTATCATTTTTCGTTTCCTTTTTATATTATATTCAGAATTTGCCCATATGTATAAAATTATTTCTTGGTTTTTGGTGGAACGTGAAGGTCGCTGCGTAAGAATTTTATAGCTCTTTCTACCGAATCCTTGGAGTTATACCAGGGCTCCTCATCGTATCTATAATCAAATTTCTTGCAGAACCAGCTTATGTCCTCGCCAAGCTCTTCTATGTATCGGTCAACTATAGTTGCGCAGTCTTTCTCAAACTGGGGGAAGGTTTTTTTTGAAAGTCTGTCTTTAGCTACCGCAAGAAGACGGCGATAGTGGGGCAGACAGAAATAGGGTTGAGCACGAAGCTTTGGAGCAAATGCCTCGTCCCTTTCCCAAAGAAGCACGGCAGTCTCTATCATGTGAAGAAAATTAAATTCTATTCTGCCGCAAACATAGCAGGAGCTTTCTAATTCCCCTATGCGAGCTGTTGGCTTTGCTCCCGGGGCGGAGAAAAGTCCACCGTCCTTTATGTCCTTTTTTAACTCTGCAATGTGGCTCTCAAGAGTCAGCGCCATTCCGAGACGGTTCTTCATAACGAACATCATGTCGTAATGAGTCCTGCAAAAGCCTTCCTTGTTGGTCTTGATCCTTACGTCCGGCTCCATCATTGAAGCTCCAAGTATAAGCTCCAGCTCGTCGTTTTCAAGTTTGTTATATAGCGCGCAAAAGGGGCAACCGCAGCTCTTGTCGGCAGCGGAGGCTTCAAATGCTTCATTTACGGGTATGGTATAAATTTGTTCCATTCTTTCCTCACAAAAAGTTGATTTTTAAGAAAATATATGATACAATATAATAAAGAGTATATACATAATTTATTATATCATAAAAGTACTTTTTTTACAATATATTTCTACAATTATTACATAAACATGCAGAGGATAAATTTATGGTGGAACTTGAAAACGTGCGTGAAATAAAAGAGGGAAATATTCCGTGTGTCGTATTTAAAACCCCTCTTTATTTTGACGTAGAAAAAATATTCGATTGCGGGCAATGCTTCAGATTTGACAGAGTTGAGAAAACAGAGCATAAGAGTGAGTTTTCGGGAGTTGCCATGGGGCGATACGTGTCTTTTGCAGAGGATGATAAAGAGACTTACATATACAATTCTACCGAACAGGAATTTTTCAACATATGGAGCAGATATCTCTCTCTTGATATGGATTACGAGGCGGTGGAGCGAGATATATTCGAAAACTGCAAAAATCCCATACTCCGAGAGGCGGCAGAATACGGACGTGGAATAAGAATCTTGAGGCAAGACTCATTTGAGAGCATTATATCCTTTATTATTTCGCAGAACAACAATATCCCAAGAATTAAAAAAATAATCGAAAGATTATCGAAGGAATCGGGAAATGAGATAGAAGTGGGAGGAATGGAAAAGCATTGCACAGAGGTGTCATCACGTTTTTCTTTTCCCACGGCAGACGCGATATATTCTCTTGGCATAGATGGACTTCGGGGTATCGGAACGGGATTTCGCGCAAAATACATATACGACGCGGTTGAAAAGATGCTTTCGGGAGAGCTTGATATAAGCAAGATAGCCTTGGCGGAAAATACCGAAACGGGTATTGATATGCTTTGCTCGGTAAAGGGAATAGGGCCTAAAGTCGCGTCCTGCGCCCTGCTTTTTGGATTTGAGCGCTATGATGCCTTTCCCATTGACGTGTGGATGAAGAGAGCGGTGGAAAAATATTTTCCCGAATATGATAAGGACAGCTTTTCACCCACAATTCTCGGACAGTATGCGGGTATCGCGCAACAGTATCTTTTCTATTATGAGAGGTATCTCGGCGGGAAAGAAATATAAAACAACAACGGCTGACGGATTTTTCCGTCAGCCGTTGTTTGTATTCGATCAAAGAGTTTCGTCGTCGTTATTATTGACGTTGTTGTCTTTTTTGTCTGTTTCGGTATTGTCAGAGTCGTCGAAAGCATCGCTGCTGTCGTCAGGAGTGTCTTCTCTTACATCTTTCTCGTCGGGAAGCTTGATGTCGATGTCGGGAAGCTTTTCACCTCTTGCGAGAGCTTCTTCCTCTTCCTTAGCGAGTCTCTCTGCCTCTTCCTCAAGTCTCTTGCGGCGTTCCTCGTCGCGTCTCTGTTTTTCTTCATTTTCCTCGCGGCTGCGTCTCTTCTTGGCTTCGGTCATCTCCTCAAGCTCTTCGAAGGTAGGCTCGCCTTCCATTGCTGCCTTGAACTGCTCGCCGTCCATTATCTCGTTCTTTACGAGAAATTCGGAAATGAAGTGGAGCTTCTGCATATTTTCGGTGAGTATCTGCTTTGCTCTCGTATATGCTTCGTCGATTATCTTGTGTATCTCGGAGTCGATAGTTGCCGCTGTTGCGTCCGAATAGTCCTGAGACATTGAGTAATCACGTCCAAGGAATACTTCGCTGTGTCCCGTACCAAAGGAACGAGGACCGAGAAGCTCACTCATACCGAGCTGTGTTACCATCTTTTTAGCAATATCGGTAGCTCTTTGGATATCGTTTGATGCGCCTCCGGATACGTCGCCGAATATAAGCTCTTCAGCAGCGCGTCCGCCGAGAAGCATAGCGATCTTTTCCTTAAGTCCTTCCTTATATACGCTGTGTGTGTCTTCCTTGGGAGGATTGAGGGTATATCCGAGAGCGTTTCCGCTGGGTATAATGGATATTTGCTGAACGTCGTCAAGCTTCGGAAGGACGTGTGCGAGGATCGCGTGACCTGCTTCGTGATAAGCGGTCTTTTTCTTTTCATCGGGTTTGATACGCATGGATCTTTTCTTAGGTCCTGCAATGACTTTTATAAATGCGTCCTCGATATCTTCCATACCGATAAGATTCTTTCCTCTTCGAGCTGCAAGAAGTGCCGCTTCGTTGAGAAGGTTTGCGAGGTCTGCTCCCGTAAAGCCTGCGGTGGTAGACGCAACTTTTGCAAGGTCCACCGTTTCTTCAAGGGGTTTATTCTTTGCGTGTACCTTGAGTATTTCCTCTCTGCCCTTAATGTCGGGATAGTTTACTGTTACCTGACGGTCGAAACGGCCGGGACGGAGAAGAGCTGGGTCAAGTATATCGGGGCGGTTGGTTGCGGCGATAACGATTATTCCCTCGTGTGAGCCGAAACCGTCCATTTCAACGAGCAATTGGTTAAGAGTCTGTTCACGTTCGTCGTGACCTCCTCCGAGTCCTGCTCCTCTGTGACGTCCTACCGCGTCTATTTCGTCTATGAATATTATGGAAGCGGGGTGCTTTCTTGCGTTTTCGAATAGGTCACGGACACGGGATGCGCCCACACCGACATACATCTCAACGAAGTCAGAACCCGAGATAGAGAAGAAGGGAACTCCTGCTTCTCCCGCAACTGCCTTTGCGAGAAGTGTTTTACCCGTACCTGGAGGGCCTACTAAAAGTACACCGTGAGGGATCTTTGCACCGAGCTTTGAGAAGTGAGTGGGGTCTTTGAGAAATTCGACGACCTCCTGAAGCTCCTCTTTTTCCTCGTCAGCGCCTGCTACGTCTTTGAAGAGAACCTTGTTCTTGTCATTTTGTGGTGTTTTTACTTTGGCTTTACCAAAGGAGTTAAGCTTTCCTGCTCCTCCACCGTTCATCTGTTTTGCCATGACTACCCAAAGGATTATTACTATGGCAATAACTATAACGTATGGAAGGAAGCTTACCCACCAGGGCATTACCGTTTCGGGTTCTATCTCGTATTCAACAAGGTTTGCGTTGCCTTTATAGTATTCTCCACAGTCCTCCACGAAAAGACCGAGGCTCTGGAGCTGATATTCGATAGTCTTTTTGCTATTGGTTATCTTTCCGTCATCGTCGTATTCAAGCTCTCCATCATCATTTGGAACGTAAACGTTCATTGTAAGATGATTTGAGTCATCGACTACGAAATCGGCAACCATGTCATCTTGGAAATATCCAACGACATCGCTATAAAGCACCTTTTCTGGTTCAGAGCTTCTGAACATTAGTGAAAGGGCAAGGATTATAGCTATAAATATTGCAAGATATAAGATTATGCTTTTAATGTTGCTTTTTTTCATTTATCCGTTATCTCCGTTTATGGTATTTATCGTTTATAGATTTCAGGCTTAAGAACACCTATGTAGGGAAGATCTCTGAATTTTTCATTATAATCAAGTCCGTAACCGACAACAAACTCATTAGGCATGAAAAGTCCCGAATAATCAGGCTCATAGGGGGTACCTCTTCTGGCGGGGTTGTTGAGAAGTGCAACTGTTTTTACACTTTTAGCACCTCTTTTGACAAGCATATCATGTATGCGTGACAAGGTTATTCCTGTGTCTATAATATCCTCAACTATTATGATATTGATGTCTGACAGGTCCTTTCTGCTTATATCCAAGGTTATATTGAGCTGTCCGGAGGATATTGTGCCGGAGCCGTACGATGAGACCTTCATGAATTCAAGCTCTGTCGGAAAATCAAGCTTTCTCATAAGATCAGAGCAGAACACCAGCGAGCCCTTGAGAATGCACAAAAGCACTGTTGTTCCCTCGGCGTCTTTGTAGTCCCTGCTTATTTCTGAAGCGACTTTTGCAGTAGCTTCTTTTATTTCTTCTTCTGTAAAAAGAATTCTTTCAATACTGTCATTCATAATTTTTTGCCTATCCTTCTTTTTTTAGAACTATCCTTTTGACAAAGCCAAGGGCTTTGTCTGACGTCAATAAAGATAAAAGTTTATTACAAGTGGTTCTTTTAAATCTCCGCTCTTGTGCTTTGCACCGTCGCGAATAGCAACGAAAGGAACTGCAAGTATGCCGTTTTCGTCGAATATGATGGGAAGCCTTGAGCGTTCCTCTAATGGAATTTTCAGGTCGCAAAGCATCTTTTTAAGGCTTTTTGACATTCCGTTTATGCAAATTTTGTCTCCTGCTCTGCGTTCTCTTGCAAACACAGCACCATTTATTGTAGCAGAATCCAGATGCAATTGTATAAATTTTTTGTAAACATTTCTTTTTGAATGTGAATTTCCAATGATGATTTCGGCTTTTGTTTGTGAAATAGGGTTTTCACCCTCGTGAAGCTCAATAAAATAGCCTTCTCTTTTTTCTTTTATAGCCACAAGCTCTTCTCTTTTTACAAAACAGAGCATTCCGTTTTCGATGACGGCACATACTTTATGGGGCAGGTCGAGAGAGGAATGGGGAACAGCTTTTTCTGCAAACTCACGTATTGCTCTTACGTGAATGTTCTCAAGGGTATTTCCATTTGACATTTTCGAATAAAGAGTCATTATTGCTCGGTTTGCGATAGCGACGTGACAGTTTGCTATCTTTTTTGCATCGACGGTACACAGCTTATCCTCACATGCTTCCGATAAGAACTGCTCGGTGATCTCATTAAGATAAGCAAGGTCGTCACGCAAGGACTCCGAAGTGCGCCCCGCAGATTCTACCGCAGACATATTTATTTCATTAAGGAGTGGAATAATGTCTGACCGTATCTTGTTTCTCGTATATTTTGTATCGGTATTTGTACTGTCTGTTACATAAGATATGTTATTTTCTTTGCAATATACGAGAATTTCTTCTTTTGAGAGCTTGATTATAGGGCGTATTACAATTCCCGACGAGCAATTCCTTGTGAGAGGAATGCCGCATATTCCCGAAAGTCCGCAACCTCTTGCAAGGTTGAAGAGGATAGTTTCAAGATTGTCGTTTGCGTTGTGAGCGGTGGCGAGCAAGGGTATAGAATGTTTTTTCATTATTTCTTCGAAAAAAGCGTATCTTGCATCTCTTGCGGCAGTCTCAACACTTTTTCCTTCTTCTTTTGCTATCGAAGGGATATCAAGTCTTGTGCTGAAAAGCGTGACACCGAGCTTTTCGGCAGTCTCCTCGCAAAACCTCTGGTCTCGGTCGGCTTCTTCTCCTCTTATACCGTGATTTACGTGTGCCGCATATATGGGCGTTCCGTTATCCTTTCCGTATCTTACAAGCATATGAAGAAGTGCTGAAGAATCTGCTCCACCCGAAAATCCTACCAGTATAGGCGTGTTTTTTTGGAGATGCGAAAGCTCACACGGCGGGATAAAACCCTTAGGTATATTCTTACCTATTACGTTTTCTTTCATTTTTACTCCTGCCCCGTATTCGAGGCCATGGTTTTTATATTGTTATGAGATCATTCCATATCGGTTGCAATAGTTCTGAACTTTGTAAATCTTCCTATCCAACCAACCTTTACCGTTCCTGTTGAGCCGTGACGGTTTTTGGCTATGATTACCTCTGCGATATTACCTTCTTCTTGAGATGCATCGGTGTCGTAATATTCATTACGGTATAGGAATATTACGGTATCGGCATCCTGCTCGATAGCACCCGAGTCACGAAGGTCGGAAAGCATAGGTCTTTTGTCTGTTCTTGATTCGGGGCCACGGGAGAGCTGGGCACAGCATATTATAGGAACGTTCAGCTCCTTTGCCATGATCTTAAGGTTTCTTGATATATCGGCTACCTCTTGTACTCTGTTGTCGCTCTTTCTGTCGCTCTGCATGAGCTGTAGATAGTCTATGACTACAAGTCCGAGGTCTTGAACACGGCGGAGCTTACCCTTCATTCCGGTGACCGAGATTCCAGACGTGTCGTCGATAAGGATATCGCAATCCGCAAGCTTTGTTGTTGCCATAGCAATATCTTCCCATTGTTTCGAGTCTATCTTACCCGTTCTGAGTGCGTAACTGTCTACCATTGCTTCGCTTGAAATAACACGGCTGACAAGCTGTTCAGCCGACATTTCAAGTGAGAAGATACATACCTTTTTCTTGGTCTGGAGTGCAACGTTCGTTGCTATGTTAAGCGCAAAGGATGTTTTTCCCATACCGGGACGTGCGCCGACAAGTATAAGGTCGGAGTTTCCCATTCCTGCAAGTACATTATCGATTCCCGAAAAACCTGTTTTTGTTCCATGAGCACCCTCGCCTTCGGTGGTCATATCGTGGAGGTTTTTATATACGCTTCCTATGACCTCACGAATGTGTCGGAATGTTTTTGTATCGCGTCCTTGAGCTATGTCGAAAACAAGACTTTCCGCATAGTCAACAAGCTCACCCGCATTTCCTTCCTCGCTGTACGCTTTTTCGGATATTTCGGAGCAGACGTCGATAAGATTTCGGAGCAAACTCTTTTCTTTGACTATCTTTGCATAGTCCTTTATATTGAGTGCGTTTGGAACGGCGCGGTAGAGAGAGCGAATATAGTCCTCTCCGCCCGATTTTGAATATATGCCCTTGGTCACGAGCATATCTATAAGGGTGACGACGTCTATTTCCTTATTTATAAGGAAGAGCTCGTGCATTGCAGTATATATCTGTGTGTGCTCCGATAGGTAAAAGTCGTTTGCCGACAGTATCTCGGCTATTTCATTGAGGGATTCGGGGTCTACGAGTATAGAACCCAAAAGTGATTGCTCTGCGATGAGAGAGAAGGGAAGCTTTCTCACAAGCTCTTCATTCATTGCGGCTACATCCTTTCTTTTACTTCTTCTGTTTGAGATTAGAAAATCAGGGGCATCAACCCTCTTTTGAAACAACCTCTACGGTTATCTTTCCTGATACCTCGGTATAGAGCTTTGCGTCAACGCTGAATCTTCCATAGGTCTTTATGGGCTCATTTACTGTTATCTTTCTCTTGTCTATCTCGATGCCGAAATCTTTCGCAAGAGCTTCGGATATATCCTTTGAGGTTACAGAACCGTAAAGCTTTTTATCGGGGCCCGATGAATACTCGAATTTTACAACTATGCTCTCAAGCTTCTTGGCAATTTCTTTTGCCTGTTGCTTTTCCGTTTCTATTTTGTGTTGCTTTGCCGATTCTTTGTTTTTTACGTCATTTATTGCCTTTGAGTCGGCAGGAATAGCTAATTTCTTGGGGAGAAGAAAATTTCTTGCATATCCGTCCGAAACTTCTATTATTTGATCTTTTTTTCCCTGACCCTTAACGTCTGCTGTTAAAATTACCTTCATATCTTACCTCCTGAATGAACGTGTTATTACTTTTTGGATATTTTATTTTAATCTTTTTGCTTTGACACGGATGTTATATCGTTAAAATATTCGTCTATTGCTGCTTTTAGTATAATGGATGCTTCGTCGAGGTCCTTGTCCGACAAAGCCGCACCTGCCATGTCGAAGTGTCCTCCACCGCCTATCTTTTCAAGGATAAGCTGAACGTTTATCGAACCGTCAGAACGTCCCGATATATGAATGAGCTGTCCTATTTTTACGAGAGCGAATGCGGCGTTTACGTTTCTTATAGCGAGCAGGTGATCCGCAGCCTTTGCAGCGGCTATTCTGTCACTTGAAGGATCTTCACCAACACTTGACGTTATAGCTATATGTTCGCGGTAAAGCTCGGAGTTGTTTCCAAAGCGCGCTTCGGATTTGTAGTCCTCAAATGCTTCTTCAAAAAAGGTCCTTGCATATTCGGGACTTGCACCTGCCGAACGGAGATACAGAGCCGCCGCGAATGTTCTCGTTCCAACAGTTCTCGTGAAGTTTTTGGTATCTACCATGATACCTGCCATCAGCACGTTTGCCTCTTCCTTGCGGAGAGTGTCGGTGGGGAGAC
The DNA here is from genome assembly GCA_017631085.1 of Clostridia bacterium. Taxonomy (GTDB): domain Bacteria; phylum Bacillota; class Clostridia; order Oscillospirales; family CAG-272; genus HGM12713. The sequence continues at coordinate 20,962 of JAGBTY010000047.1, forward strand.
TCTGCTCAAGTATCTCGGAAACCAGCTCGGATGCCGAGGATGCGGTCGTGTCTATATAAGAGAGTTGAGGATCGTGCTCAAACTCTTCCTTTTTAATGTGGTGGTCGATAACTGCGGTCTTGAACGCATTTGCCGCAATTTCGGGGGCTTCAAGGATCTTGAAGTTGTTTGCGTCAACGACAACAAGGAGTGTACCGAAAGATATTTCACCAAGACCAACGACTCCATCGACGAATACATTACTGTATTCGGGGAGCTCACAGAGCTTACCTGTGCAGGCTTTGAAGTTGTCTGTTCCCGTATTAACGACTATTTTAACGTCAACACCGAGATGCATGGAGAGTGCTGCAATACCGACACACGCACCTATGGAGTCGAAGTCTGGGTTGCTGTGTCCCATAACTATTACGTTGGATGCTCCGGATATCATGGAGCACAGACATGCCGCAATGACTCTGGAATGCCCTTTGGAACGCTTTTGCTGACTTTTTGTTCTTCCACCGAAGAAGCTGATACCCGTTTCGTTTTTAAGTACTGCTTGGTCTCCGCCTCTTTGAAGCGCCATGTCAAGTGCCGCAAGCGCATCCTTTTCACGAGCGGCGAGAGTGTCACCGGTGGTTGCAATACCTATGGAGACGGTGATCGGCATATTGTCGTCTCCGATGCGTACTTCTCTGATACTATCGAGTATTTCGAATTTTCCTCTTACGCACTTTCCAAGACTTTCATTCGACATAAAGAGGATATATTTGTTTCTGTCGTATTCTCGTATCATTGCCCCTGCGGATAAAGCCCATTCTTTGAGTATTTTTTCTACCTGTGTTGCCTCTGCCTGATAGCTTTCCTTTACGTACTGTGCTATCTCGTCAAGGTTATCGAGAATGATATATGCAACGGCGGGTATTTCGTTGTTGTATTTTTCTTTAACGTCGCAAAGCTCGGTTATGTCGTTGAAAACAAGCATGTAGAATGCCTTGCCTTTAGCGCTTATAGGGTGGCAGTCAACACTGTAGCGTCTTTTTCTCATACTTACCACAATGGTCGACATTTCCGCATCGCTCTGCGTCTCAGCCTGAGCGTCTGCGTCCTCGCTGGCGTTGAATATATCCTGAAGGGAAATGTTACAGAGGGAGGTGATATCCGAATTGAAAAAGGTATCCTTTATTCCCGCAGCACGTTTGAATGAAAGATTTGTGGTTATTATTTTACCGTTTTCATTTATGACGGCGTAGGGGATCTTCAGATAATTCTTGAATGCGTAGATAACTCCGTTATTCTGTTTGTCCGATTCGTTGTTTTCGAATCTGTAAATACGCAATCTTCTTCGCATGATAAGGAAAAACATTCCGCAGAGAATAGCGTATGCTGAAAGGATAGCGATACCGGAGCTTATTGCGGATACGTTTGAATAGGTGCATATTATCACATGCACTACTATCGCTATGACCGCAAGCACTATATAGATACCCGATAGGCTTTCTTCGGACGTTCCGAAAAACGAATTCTTTTTGTTTGACATATTAAAATATCCTTTCGAGTGGATTTTCTGTCTTTTTTATCTGTTTGTTATGGTTTTATTTGTTCTTTTTGTTTGAGATCGCGATCTTTATGTCCTTAATAATTATAATGACACTGCCTGCAAAGGCAATAGTCATTATTGCAATGGGTGAAAGTGAGAGGAGCATGAACAGTGTAAAGATGTAAAGGAGACTTGCAAGACACGATGGGCCTTTGACTTTGGACAGGGCTGAAATAAAGGCAAGTGTTGTCAGGCATAGTCCCGGGGTTATCATAAGGATCAGATTGAGGCATGCCGTCGCCACAAGCTCTGTCTTGCCGCTGCCAAGTGTGAGCGCGAGTATAAGACCTACGATAAATATTCCTGCCGTTCCCGATGTCATATCGAGTGAAATGACACGTGAAAATTCTTCTGTTTTTTGAGGATCGTTTTTTAACTCGTCCGGCTTGTAATATGCGCCTATCATAAGAGAGTGTAAAAAATATGATACAAATGAAAGTGATATTACTGTAATTGCGGGGAGCAGATTAAATACGGAATTTGTTGCGTATAGCACGTAATCCTCATAATCGATGCTCATGCCGGATGCTCCGAGAGTTTCGGAAAGAGCAGACATAGCGGAGTTCATCGTATCAACTGTCATCTCACGTGCCGTATCTATTACACCTCTTACTGCGTCAAGTGAGAACGAACGTGTATAAACAAATATAAGCGCAAGAGCTGCTACTACGGTAAAGAGAGTAGCGCCAAGGGTCATTCTGAAGACGGTCTTTGCTCTGTCAAGCTTCTTTTTTATCGAATATGAAAGAAGGATAGCAAAGGGGAGAGTTGATAAAACAACAGCGAAAGCTATCGGCAACTCCATGGGAGCGAGGAAAGCCGCCAAGGCTCCGCATGGGAGCAGGGAAAGAGCAAGTCCCAAGAGAGTTGACGCCACAAAACTTTTATTTGAAAATTCGGTTATTACGTATGCATAAGAAATTATAAGAGCAAGGTATACGCCGACGATACTGCCGGGAAGAAAGCTCCCGCCGAGGAGTCCTGATAATGCGAGAAGGATTATTGGAAAAAGGACACCTCTTACCGATTCGTGAATAAGTATCAGTATAAAGGCGGACAAAGCGCATACGGCGATTCCAAATAGCTCTACCGAGTCTTTAGGAAGAGCTATGAACAGTATTGCCGGAATATACATTGAGGCAATGGCAAAGAACATAGAGATTATAGGAAGCTTTGCCGAATATATAAAAGGCTTTTTGTTTGTTGGATTTATATTTTGATTCAAGGCTGTACCTCATTTTTAATATTTGCTTGGGTTTTACAAATGAACATAACTACCCTATTATATTATTATAGCATATAAACTTGTTTTTGTAAACACATAAATAACATTTTTTTGTAATAAAGGAAAGAAAACAAAAAAATGTTTATATTTCGAGAAGTAAAAAACAAAAAATTTTTAAAAAACTATTGCAATTCCTGAAAAAGTGTGCTATAATACGATAGATAGTGGAGTGGGTTTGAGAGAACCCACTCTTAATTGTTAATTTGAGCATATCAAAAAATAATATTGGAGGGCATTATATGGCAAAGAACGCAAAGAATGTGTCCGAAACGGTTAAGGAGCTTGCAGAACCCATAGCCGAGGAGCTTGGTGTCTGGATATGGGACGTTGAGTTCGTTAAGGAGGGCGCAAGAAGGATACTTCGTATAACCATAGATTCCGAAGATGGAATTACCATTGATGATTGCGAAAAGCTTCATAGAGCCATAGATCCCGTGCTTGACGAAGCAGATCCTATTGAGGAGCAGTATTATCTCGAGGTCTCATCTCCAGGTATTGAAAGGGAGCTTAAGAACGACATGCATATATATGCTTGTGAAGGCTGGGACGTTGAGATAAAGCTTTATGCTCCCATGAATGGCTCAAAGCTATTCAGAGGAGTGCTTCTTCCCCTTGCGGAGAACGGTAATATATTGCTTGATATAGCCGGTGAGACGGTTGAATTTGAAAGAAGTACCGTTGCCAAGATAAGCACTTATTTTGAACTCTGATTTTAAAAATTGACATATTTAATACGTAAAAGGATGGAACTTTAAAATGAACAAGGAATTTTTCATAGCACTTGACCTTCTTGAAAAGGAAAAGGGAATACCCAAGGAATATATGCTTGAAAAGATAGAGGCAGCTCTTCTTTCTGCATTGAAAAAGGAATATGGAAACAGCACGATGATGAGAATATCCATCGATCCCGTAAAAGAGGATATGAGAGTATATCTTCAGAAAGAGGTAGTCGAGGAGGTAACCAATCCACAGTGCGAAATATCTCTTGAGGAGGCAAAGGCGATCAGCCGCAGAAACACTCTTGGAAAGATAGTTGAGACTGAGGTTAAGCCCAAGAACTTCCGCCGCCTCAGTGCCGCTGCAGCGAAGTCTGTTATTATTCAGGGTATACGAGAGGGCGAGAGAAAGGTCATGCAGGATGCTTATGAAAGCAAACGTGAGGAGATCATTACCGCAACTGTCAGCAAGGTGGATCCTATAAACGGTAACGTAGTTCTCGAAACGGGAACCAGCCACGCAGTACTTCTTAAGAGTGAACAGATACCCGAAGAGGAATTTTTTGTAGGCGATAAGATAAAGGTCTTCGTTCAGGAAGTAAACAGAGAGGCAAGAGGACCTCTTGTAACTCTTTCAAGAGTTCACCCCGGTCTTGTTCGCCGTATGTTCGAACTTGAAGTTCCTGAAATTCAGGATGGAATAGTTATCGTAAAGGGCGTTGCGCGTGAGGCAGGCTCAAGAACAAAGATAGCAGTAATGTCCAGAGAAGAGGACGTTGACGCAGTAGGAGCATGTATCGGTACTCACGGAATGAGAATCGGCGGTATCGTTGAGGAGCTCAAGGGCGAGAAGATAGATATAGTAAAGTATAGCGAGACACCTGAAGAATATGTAGCGGCGGCTCTTGCTCCCGCTGAAGTCAAGTCGGTCACATTTACCGACGACAGAGCTTGCAAGGTAATAGTAGACAGTGATCAGCTTTCTCTTGCTATCGGTAAGGAAGGTCAGAACGCACGTCTTGCAGCACGTCTTACAGGTTTTAAGATAGACATAAAGTCCGAATAATAACATAGGCTTTGTTAAATTTATGGAACAGAATGGCAAGGTGAAAAAGACACCCGAAAGACAGTGTCTTGGTTGTAATGAACACAAGCCGAAGGCAAGTCTTCTTCGTGTCGTAAGGACTCCCGACGGTCAGGCATTACTTGATTTTACGGGAAAGAAATCGGGAAGAGGTGCTTATATCTGTCGTGACATAAAATGCTTAAGACGGGCAAGAAAGTCAAAAAGGATAGATAAGAATCTTGATATTGTAATTCCCGAGGAAGTATACGACAGAATGGAGTCGGAGCTTCTGGAATCGGGAGACTGACGGTATGACTGAAAAAGAAAAAAAACTCTTGTCGTCGCTTGGAATATGTGCCAAGGCGGGAAGGGTGATATTCGGAGTGCCGCTCATATGCGAAGCAATGCGTAAGGGTGGTGCTAAAAGACCGCTTATAGTGGTCGAAGCTTCCGATACTTCGGAAAACACGCACAAGAGAATAACCGATAAATGTGCGTATTATAATGTAAAGCATTGCAGGATCTCGGTGGACAGCGAAGGACTCTCGGCGGCACTTGGTAAAATCGGTGTCGTTGCAGCGGTAGCTGTGACCGATGAACAGCTCACTATTTTGGTTGAAAAAAATCTCTGACACAGACGGCGAAACCAAATCCAAGGAAAGGAAGTCTCCTTATAGAGACACGGTAGGAAAAATGGCAGTAAATCAGACATCAAATTTATTAAAGATAACACAGCTCTCTAAAGATCTGAATATGAAAAGCAAGGATATTTCGGAGATATTGAGTACCAAGGGGGTAGCCATGAAATCTCAGGCGCAAATGAAGCCTGAAGAATTCGAGGTGTTATTTGAAACGCTTACAAAGGAAAATCAGATAACCAATATTGAGGACTATCTTGACGGTATAACCTATATTCCGTCCAAAAAGCCTTCGTCAGCTCCAAAGGCAAAGACCGAGGCGGAAAAGCCCGATCCAAAGCCCGAAGAAGATAAAACGGAGGCAAAGTCAGAGGTGGCTCACGTGGAGGAAAAGGTCAATAAAGTCGAAACTGCCGAAAAGACTGTAAAAGCCGAGGAGACGGCAAATAAACCCTTCGAAAAGAAGGAAGAAAAGAAGCCCGAGAAGAAGGAGACTGTCGATAGTGTCAGAACGGCAGAGGTCGTAGAAAAGAAGACCGAAAAAGCTCCTGAGGTAGATAAGAAGATCGCTGTTGAATCTCAGAAAAAGTTTGAGGATCGTCCCAAGGATAAAAAGCCTGAATATACGAAGCCTGCAGGCTCAAATCAAGGTGCTGACCGTTTTCAGAGAAACGGACAGTTCGGAAACAGAGGCGAATTTCAGCAAGGACGTGACTTTGGGGGTAGACCTGCACAGAATGGTCAGGGAGGTTTCCAGCAGAAGCCTTTTGGTCAGCAGCAGAGACCACAGGGAGGAGCTCCTTTTGGTAACCAGCGCCCCACGGCTCAAAATCATAGACCTCAACCTAAAAAGGATATGGGATTTGGTGGAGCTTGGGATAAAGAAGACAGACAGCAGAACGCACCGAGAGAGAAGTTCAAGCCCCAGCCTATCGTTCGTTCTCAAACGGTTAAAGGTGACGAAGCACCCAAGCAGAGAGGCACTACTCGTGTTGTAGATATGAGAGCAGAATCGTTCGATCTTTCAAAGTATGATGAGAGACTTGATAATTTTGTTCCTGAATCGGTAGCAGACGACAGAGGCGGTAACCAGAGAGTAAAAAAACAAGCTCCCGCAAACCGTATGCAGTCTCAGGGTGGATTTAACAATCAGAAAAACAACAAGGCAAAGGGTAAGAAGAGCGCTCAACCTGTTACAAAAGCGCCTATCAGTGTAACCCTTCCCGATGAAATAGTCGTAAGCGAGCTGGCTTCAAGGCTTAAGGTGACATCCTCTGAGGTAGTAAAGCGTTTGATGCTTCTCGGTATGATGGTTACGGTAAACCAGACGGTAGATTACGATACAGCTGCTATCGTTGCCGACGAGATGGGAATTGCAACCACCAAAGAGGTAGTTGTGACCATAGAAGAAGAGCTCTTTGAGGACGAAGTCGATAGCGAAGACGCACTTCTTCCCAGAGCTCCAGTCGTATGTGTAATGGGACACGTTGACCACGGTAAGACCTCTATACTTGATGCTATCCGTCACACGAGAGTTACATCGGGTGAGGCGGGTGGAATTACCCAGCATATAGGTGCGTACAGAGTAAAGGTCAATGGAAATGATATAACCTTCCTTGACACTCCCGGCCACGAAGCGTTTACAGCAATGAGAGCAAGAGGTGCTCAAGCCACCGATATTGCAATACTTGTTGTTGCGGCGGACGACGGAATAATGCCCCAGACAATTGAGGCTATAAATCACGCAAAGGCAGCGGGAATTGACATAGTGGTTGCTATCAACAAGATGGATAAACCTACTGCAAATCCCGAAAATATAAAGCAAGAGCTTACAAAGTACGATCTTGTTCCTGAAGAATGGGGCGGAGACGTTATTTGCGTTCCCGTGTCAGCACTTACGGGACAGGGAATCGACGATCTTCTTGAAAGCGTTCTTCTCGTTGCCGAGGTCAAGGAGCTCAAGGCAAATCCCGCAAGACGCGCTAAAGGTATCGTAATCGAAGCGAAGCTTGATAAGGGTAGAGGTCCTGTTGCTACGGTTCTCGTTCAGAACGGTACACTTCACAATGGAGATATCGTTATTGCAGGTACGGCGGTTGGCCGTGTAAGAGCTATGACCGACGACAAGGGTAGAAACGTTAAGGAAGCAAAGCCTTCCGTACCCGTTGAGATAATAGGACTTGCGGAAGTTCCTTCCTCGGGTGACGAGTTTAATGCGGTTGAGGATGAAAGAATGGCAAGAACACTTGCAGATCAGCGTCGTGAAAAGGCGAAGGAGGAAGTGTTCAAGGCTAATGCGAGAGCAAACCTGAATGATCTCTTTGCACAGATCGCAGAGGGTGTTAAGGAGCTTAATATTATCGTTAAGGCAGACGTTGGAGGCTCGGCTGAAGCAGTTAAGCAGTCTCTTGAAAAGATCTCCAATGAAGAAGTCAAGGTGCGTGTTATTCATGCTGCGGCAGGTGGAATACGTGAGGGTGATGTTACCTTTGCGGCTGCATCCAATGCTATTATCGTTGGATTTAACGTTCGTCCTGACAAGGCGGCTCTTGACAGTGCAGAGAGACAGAACGTTGATATCCGTACCTACCGTGTAATTTATGACTGTATCAACGAGATCACCGACGCTATGAAGGGTATGCTTGCTCCCGAGTTCAAGGAAAATCTCCTTGGTCACGCAGAGGTCAGACAGACCATTCACGTTCCTAACGTTGGAACTATTGCAGGTTCTTATGTTCAGGACGGTAAGATAACCAGAGCGTCTATGATAAGAGTCGTCCGTGACGGTGTTGTTATATTCGAGGATAAGATCTCCTCGCTCCGTCGATTCAAGGATGACGTCAAGGAAGTCGCAACAGGCTACGAATGTGGCGTAGGTCTTGAGAAGTTCAACGACATCAAGGTTGGTGACGTGCTTGAGGCTTATATCATGGAAGAGATCGAAAGATAATATAAATTATAAAAAATAAAGACCTCGGAATTTTCCGAGGTCTTTATTTTATCTCTTTTTACCCGCGTGTCTTTTGGGGCTTGCGGGTTTATTTTTGTTTTGTGTATGTGTTGAGCGCTTTTTATCGGTATATTTGCCGTTCTGCCTTTTTGCCTGCGGTTTGTGCGTCGTTGTTCTCGTAGGTGCTTCGGGGCGAACGAGGCAATCGGGGGTGTTTCCGATAAGGTCTTCTCTGTGAAGCTTTATCAGTGCTTCACGGACAAGAGGAGCGTTGTCGGGACGGTTATACTGAAGAAGAGCTCTTTGGAGCTGCTTTTCATGATAATCGGTGGCAACGTACACCTTCTTCATGGTCATGGGGTCTATTCCTGTTCGGAACATTACCGTAGAGGCAGTTCCGGGAGTAGGATAATAATCCTGAACCTGCTCGGGAGCATAGTGATGGCGCTTAAGACAGAGCGCAAGCTCAAGGGCATCTCCCAGCGTCGAACCGGGGTGGCTCGACATAAGATAGGGAACGAGATACTGCTCCTTGCCAAGCTCCTTGGTTATTTTAAAGAATTTATCTCTGAAGCTTTCGTAAACGTCAAAGCTCGGCTTACCCATGCAACTAAGGACAGGAAGTGAGCAATGCTCGGGGGCGACCTTGAGCTGACCGCTGACATTATCTCGGACGAGCTTTCTGAAAAAGGCATCGCTCTTATCGAGCATAAGATAGTCGAAGCGGATACCCGAACGGATAAATACTTTTTTGATGCGGGGGAGCTTTTCTATCTCCTCTATCATTTTCATGTATTCGGTGTGGTCTGCCTTTATATTTTTGCAAGGAGTGGGAGCGAGACATTTTCTCGACGAGCATACACCGTCACGAAGCTGCTTGTCGCAGGCAGGGTATCTGAAGTTTGCCGTAGGGCCTCCCACATCATGTATATATCCCTTAAAGTCGGGAAGAGCAGATATTTTCTTGGCTTCCTCAACCACGCTTTCGATACTGCGCGAGCGGACGGTTCGTCCTTGGTGAAAGGCGAGAGCGCAGAAATTACAAGCGCCAAAGCATCCTCTGTTGTGAGTTATTGAAAATCTCACTTCAGCGATAGCGGGTACTCCACCGTCCTTTTCATATATTGGATGATAGGTACGCATATAGGGAAGTGCGTATACTCTGTCAAGCTCCTCACGTTCAAGTGGGGGCATGGGGGGATTCTGAACGAGTATCTTTGAGTCGTATCTCTCGACTATTGCCTTGCCGTTTATCGAATCTTGATTTTTATACTGTACGCCGAAAGCTTCGGCGTATTTTTTATTGTCGTTTTTGAGCTCGTTGTAGTCAAATTCTGCCGCTACTTCAAAGTGAAGCTTGTCTTCTGGGTGACAGAGATAGGCCGTTCCTCTTACGTCACGTATTTTTTTTATAGGTACTCCCTTATCAAGCAGAGTAGCGATTCGGAGCAGAATATTTTCTCCCATGCCGTAGGTCAGTATGTCTGCACGTGAGTCTACGAGAATCGAGCGACGTATGGAGTCAGACCAATAATCGTAATGCGCGAAACGGCGCAGTGAGGCTTCAAGGCCACCTATAATTATCGGTACGTCACCAAAGGCTTCGCGTATTCTATTACAGTAGACGATAGTTGCTCTGTCAGGTCGTTTGCCTATCTTTCCGCCTGGTGAGTAGTAGTCGCTTGTTCTTTTTTTCTTCGCTGCAGTATAGTGTGCTACCATAGAGTCAATATTTCCTGCAGTTACGAGAAAACCAAGTCGTGGACGACCGTATTCGCGAAAGGCATCCGCACTTTTGTAGTCGGGTTGAGAAAGAATGGCTACACGGAAGCCTGCTGCCTCAAGCACTCTGGATATTATAGAAACTCCAAAGGACGGGTGGTCTACGTATGCGTCTCCCGTGACGTATACGAAATCCGGTCTGTCCCACCCCTTTTCTATCATTTCCTGTTTAGATATTGGAAGAAATCCGTCTGCCATTTTTATTTTCTCCTTGCGAAAATCTGTACTTCATTTATTATAACAGAAAACTTATCGATTTGCAAGAAGAAAAACAAATATGGTTGGCCGAGGCTTCGGACAACCATATTTTAAATCCCAAAGTATCATTTCTTCTTTGGTTCTTTTTTTATTTTAAAAAATTTTCTGAGTATTGGAGCTAATACCGAGGGGGAACGCACGAGAACGACTTTCATGAAAAACACCTCCGTTTGTCTGTGTGATTTGGATTTGATTATTTATCCTCGGGGTTTCTTTATCGGTGTCTGCGACCGAGAAGCAGGATACCTGCGGCAATCACCACGGCAGATTCTACGAACGCAAGAAGATAACCCGGAAGCAAAAAGGACAGCAGTATTCCTGCTCCAAAGCAAGCAGCACCGATACCTGCCACACGTCTTAAGTCAATACGGCACATCTGCCTCACCTCCTATGCCTTGTTTATTAAAAGTATATGCGGGAAGTTTTCAGAAGTTTAATATCTTGGGTAAATTTTCGGATACGGACGGGCGTAGTTATCATATACATATAAATAACGTGAGAAAAGGTAGTGAGGGGATTGGTATGAGTGCTATATGCGGAATAATTGAGCTATCGGGGAAAGCACCGAATTTTGATGAACTAAAAAAAATGGGCAAGGCGATGAGCTTTCGGAGCAGAGGAGATTTTGGAGCATATCTCGGAAAGGGTGTAGGTATTATACAAAGGGGAGAGAGTGAGAACGGTGAACTTCCTTTTATCGCTTCAAAAGGCGGTCATGCCTATGTGGTGGCATTTGACGGTGAACTTCAGAATATTTCATGCATATGCTCTGTGGCAGGAATTTTTGACGGATTGTCCGACGAGGAGATAATTCTTGAGAGCTATCTTTGGGACGGACTTGACGTACTTGGATTCCTTGATGGAGAATATGCTTTTTGTCTTTACGACTCCCATAGAAATCAGGTGATACTTGCAAGGGACGCGAGAGGTGGAAAGCCTCTTTACTATTATTATGACAAGGAAAGGCTATACTTTTCTTCGGAGATAAAGGCTCTTTTTTCGGTTGAGGGGATTGGTAAGTCGGTAGATGTAGCTCTGCTTGAGAGGCATATACTCGGTGAGGAAGATATAGGGGGTAAGATATATAAAAACATAAAAGAATTGGGGACGGGTGAATGTGTAAGTGTTACTGGATTTGGAGTGAAGAATTTTTCGCTTAATCTTGGTGGTACTGATGGAAATTGTCTTGGTGTTTGCAGGGGAAAATACAAAGCAGAGTATATCCCGAGCCTTGAAGAGCTTTTGTTAGGTCTTGTGGTTGCTTACGATTATCCCTTATTTGATATGGCGATACCGACGCTTGTATATGAGATAAATAAAAAAAACGCCGTTTTTATACCAAACGGCGTATGTGTGAGCGAGGTGGAGAGGAAATATTTTTATGAAAGAGCTGACAGACTCAGATATCTGCTTGATGGGATCAGCACCAAAAAAAGCACTGATATCAGAGAGAAGGTAAAGTCACCTAAACAACTTGAAAAGGAGTTATGTAATCTTTTCGACCAAATGGTCGGAGAAAACCGTGGGAACATTCTTCGGATCATGAAGCTGTTTGAGCGTGATATCAGCTCGGAGCTGAAAAAGGAGAAGGATATTGCCAAACGAATAGGTATAAGGGGCAGACTTTGTCAGCTTTGTATGTGGTCGGAGCTTTATTCTCCAATATTCGAGTGCAGGTCGAGCTTGGAGTAGAAAGCTATACGCTTTCTACTATATATGCTCCGCCCTTGCGAATAGCGATAAGTGCGCAGTTGTCCACTATCTCATTGGATACGGCGTACTGAAAATTCTTATCTATAGTGGCGTTGTTGAGAGGATATTTGCAACCCTTTATCTCAACACCGCGGAGCTTTTTTGTCCTTGCGATGACCGATAGGTATCTGTAACCGCTTTTAGGTATCAGAACGCTTGCGTTTTCTATGTATCTTACCCTGTTTTTGCCGTCAGTCACAGTGCAGAATATTTTTCTCTCCCACATGTCCTCAAGTATGGCAAGATTAGACAGAGTGTGGTCGAGACGGCCGTCAAGACCGCCGATAATTATTATTTCTTCAGCGCCGTTCTTGATCGCCGTATCGGTTGCAAGCTGTGTGTCGGTAAAATCCTTTTCGGCAGGAACTTTAAGCGTTTTAACACCACTCGGTACATCACTTTCATGAAGCGAATCGAAGTCACCGAGAAGTATATCAGGGCGTACGCCCATAAGACGCGCGTTATTATATCCCGAATCGGCAGCAATTATCATGTCGCCTGACGCGGGATGCTCTGTAATGTTATCGGGATATATTCCTCCACCCGAATAAATAAAAGCTTTCATAGTATAGTAGTACCTTTCACCTTATTTTTGAGTTTCCCATTTTTTTCGTGTTTTCAGTACCTCGTAAAGCTCGACGTAGCTCTCGTGTCTTGATTTAGGGATTTCTCCCGACCTGACTGCTTCAAGTATTGCGCACCCATCTTCTTTTGTATGAGTGCATTTTGTGTATCGGCAGCTGCCTATGTAGCGCCCGAACTCTCGCATAGTGCCGCAAAGTTCTTCCTTTTCGAAGAAATCAAAGCGCTTGAAGTCGAGCATAGAAAAGCCTGGGGTATCTGCTATATATCCGCACCTGTCCGTGTCGTCAAGAGGGAAGAGCTCCACGAGTCTCGTGGTATGTCTGCCTCGCTCTATCTTTCTGCTTATTTCAGATGTTGAGAGCTCAAGGTGAGGGAAGAGGCGGTTCATAAGAGTTGATTTTCCTATTCCCGAAGCTCCCGCAAAAGCACCTGTTTTGCCGTTATGGAGATTTTCCTTTATAAAGGCATCGATGGGCTCGATCCCTCTGTTTTCATTTGCACTTACTGAAAAGCAGTGTAGACCTACTGCGGAGTATATATTATGAAGTCTTTCGGCTTCAGCCTCGTCAAGCTCTGATTTCGTTATGACGACTACGGGCTCAATGTGGTTATATTCGGCTATGGAAATAAGCTTGTCTACCGTGCTTAGTACAGGCATGGGAGAAGCCGCTGCCATTGTTACGAAAAGATAGTCGAGGTTTGCCATGGGTGGACGGATAAGCGAACAGGTGCGATCTGCGATATCGTCTATTACGTATCCTGCTGTCTCACCTCTCTCGGTCGATTGAATGTTCGAGTCGGGTGTAAGAAGGACGTTATCACCCGGAAGAGGTGTGATATTGCTGTGTCTGAAAGAGCCTCTGGCTCTGCATCTGACAAGAGTTGGAGAAGAATCCTCTCCCAATATTCTGACAGTATAGAGTCCACCGACGCCTTTCAGTATTTTTCCGTAGTAAATGATGCTTTCCATAGTGTTACCTTTGTCCTTCTTTACGAGCTTATATAAATATCTACCTCTGACATAGAGGGGGTGATGTCTGTGTTTGGTGGAATTGATTGAGATACGACTGTGCCTCGGGGTAGGGCGCTTGACATTGAAAAAATACCGCCTATGCTGATCCCGACCGAGACGAGCGCACGTCTTGCGTCTTCTACAGTCATTCCGTAAAGGTCGGGGATCCGTCTTGGAGAGTAGGAAAATCCCGCACTTACCGTCAAGGAAACGGACGAGCCTTCGCTGATCTCTGTGTATTGGCTCGGAAATTGTGAGATAACAGTACCCGCGGGGCGCTGGGATTCAATATAGGTCACCTTCCCAACGGAAAGACCGATTGATCTGAGTTTTGATATAGCCGTTGTTTCATTCATTCCCAGAAGATAGGGAACAGAAATATAATTTATGCGTTCTCCGAGACTGACGTAAAGCTGTGCTTTGTCGTCGGAAAACAGTCTTTGTCCTTCCTCGGGGATTGTTTTTATTACAGTTCCTTGAGGGTGTTCCAAAGAATATTCATAAATGACCTCGGTGGAAACTCCTGCATTTTTTAGGTGGAGACGTGCGTCTCTTACGGGCAGACCGACCAGCGAATCAAGAAGATAGCTTCTTCGTCCTTGACATACTGTCAGAGAGATAACGATAGGCTCTCCGCGGTAGCTTCTTCGCTCTACTTGCGGCTCGGGAGATTGCTTTATGATCGTGCCTGATGGGTGAAGGTCGCTGTATTCATATTCAACTGTGTATTCAAAGACAGACGCTGTGTCAAACATTTCGCTCTCATAAACGGTTCCTACAAGAGAGGGTATGCTGACCGTCTTGTATGATTTGAATTGTGAAGAAAAAAAGGACAGGAATATTACGAGGGAAGAAACTAAAGAGACGAGAAGAACAGAGGAGAGGGCGCCGAGAAGCATTTTTGTATTCAGAGGCTCTTTTTCTTTTTGTAACCATTTTTTTATCGGTATGAGCGGTAATGTAAGAACGACAATGAGCGCACGTCCGATAGCCTTTAATGCTTTACCAAATCTTCTGAAAAAAATTTTGCGTTTTTGCTTTCGCAAAAGCTTTCGTCTGTTTTTTTCGGTATCTCCCTCAATAGTTGCGTATTCGAAGAGAGAAGCAAATCTTATTTTTTCTTTTTCGGACACTGTTGGCTTTGAGTTCAGAGTGAGAGAATATCTATGCCTTTTGGCTTTCAGGTGTCTGTTTTTAACGTTTTTTATATGAAGCTCGTTTTTTGAAGAGGAACGAAAACGGTATTTCATTATATACTCCTTGAAAAATATGTAAGAAAACCGTTTTTGTGTGATTATTCTATTCCTTCCTCAGCGCGTCTAAGCTGTCCGCAGGAAGCATTTATGTCAGCTCCCAGCTTTCGTCTTACTGTTGCCCGAATACCCTTTTTTTCCAGTATAGAAGCAAATTTTGATACGGCTTCCTTGTGGGAGGACGAAAATTCTGCCTCTCTCTCGTTTACGGGGTTTACGGGAATGAGATTTACGTGAATGGGCATTGAGCTGTCTTTTGTGCGAAGCTTTCCGTTGAGGAGCTTTGCAAGGGAGGTGGCGGCTGTGGGCGAGTCATTCTTGCCCGATATGAGCGTATATTCGAATGAGATACGTCTTCCTGTTTTTTTGTAATATCTCTTACATGCGTCGAGAAGTGAGTTTATGTTCCATTTTTTATTTATGGGCATAATACTGCTTCTTGTTATATCGTCTGAGGCGTGGAGCGATATGGAGAGGGTTATGGGAAAATTTTCTTCGGAGAGTCTGTCTATTTTATCGACAAGACCGCAGGTGGAAAGAGATATATGGCGGTAGCCGATGTTGATACCCTCCTCACAACCGACGAGACGAAGAAATTTTATTACGTTATTATAATTATCCAAAGGTTCGCCTATACCCATCATGACGATATTTGATATTCGTTCTCCCATGTCTTTGGAGGCGGCAATTACCTGTCCGAGCATTTCCGAGGGCTCAAGGTCACGCACCTTTCCGCCGATGGTAGAGGCGCAAAAGGCACAGCCCATACGACAACCCACTTGAGAAGAAATGCATATAGTGTTTCCGTGATTGTATCTCATGACCACGCTTTCGACGCAGTTTCCGTCACGGAGAGAGAAAAGATATTTTACCGTTCCGTCAAGAGCGGAGACAAGCTTTCTTTTTGGCGTTGGGAGATAATAGTATGACACCTCAGAAAGCTTTTGCTTGGTTGATTTGCTTATATTGGTCATCTCTTCGGGAGATATTCCTCTGTGCATCTGGGGAAAAATCTGTCCCGCTCTGTATTTTTGCTCTCCGAGCTCAGAGAGAAGTGCCTGAAGCTCGGGAAGCGTCATTGATAGAAGATCTCTTTTTTGTGTTGTGGAGCTTATGCCTGTATTGTCCATTTTATTTCCTTTTCAGCTTTGCTATAAAAAATCCGTCTTTGCGGTGAACGTGGGGCAGGAGAGTTATATATCCGTCGGTGCATTCTATACCGCCTACGGTGAAAGGGCAAAGCGCAAAATCGTCTCTTTTTTCAAGAAAACGCTTTATGTTGTTTTCATTTTCGTCCGAAAAAACGGTGCAGGTGGAATAGACAAGAGTTCCACCATCTTTGAGGTAATCGGCTACGTTTTCGAGTATCGCCAACTGTATATCGGGAAGTCTTTCGGAGTCGGAGGGGGATTTATATCGAAGCTCGGGCTTTTTAGCAAGAACTCCAAATCCCGAGCAGGGAACGTCGCAGAGTATTTTGTCGGCGATTCCAACAAGCTCCTCACGTCTTATTCTTCCGTCGGCTGCCGAGGTCTCGATAATATTTATTCCAAGCCGTTCCGCTCCGCTTTTTACAAGCGAGAGCTTATTTTCATGAAGGTCAAAGGAGAGTACTTTGCCGCTATTTCTCATGTCAATTGCCATGCCAAAGCTTTTTGAGCCTGGGCAAGCACAGATATCGAGGACGGTCTCCCCAGCTTTTGCATTGACCGTTTCTACGCAGAGTTGTGAAGCATCGTCCTGCACGAAGAAAAGTCCTTCGTCGAATCCGTAAAGCTCACGGACAGCTCCTTTTACATATATGCCATTTTCGGAATATTCCGAGGGGATACCGTCGGGTATTCTTTTGAGAAGCTCATCTCTTGCGGTCTTCAGTGTATTAACTCTCAATGTAGTGCTTGGTGGGTCAAATGTAGCTTTTAGGTATTTCTCCGCGTCTTCAAAGCCAAACTCTTCTATCAGTTTTTTTGCGAGGGGAGTACATACCGAATATGCCACCGACAGATATTCAGCCGAGCCGTCATTTGTCGGCAGGGAATCGTCGGGGGAGCGAAGGTAGGAGCGAAGTATTGCGTTAACGAAGCCTCGTGTTTTTTTTGGACACAACTCTACCGTTTCGTTTATTGCTGCATGAGGCGGTATCTTGTCACAGTATATAAGCTGATACATACCGAGCCTCAAAGCGCACATAGTGTGGAGGTCTATTTCTTCAAGCGATCGGGAGGCATATTTTTTTATATACCAATCGAGTGTCAGCCGTCTTTCGATAACACCGTAAAAAAGAACAGAGGTCAGGTTTTTATCAACACGGCTCATGGACGAGGCAGAGAGAAGCTTATCGAGAGCAATGTTCGAATATGTTTTTTCTTTTTCGCTTCTTAAGAGGAGAGAAAGAGCCAGCCCTCTTGGGCTTTCTGTGTGTTCCATGGTCATCTCCGTCTGTTGTTTGCAAGTACGAGAAGTCTGAGAAGTGTAAGGAGAGAGGTCAAGAGAGCGGCAACGTAGGTGAGAGCCGCTGCGGTCAATACCTTTCTTGCAGCGCCGAGCTCTTCATTGTCGAGCATTGAGGAGCTTCTTAATATGGCGAGAGCTCTTCGCGATGCATTGAATTCCACGGGGAGAGTTACAAGCTGGAAAAATGCAACGGCAGAATAAAGGAGTATGCCGAAGAGCATAAGATATTCGCTTGCCATAAGAAGTCCTATGAAAAACAGGGGAATAGACAGCATAGAGCCGAAACGAGTCATGGGAATAACTGCGCTTCTGATCTTCATTGGTACGTATCCCTTTGCGTGCTGAAGAGCGTGACCTGCTTCGTGGGCGGCAACACCGAGAGCCGCGGCGCTGGTCGATGCGTATACCGAATCCGAAAGGCGTATGACATCAGCTCTGGGGTCATAATGGTCGGTGAGGTTTCCTCTTATATGCTCGACCTTGATATGATACAGTCCCTCTGAGTCAAGTATTCTTCTTGCGGCGTCAGCTCCTGTCATTCTTTTCTTTGTATAAAATGTGGAATATTTTTTGTAGGTGGATTGCACCTTGAACTGTGCCCAAAGTGAAATTATCAAACCGGGTATGACGATAAGGATCGTCCAGTCAAATGTAAAAAGACCGAAAAGCATTATATTTCTCCAATCTGTCGGCAGCTATGTTGCCGACCGTGTACTTATTTCAGAATATCCCCTATATTCAGCTTTCTGCCCCTGATGTAATCCGAGGCGCTCATTTTTGATTTTCCTTCAGGAAGTACCCCGAGAAGCTTGACAGAGCCGTCACCGCAAGCCACGTGTATTCCGTCGTCAAGGCTTATGACCTCGCCGAAATTCTTGCCCGAAGCAGAGAGCGAGGATGTTTCCGCTTTCCATATCTTGAGCAGCTTTCCGTCGGGGGTGTGAGTGAGTGCCAGGGGAATTGGTGAAAGGCCACGTATGAGATCGTGAACTCTCCTTGCGGAAAGAGAAAAGTCAATAAGACAGTCCTCTTTTGTTATTTTTGCTGCATAGGTAGCCTGAGCCTCATCTTGAGGTATTCTTTCGATGCCGTCTTTTTCAAGAGCGTCAAGAGTTTTCACGATAAGCTCTGCTCCGCAAAGTCCGAGCTTGTCGTGTATATCCTCAAAATTGTCGTTGTCCTCTATGCGTATCTCACTTTTTAGGAGCATATCTCCGGTATCAATCCCATCTGCCATATACATGGTGGTGATCCCCGTGAACTTTTTGCCGTCGATTATTGCTCTTTGCATAGGTGCCGCGCCTCTGTATTCGGGGAGAAGTGAGCCGTGTACGTTTATGCAACCGAATCTCGGGTAGTCAAGAACGTTTTTCGGAAGTATCTTTCCATAAGCGACTACGACTATAACGTCAGGGGCAATGTCTCGGAGAAGTGACTCGAATTCCTCTCCTTTAAGTGACATAGGCTGATAAACGGGGATCCCTTTTTCTTCAGCATATACTTTTACGGGCGGAGGAAGCAGATGATATCCTCTGCCTTTTGGTTTATCGGGCTGCGTTACTACCGCTGCCACCTTATGATTTGAGTCAATAAGAGACGATAGGGAAAACACCGCAAAATCGGGTGTACCCATAAAAAGAATTTTCATGTATAGTGTCTCCTTTCTCGGAGGTTTTATCCGTCTTTGTTTTTTGCGTTCAGTTGTCGAGCATTCTCAAGGCGACATCAACGTAAAGTTTGCCGTCAAGGTGGTCTATCTCATGGCAGAATGCCTTTGCGAGAAGTCCTGAACCCGTTATGTCAAAGGTCTTTCCGTTTCTGTCAAGGGCTCTGACCGTTACGTTCATCGGTCTTTTTGTAATTCCGTATCTTCCTGGGACGGAGAGACAGCCTTCCTCGCTTTCCTGTTCACCCGAATATGCGATTATCTTGGGATTTATAAGCTCAATAAGTCCTTCGTCGGGTGTCTCAATGACGACTATCCTTCTGAGGACTCCCACCTGAGGAGCTGCAAGACCGACACCGTCTGCGGCTCTCATCGTATCTATCATATCGTCGAGAAGTCTTTGTATTCTTGGGGTGATCGCATCAACGGGACGACTGACACGTCTGAGTGTTTCGTCTCCGATCTTTAATATTTTAAGCTTTGCCATAATATGTTCCTTTCGAGTTTTGGTCATTTTATAGGTTGGACGGGTTGAAATCTATGGACAACGAAATTTTGCTTGGGGTCTTCTTTGAAAATTCAGAGAGAAGACATGAGAATAAAGAACGGCATTTTTTATTCAGCTTGCATTTTATTACCATTCTCATGCGGTATTTGTTGTCCACCTTATATACGGGAGCTTCGAAGGGCCCGAAAACTATCATGGGAAGCTCCTTATATTCTATATCAAGCATTTTTTTGGAAAGCATATCGGAAAGTATTCCCGAAGCCTTGAGAAGCTCCTTTTCGTCGGATGAAGTAATAGTGACGAGGGCTATGTCGCAAAATGGTGGGAAGCACAGAGCCTTGCGTAGACGTATCTCGTCCTTAAAAAACTCCTCGTAATCCTGAAGGCAGGCGAGTCTTATGCAGTCGCTGTCAGGATTGTTAGTCTGTATTATTGCGATTCCTTCTTTGCTTCCACGTCCTGCTCTGCCTATTACCTGAGTGAGCATAGAAAAGGTTCTTTCGTTTGCTCTGTAATCGTCAAGGTAGAGAGACATGTCCGCAAGAAGCACTCCTACAAGTGTTACGTCGGGAAAATCGTGTCCTTTGGTTACCATCTGCGTTCCGAGAAGTATGTCTGCTTCGTGACGCCTGAAGCGTCCGAGCATTACGTCGTATGCATTCTTCGCTGCGGTGGTATCGGTGTCCATTCGGAGTATTTTTCCGTCGGGAACAAGCTCTGAAAGCTCTTGCTCTATCCGTTGAGTTCCGAAGCCCATTCTTGTAAGGTGTATACCGCCGCAGGATGGACATTCGGTTGGAAGAGCGGCGCGTCTTCCGCACCAATGACAGCGAAGCTCACCTTTGTCGTAGGTGCGGCTTGTGGTGTGATATGTCATGGATACGCTGCACTCGGGGCAACGTATGGCTTCTCCGCACATAGGACAGCTGACGAAGCTGTTATATCCTCTGCGGTTTATGAACAGGATGGACTGCTCTCCCTTTTGTTGTTTCTTTACAAGCTCTTCGCAAAGCAAGGAGCTTAAAGGAGATGTACACCCGTTTTTTGCTTCCTCTCTCATGTCACATATAAGAGTTTTGGGGAGCTTTGCTCCGCCGTACCTGTTTGTGAGCTTTATGAGAGTATATTTTCCGTTTATTGTCTTGTAGTAGCTTTCAAATGAGGGGGTTGCGGAAGCGAGCAGCAAGAGCGCTCTGTGATGGGCGCATCTGTATCTTGCGATATCTCTTGCATGATATTTTGGATTCATGTCGGATTTGTAAGTATGCTCGTGTTCCTCGTCGATAATTACGAGTCCAAGGTTACTTACAGGCGCAAAAATTGCGGAACGAGTTCCGATAACTATTTTGGCTTCTCCGCTTTTTATACGCTTAAAGCTATCATATCTCTCTCCTGCCGAAAGTCCTGAATGAATGATAGCCACAAGCTTTCCGTATCTGGAACAGAATATGGAAAGGGATTGAGGTGTCAGGGCTATTTCCGGAAGAAGCATGATAACGCTTTTTCCTTCGTCGAGCGCCATGTCTATGGTCTTTATCATTACCGAGGTCTTACCGCTTCCGGTTACTCCGTGAAGCAGAGCGGCTTTTGCTTCTTCTGCATGGAACAGCTCTTTAAGTTGTTCATAAGCTCGGCTTTGTTCCTCGCTCAATGTTATCTCACGGCGTGACCTTTCTATATTTTCAATAAGCGAGAGGCTTCTGTCAGATGATTTCTTTTCTGAACGGATAAAGCCCTTATCCTCAAGTGCTTTTATTTGAGCCTTGGTGACCTTACACGCGTCGCAGATAATATTGTCCTCAATTCCGTCTATAGCCAATTCATAGTTTGAAACTATATATTCGATTATCTGAAGGTGTGCGGGAGAGCGAAGCCTTGATATGCCCGAAGCGTTTTTCGACAGCTGTGAGAGTGTCTCTTGGCTTTTGGCGGGATATATCAAGGTTGTGAACTTTTCAGACGGTCTTTTAATATCATACGTTTTCTCAACAAAGCCAAGGGCTTCAAGACGCTTCAGAATAGGGAGGGCGTGCTCGTGATATGCATATTTCAGCGCGGAATAAGAAATTTTTTTCTTCTTCTGTATTTCGGTATATATGAGAAGCTCGTCATCTGAAAGCTCCGAGATGTCGCGGGATACGAGGGAAACGGTATAGAACTCTTCGGGTGAAGACAGAAGAGAGGAGGGGATCATGGCTCTTACCGCCTCTCCTACAGTGCAAAGAGTTTGCTCTTTGATAAAAAACGAGAGTCCAAGCATTTCCGAGGTAAGCGACGCTGACTTGTCAAGAATCCCCGCAATGGGCTTGCACTCTGTTTTCTGGTTGTCAGGAGCGTCCTTCAACGAACAAACGAGACCGAGACGCCGTTTGTTTGCCGTGCCAAAGGGCACGGAAACAAAGTCTCCCGTGGCTATTTTGCCGCGGAAGACGGGGGGGATATAATAATCATAGGCGTTGTCGATAAAATATGGATTATCGAGAAGGTGTATTCCTGCGTATTCGGACATTTTTTTGCCTTTCGCGAGTTTTTTTACTCGGCTACTTCTTCTGTGACTTCAGCAGCTTCTTCAGCAGCTTCTGTTGCTTCTTCTGCCACCTTTGTTGCTTCTTCGTCTTCTACTCTAACTATCTTGTAGCTTCCGTTGTGAATTTTGGAAATTGCGTTCTTTACAGCCTTTTCGTCTCGGTATTCCTTATTTATCATGTTGATAAGATTGCGGTCTGTCTCCTTGTTTCCGGTTGCCGACTTTTCTGCTGCTTCGCGCTGTTTTACATATTCGTCGGTTATAATTCTTGCACATTTAGCGGTGGCGAGTGCTAACTCATAGCGATTGAATTCGTCCTTTGTGAGCTGGTTGATAGTTGGGTAAAGCATGTTTTTTCTCCTTAAAAAATCTTATGTTGTTTATTTTATGTTAAATTTTATTTATTTTTACTGAAATAGAGCTTTGCGACGTTCGGGTTGCGTTTTAAGGCACACCGCTCGGAATTTACGATAGACATTATCTGTTCTGCCGCTTCTGTATCGCGTCCATCGTGATTGTATACTACGTAGTCGTATATATCAGATGACTTTAGCTCCTCTTTGGTACGGGCAAGTCGCAAAAGTATCTTTTCCTCTGTTTCCGTACCTCTGTTTCTGAGTCGTTGCTCCTGTATCTCAAAAGACGGAGGCAGGAGAAGTATAAGAACGGCATCGGGGTATTTTGCCTTTACGTTTGCAGCACCCTCAACCTCTATTTCGAGTATCAGGTTCTTTCCCGAAGCCAGAACCTCCTCGGCTTCCTTTTTTGGTGTGCCGTATAGGTTAGTACAGTATTCGGTGTATTCAAGCATATCTCCCGATTTTATTCTTTTCTCGAATTCTTCGCGAGTAATAAAGTGATAGTTCTTTCCGTTTATCTCGCCTGGCCTTGGCGGTCTCGTTGTAGCCGATACCGAATACACGAAATCTCCGGTTTCGAGAAGATGGTTGTTTACAGTTCCTTTTCCGCTTCCTGCGGGGCCGGATATGACTAACATCAAACCTTTTTTGTTTTCCATTGTTTTTACTCCGTGGTCTTTACCGTGTAGTGCGTTATTGTTTATTCTTCCTCGGATTCTTCGTCGTCGGATACGTTATCAAGTCTGTTAGCGATAGTTTCGGACTGTATTGCCGAGAGTATGACGTGCTCACTGTCGGTTATTATTACCGAACGGGTACGTCGTCCGCAGGATACATCGATAACTCTTCCGCTATCCTTGGCGTCCTGTATAAGTCTTTTTACGGGTGCGGAATCTGGTGTGGCAATAGTTATTATCCTATTTGCAGAAACCATGTTTCCAAAACCGATATTTATAAATTTCATATTGCTCTCCTTAAGCGTTGTTTACTCGATGTTCTGGATCTGCTCGCGTATCTTTTCTATTTCACACTTAATATTTACAACGTGCTTGGCGATATCGGAGTTTTGTGCCTTTGAGCCAATAGTGTTCGTTTCTCTGTTAAGTTCCTGAACAAGAAAGTCAAGCTTTCTTCCTGCGGGCTCGTCAGCGGCAAGTATCTCCTTGAAGCCGTCGAAGTGGGAGCGAAGTCTTACCAGTTCTTCGTCAATGGCGACCTTGTCGGCAAAGATAGCACATTCGGTCAAGATCCTGTTTTCGTCAAAGACCAATCGGTTGTCCGAGAGCATATCCCTGAGTCTTTTCTCAAGCTTTTCGCGGTAGGTCTCGGTATCCGAACGGGAAATAGTCTCTATCTCATTGACGGTTTTGCTTATCAGATCTATTTTGCCCAAAAGATCACACTTTATATTTTCGCCCTCGCGTATTCTGCCGGATATAAAGCTGTCGGTAGCTTTATTAAGCACGACGGAGAGGTCGGCAAAATCCTGCTCAATGTCATCTTCGGGCCTTGCTGTAACGAAAATATCGTGGTTTGCGGCAACTCTTGTGATGCTTATGTCATCCTTTAGTCCGAACGTCTCACCGAGCTCCTTGAGAGCGTTTATATAAGCTTCGGCATAGCCCTTATCGATGCTGATATTCGGGGCTTTTGAGTCTATGACGTCGATGGTTATAAAGACATCGACTTTTCCGCGGGAAATCCCTTTGGACTGAAGGTATGGCTTTATCCTTTCCTCAAGATACGAAAAAGAGCGGGGAAGCTTTACCGTGCAGTCGAAGAAACGGTTGTTTACCGAACGTATCTCAACGGTAATGTCCTTTCCGCCTACCGTTTCCCTTGCTCTGCCAAAGGAGGTCATGCTTTTTATCATTTGATTATCCTTTCGGTATAGATCTTGCTAAAATATATCTATACATAAATATAACATTTTACATAATAATTATAAATCTTTTTTTTGCTTTTGTCAACGAATTTTTTGTATTTTGAGTGAATTCATACAATAATATTTAATCTTTTTTGGTATTTTCGTTTAATTTTTGCACGAAAAATAAAAAACTTCAAAAAAATCGGAGAATTTTAAAAAAGGACTTGAAATTTGAATGTAAATAGTGTATAATAAAACGAATACTATTGACAGCAGAATGTCATAAAATCTGATTTTTTTATGGAGGACAATAAATCATGGTAGTAGCAGGCGATTTTAAAAACGGTATTACTTTTGACATGGAGGGAAGCGTTTATCAGGTAATCGAATTCCAGCATGTTAAACCCGGTAAGGGTGCGGCTTTCGTACGTACGAAAATAAAGAACGTTATTACGGGAGCTGTTATTGAAAGAACTTTCAGCCCTACGGACAAGTTTGAGAACGCTTATATCGAAAGAAAGGAAATGCAGTATTCCTACAACGACGGCGATCTTTATTACTTTATGGATATGGAGAGCTTCGAGATGCTTCCTCTTAACAGCGATAAGCTTCCCGAAAACTTCAAGTTCGTAAAGGAAGAGATGATGTGTAAGATCATTTCCTACAAGGGCAACGTATTCGGAGTTGAGCCTCCCACATTCGTTGAGCTTGCAGTAACTCAGACCGATCCCGGCTTTGCAGGTAACACCGCAACCAATACCCTTAAGCCCGCAACTCTTGAAACAGGTGCGGTAATTAAGGTTCCGCTCTTTATCAACGAGGGCGATGTTCTCAAGATCGATACGAGAACAGGCGAGTATCTCTCCCGTGCGTGAGATCCTCGGAATTTATAAACCGAAAGGATAAAAATTATGACACTTAACGAAAAAGCGTCTTATATAAAGGGACTTGCTGACGGCATGGAGCTCGATAAGAGCTCAAAGGAAGGAAAGGTCATAGCAGCACTTATTGAACTTGTTTCCGAGATGTCCGAGGCAATAAGCTGCCTTGCGGACGACCTTGACGAGCTCAACGATTACATCGAGGAGATCGACGAGGATCTTGGCAGTGTTGAGGAGGTTATTTGCGACCTTGACGACGAGGATTGCGACTGCGACTGCGATTGTGACGGTTATGATTGTGACGGAGATTGCATGAATTGTGACGAGGAATGTGAGCTTGACGACGAGGATTTCTTCGAGGTCGAGTGTCCTTCTTGCGGAGATACAATATGCTTTGACGGAAGCATCGATCCCGAGGAGCTTGTTTGCCCCTCTTGCGGAGAGAAGTTTGAGTGCCTCGTTTCCGAGGACGACCTCGCGGCTCTCGACGAGTGATTAAAAACAAATAACGATAGGTCGGCAGGAATACCTGCCGACCTTTTTTGTCTAAGAATGAATTAAAAATGCGGTGGGTATTTTTCTCCAAATCCCCCTATCACTGTAGGGGACGACATCCTCGGCATCCCGCAAAAACAAAGGGGCAACCGCAAACATACGGCGGGAGTGTAAGAATTTGAAAAAAACTTGACTTCGAGCGAAGCGAGATATGCATTCTTGCCATTTCGTAAAGCAAAATATTGTCTAAAAAATCATAAAAAAGGTTGACATATTCTTTCATGTATGGTACAATTAGACAATTAAAGCGGACGGTGTGTCTGCTTGTGTCAAAAAAACACAAAACATTTCAGAACGTTGCATTATGGAGGAAATTATGAGCGAAAGAAAAACCGAAGTCTTCGTGAAAATGGGTGAAGCATTTGGCCCCGCGGAGTACTTTTCCCAATACGCACTTAAGGATAAATGGAGGGTCGTCCCTTTTGAATCCGAATTCGGCGAGGGAAATCTTCTCATGTCGGCGGGCGGAAATCCCCCTGACGTAAGCTTCAACCCCGAGCTTACCGGTTGGTACAAGATTTTCATGATCATTCCCGGCGGAAGCCGTGTCAACATAAAGCTTTCGGGCGACGGAGCTTTTCTCAGGGTAAGCGGCACTTACAACAGCCATCGTACTTTTGAGAAGCTATATTGGAAGAGTGCCGACATGACAGGTCAGTCGGTCATCCTTTCCAAGAAGATCGACCTTCCCGAACATAACACCCTTTTCGGTGGACTTATATTCGAGCCCATGACCGATGAAGAGGTTGACGAGTGGAAGAAGGAGGATGCAAGAGTTGATACCAAGCGTATCTACGCTACCGACGATATGCACAACCGCGTTTACTTCATGAAGCATGAGGATTACGAGGACTGGAAGGGAGCAGTTGAGCTGTATTGCCATTCCGATGTTGAGTGGCTTTCTATCGAGGAGCTGAGAACATTTGTTTCCAACAGACTTCCTACAGATAATATTGATGATTTCTGCTTCCCCAGAGCGGGAGACAAGCTGGTTCAGCAGCAGTTCCCGAAATTTGATTACGACAAGGTGCTTTCAACGGTAGTCGACTACGGACATGAAAAGGGACTCAAAATGAGCGTATCTTACCGTATGGGCGCGTGGGGTGTAAGCTTCCCTTACGACCAGTTCTACTTTGACAGCGATATAATGCAGGAGCATCCCGAATGGAGAACATACGACCGTAACGGCGACGAAATATTTGCTCTCTCCTATGCTTACGAGGGCGTTCAGGACTATATAATCGGTGAGCTTCTCAAGGTAGCCCGTTCCGGCTGTGATGCTGTAACGCTTATCGCTCACAGAGGTATTCCTTACGTTCTCTTCGAGAAGCCCGTGGCAGACAAGTTCTACGAGCTTTACGGTGAGTATCCTTATGAGCTTCCTCTCGACGAGCCGAGACTCAATAAGCTTCACTGTGACATTATGACGGGATTCTTCCGCCGTGTCCGTGAGGCACTTGATGCGGAATTCGGTAAGAATAAGATAGAGATACATCTCCGTACACTTTTCTCGGTTCACGACACCAAGGTCATCGCTCTTGATTGCGAGGAGCTTGCACGCGAGGGACTTATAAACGCTATAATCAGCTTCCCTCAGCGTCATTATGAAAAGCTTGACGGCGATATCTGGCAGGAGGGCAAGGAGTACAGAATAGACGTTGATAAGTATACCGCGTGGATCAAAGAAAAAATGAGCGGAATAACCTACCACACAGGAAACTTTGACTGCGAGCCTTCATATGTCAACTACGACGGAAAGATCTGCGGTCCTGCGGACCAGAAGGCACGTGTTGCCGAGTGGAATGCCCTTGAGGAAAAATACGGCGTAAAGATATACTACGAAATAATGCCTCGCACCATGCCCAACGAAGAATTCAGAAGACGCGCTCTTGACCTTTACGACTGCGGCGCTGAAAGATTTGGGCTCTGGGATACCTACGGACGCGCTCCTAAGAGAAATATGTGGTCGGTCGCGGGTCACATCGGACACAAGGAAGAGCTTCGTGACTTCGACTATTCGCCTTATAGCTCCGTGCTTCGCGTAGCCAAGGTCGGAGGTGTTGATGTCAGCCGTTACAATCCCATGTGGGGAGGCTGATACCTAAGTAATAGGTAATAGGTAATAGGTAATAGTGAAGAGTGAATAAGTAAATAAAGGAGAGAAGAAATGAACTGTAAAGATACAAGAAAGACAAAGATAGTTTTAGACATTGCCGACAGAGTCGAACCTCAGGACGCGCTCTCGCCATACGGTGTCAAGAGCAAATGGCGCGTAGTTCCTTACACCAGTGAAGTCGGTGAGGGAAAGATGCTGTCCGCTATCGGAGGAAACCCTGCTGACATCACCTACAACCCCGGACTCAATGGTTGGTACAAGGTGTACATTTACTTTATCGGATCGTCCTCCCTCAATATAAAGCTGAGCGGAGACAAAGCCTTTATGAGAGTCAACTCCGCATACGGAGGACAGTTCACCCTTGAGCGTCTGCTCTGGAAGTGTGCTGATATGACCGACCAGTCTATCGTACTTACGAAGAAAATGGACTTTGAGAACGTTCAGACCTACATCAATGGTTTTGAGTTCGTTCCCATGACCGAGGAAGAGGTTGCAGAGTACAAGTACGAAGAGACAAGAACCGACACGAAGCGTATCTACGCTACCGACGATATGCACAACAGACTCTATTGCTACAAGTTCAACGATTATTCCGATTGGCTCGGAGCTGTTGAGAACTACGTTCATTCCGACGTTGAGTGGGTGTCTGTTGAGCAGATCAGACACTTCGTATCCAAGAGACTTCCTTGCGAAGATCCCGATGATTTCGGCTTCTTCAGACTTGGAGACAGAAACGTACAGAGACAGTTTCCCATGGTAGACTACGACAAGGTTCTTCACGACGTTGTAGAATACGGACACGAAAAGGGAATGAAGATGAGCGTTTCCTTCCGTATGGGCGCATGGGGCATGACCTTCCCATATGACCAGTATTATTTCGACTGTGATTTCATGCAGGAGAATCCTCAGTGGAGAACTTTTGACCGTAACGGTGACGAGATCGCAGCTATGTCCTACGCATATCCCGAGGTTCAGGACTACGTTGTAAGTGAGCTTGTAAACATGGCTCGCTCGGGCTGTGACGCGGTAGCGCTTATCGCTCACAGAGGTATTCCTTACGTGCTCTTTGAGAAGCCTGTTGCTGACAGATTCTTCGAGCTTTACGGTGAGTATCCTTATGAGCTTCCCTTAGATGAACCCAGACTCAATAAGCTCCACTGCGATATTATGATCGAGTTCTTCAGAAAAGCAAGAGCGGCACTTGATGCGGAATTCGGTAAGGACAAGGTTAAGATACATCTTCGTTCCATGTTCTCAAAGTACGATACAAAGGTCATTGCTCTCGATACCGACAGACTTGCCGAAGAGGGACTTATCGATACGATAATCAGCTATCCTCAGCGTCACTATGAAAAGCTTGACGGCGATATCTGGCAGGAGGGCAAGGAATATCGCATAGATCTTGAAAAATACACCAAGGAAATCGAAAGGAGAAGTCACGGTCTCACATATCATACCGGTGACGTGGATTTCGAGAAGCCATACACCAACTATCGTGGAGAGCTTTGCGGACCCGAGACACAGAAGGCGAGAGTCGAGGAATGGATGGAGCTTGAGAAAAAGTATGGTGTTAAGATCTATATTGACATTCTTCCGAGAAGCATGCCTCAGGCAGAATTCAAGAGACGCGCTCTTGAACTTTACGAGTGCGGAGCTGAACGCTTCTGTCTCTGGGATACCTTCGGCAGAGCGCCTAACAGAGCTATGTGGGCGGCTGCGGGACGAATCGGACACAAGGAAGAGCTTGCCGATATGTCATTTGCTGAAGACAGCAAGTGGTTCAGAGTAAGAAAGCTCGGTAGCTCCGACGTCAGCCGTTATCATCCCAACTGGGGAGGATAATATAAGGTAAAAGGTAAGAGTGTAGAGTTAATAAATAAAAGTTAAAAATTAAAGATTTTGAGATATTCCCGTGTTTTGCGGGAGTATCTCGAAATTGTCGAAAAAAATTAAAAAAAGCCCTTGACAGACGGTGGACAAAGTGGTATAATAGTTCTACCTCTGCGAGTGGGCTTTTTTTGTTGCGCTTCCATAGCGCCAAGCCGAAAGGCAGGAAGTGCGGCCGTCGTATGAGGGAGGTACACGGAGCTTGAGGCTTTGCCGATGGCTCAAATAATTTGAAATGGGAGGTGCCGAAAAAATGGCTAATGATGTAAGAGTCAAGATTACTCTGGTCTGCACTGAATGTAAGCAGAGAAACTACGACACAAAGAAGAACAAGAAGAATGATCCTGACAGACTTGAGCTTAAGAAGTATTGCAGGTTCTGCCGCAAGCACACTCTTCACAAAGAGTCTAAATAATTTTGGAGGGATATGATGGCGGATAAGGAAAATAAGGTTGTTGAGACCGAAGCAAAAGCCGAAAAGCCTGCTAAGAAAGAAAAGAAACCTAGCAGAATTAAAGAGGCTTGGAGAGGTTTCAAAAGCGAAATTAAAAAGATAGTCTGGCCTTCATGGAAGCAGGTACTCAAGAATACAGGAGTAGTACTTGTTATCGTTATTGTTTTTGCAATCGCGATAGCTCTTCTTGATTATGCGTTTTCCGGGGGAATCAGAGCGTTGGTAGATCTCGTTCCTAAAGGGGAATAAATATGAGTGATATTAATGAAATGAACGTTGGCCCGAGATGGTATGTGGCGCACACCTATTCCGGCTATGAAAACAAGGTAAAGGCAAGCCTTGAGAAGATCGTTGAGAACAGAGGACTTGGAGATCTTTTTTTTGACATCAAGATTCCTGTTGAGACCGTCATTGAGAAAAACGGTGACGTCGAGAAGGAAGTTGAGATGAAACTGTTTCCAAGTTACGTGTTTATCAAAATGGTAATGACAGACGAGAGTTGGCACGCAGTAAAGTCGATAACGGGCTTTACGGGATTTGTCGGCCCCGGATCACGTCCTACACCTTTGACCGATGCTGAGGTCGAATCTCTCAATATAGAGACGAAGAGAGTTGAGCTGGTCGTTAAGGAGGGTGACACCGTTATGATAACCGAGGGACTGTTTGAGGGTTATACAGGAACCGTTCAGTCCGTATCTGACGATATGAAAAAGATCACGGTACTCGTTAAGCGTGGACGCCGCGACATGCCTGTTGAACTTAACGCAAGCGTCGTAAAGCTTGCATAACAACAGCCGAAAGGCTAAAGTGGGAGGGAGAAAAATTCTTTACAATTCTCCCGTATAGTTACCACATTTGGAGGTATTTTAGTTATGGCAAAGAAAGTTATGGGTTATATCAAGCTGCAGCTGCCCGCTGGTAAGGCAACTCCGCAGCCTCCCGTAGGACCTGCTCTTGGTCAGTACGGTGTTGCAATTCCTGTATTTACAAAGGAATTCAACGAAAGAACAAAGAACGACATGGGACTTATCATTCCCGTTGTTATTACGGTTTACGCAGACCGTTCCTTCACATTTATTACAAAGACTCCTCCCGCAGCAGTTCTTATAAAGAAGGCAGCAGGAATCGAGTCCGGCTCTGCAAAGCCTAACAAGACAAAGGTTGCAAAGCTCACCAAGGAACAGGTTCGCAAGATAGCTGAAACAAAGATGCCCGACCTTAACGCTTCCAGCGTAGAAACCGCTATGAGCATGGTTGCGGGAACAGCACGCAGCATGGGCGTAGTAGTAGAGGAATAAGGAGGGTACGAAAATGGGAAAGAAATATATTGACAGTGCAAAGCTTATAGATAAGAGCAAGGCATATGATCCCTCCGAGGCTCTCGCTCTCGTATGCGAGACTTCCAAGGCAAAATTTGATGAAACTATCGAAATACACATTCGTCTCGGTGTTGACTCTCGTCACGCTGACCAGCAGGTAAGAGGCGCAGTTGTTCTTCCCAACGGAACGGGTAAATCTGTAAAGGTTCTCGTATTCGCAAAGGGCGACAACGTTCAGAAGGCTCTCGATGCAGGCGCTGATTACGCAGGCGGAGCAGAGTATGCAGACAAGATCGTTCAGGAAAACTGGTTTGACTTTGACGTAGTTATCGCTAGCCCCGACATGATGGGTGTTATCGGTAAGCTCGGTAAGGTTCTCGGTCCTAAGGGACTTATGCCTTCTCCTAAGGCAGGAACCGTTACCCCCGATGTTGCTCGTGCAGTAACAGAGGCAAAGGCAGGTAAGATCGAATACCGTCTCGATAAGACAAACATTATCCACTGTCCTATCGGAAAGGCATCCTTCGGAGTTGAGAAGCTCTCTGAGAACTTCAACACTCTTGTTGGTGCAGTTATCAAGGCAAAGCCTGCGGCAGCTAAAGGTCAGTACATCAAGAGCTGCGTTATCGCAAGCACAATGGGCCCTGGTATCAAGATCAACCAGACAAAGCTTGGCTAATATGTAATTGAATAAAAATGCTGTCTCAAATTTTATTTGAGACGGCATTTTTTCTTTTTTTGTAAAAAATCCTTTTGCACAGAAGCTTGATTGATAATATCCTCTTGACAAAAAGAAAAAAATATAGTAAAATATAAAAAGATATATGTGTCATAAATGCAACTTTCATCCGTTGAGCGTTAAAACCTACGCTGTAAACGGTTCTAACTGCTTTGAATTATCCGAAAACGAACGATAAACGGATTTATGATATTTTATATGAATCTTTGACAACAAAATAAAGACAAGGAGGTGTTTTTAAATGGGAACATGGTTATGGATCGTCGTCTCGGCAGTCGCATCAGCCTTGGTGTTCTTCTTTGTCGGTTACGTTGTAAGACGTAAAAATGCAGAGGCCAAAATAGGATCTGCCGAAGAAGAGGCAAAACGCATCAAGGAAGACGGATTTAAACAAGCCGAAACGATGAAAAAGGAAGCTTTGATATCTGCAAAAGAAGAAATACTTAAGCAGCGTAACGAAGCCGAAAAGGAGCTTAAAGAGAGACGTGCAGACGTTTCCAGAATGGAACGCAGACTTACTCAAAAGGAAGAAAATCTTGACAAAAAGACCGAAGCGCTTGAGCATAAGAGTGAGCAGCTTGACAAGAAGATCAAGGAGAACGATGCTCTTCGTGAACAGATAAACGAGCTTCGCGAAAAGGAGCTTTTGGTGCTTGAAAAGCTGTCGGGAATTTCCTCCGAAGAAGCAAAGGCAGAGCTTCTTGCAAGAGTAGAATCCGAGATAAAGCATGAACTTGCACAGCGTATGTCCGATCTTGAAGCAGAATTCAAGGAGGAGGCCGACGAAAAGGCAAAGAACATAATCTCGCTTGCAATTCAGAGATGTGCAGCCGATCACGTTGCTGAAACCACCGTATCGGTAGTTGCTCTTCCCAGTGAAGATATGAAGGGAAGAATAATCGGTAGAGAAGGTCGAAACATTCAAATGCTTGAAAAGCTGACGGGTGTTGAGCTTATTATTGACGATACCCCCGAGGCCATTACTCTTTCGGGATTTGACCCAATAAGAAGAGAGACTGCGAGACTTACTCTTGAAAAGCTTATTGCTGACGGAAGAATCCACCCGTCAAGAATTGAAGAAACTGTTGAGAAGGCAACTCGCGAGGTCGAGGCTGTTATCAAACAGGCAGGTGAACGCGCAACCTTTGATGTTGGTATTCACGGAATCAACCCTGACCTTATAAGAATGCTTGGAAGACTTAAGTTCAGAACAAGTTATGGACAGAACGTACTTAAACATTCCATAGAGGTCGCACTTATATCAGGACTTATAGCAGACGAGCTCGGCGTAGACAGCGCTACGGCAAAGAGAGCCGGATTGCTCCACGATATAGGAAAAGCACAAACACACGAGATGGAGGGCTCACACGTAGAGCTCGGTGTAAATCTTGCTAAAAAGTACAAGGAAAGCAGAGACGTTATTCATGCTATTGAGGCACACCACGGTGACGTTGAAGCACAAACCATCACGGCAGTTATAGTTCAGGCGGCAGATGCCATATCCGCAGCTCGTCCCGGTGCACGCCGTGAGGATCTTGAAAACTACATCAAGCGTCTTGAAAAGATCGAAGAAATTGCGAAGGAATTTTCAGGCGTTGATAAGGCGTACGCCGTTCAGGCGGGACGTGAGATCAGAGTTATGGTCAAGCCCGAGGAGGTCAACGACGACGGCATGAAGATCATTGCTCGTGAAATGGCTCAGAAGATACAAGAGGAAGTCAAGTATCCAGGTCAGATCAAGATCAACATTATCAGAGAGAGCAGAGCAGTCGATTACGCAAAGTGATCACAGTCTGCTAAATTCGGTTTCTCCATAGGAGATGTCTATATATTTTACATAAATACCCTCAAGGTAATAAGTGGAAGATAAGCTTCCCAGTGAAATAGATAGTTAAAGAGCAAAACAGGGGATGGAAACATCCCCTGTTTTGCGTTATCCAAAAAATTCCTTAAAAAAAAGCAATTGGGCTATTGAAAAAATTGTTGTTTTATGGTAAAATTATAAAAATTGGTTTAGGCGGTGCATTTATGGGAGAAATGATCAGCTCATTTGTGATAAAAATATTGATAATCGTTGCAGCGCTTGCGGTGGCGGTATGTGTTGCGGTAGGTGTCATATTAGGGGTTAAGCACTCCAAGGAGAATGATACGGGCGATGGCGGTGCTGTCCAGACGGGCGGTGACGTCGATGATGATGGTCTTGGCGGATCACCGTTATATAAGACAAACGCCACGAGAAGCAGTTACATAGGCACGTCGGACTCGTCTACAAAGCTTATTGAAGGCATAAAATCAAATAACGCAATTCTTGTGGAGCTTGACGGGTATACGGTAGTCGCTTCAAAGGGAGCGGACGAGAAGATATATCCCGCATCGATGACAAAGGTAATGACGCTTCTTGTGGCTTGTGAGATGGTTACTGATCTTGAAGAAGTGCTTGAGGTAAAAGAAGAACATATTAATTTTCTGGTGCAGAGCGGAGGTTCGGCGGACGTTACGTTCACGGCGGGTGATTGGGTAAGGGTTGAAGACCTTCTTAATTTGATCATTTACGATTCGGACACTATTGCGTGTCTCTTACTTGCGGAGAGATATGGCGGAAGCGAAGCGGGATTTGTCGAGCTTATGAACAACAAAGCCGAGGAGATGGGGCTTACGTCTACTAATTTTAAAAATACTACGGGACTTCACGACGCGGAGCATTACACCACCTGTCGTGAGATGGCGGCGATAATGGCGTATTCCTTTGAGAATGAGCTTGCAAAAAAGATACTGACCGCTTATGAGGGGTACAGATTTAAGACCTATGAGGCTGACGGCAAGACGGTCAGGGATACCCATCTTTCGTGGAGCGATTGGTACAGTAATAAAGAAAGATTCTATAATAATCCTGTAATATCGGGGTCTAACCCCAAGGTTACGGTGATTGCAGGAAAAACGGGCAAGGAAGAAATTCCGAGGAACTGTTTTGTAACCTATGCCACAGATGCAAACGGAGTTGGATACGTTGCGGTCACAGTCGGCCGTTCAAACGAATCTCAACCCGGGGTGTTGGCCGCCGAATCAACGGCAGATATGAAATATATTTATAGAAATTACGTAAAGTGACATTCCTCTCAAATATCATACATTTTAGAAAA
Organism: Clostridia bacterium; assembly: GCA_017631085.1. GTDB lineage: Bacteria > Bacillota > Clostridia > Oscillospirales > CAG-272 > HGM12713. The sequence continues at coordinate 56,310 of JAGBTY010000047.1, forward strand.
GCCTTCTCCGACGGAGAGGGCTTTTTTGGTTTTGTGGCGTGAGGTATCTTACAAATAACAACCCTTTGCGGTAGGGGAGGGGTTTACTCCTCCCGAAAAAATACGGCTATCCACACATTTACGGAGGGCGATTCATGAATCGCCCCTACAATAGAATGATGAAATATATAAAACCAAAAGCTCCCTTTCTTAAGGGAGCTTTTGGTGCAAAATACAGATAATTTAATTATATTTTAAGCATCGCTTTTACTTGTGCTTCTGCGACAGCGAGAGCTTCGCTTATCTTGGAAGTGTCCTGACCGCCTGCCATTGCGTTGTCGGGACGTCCGCCGCCCTTACCGCCTGTAATCGCGGCAACTGCGCCAACCAGCTTACCTGCGTGGACTCCTGCGGCAACTGCGTCTTTACCTGCTACGGCAATGAAATTGAGCTTGCCTGCAGCATTGATAGCAAGTACTGCAACTGTGTCGGGGTTGTTTGCTTTTATCTCGTCAGCAAGTGCTCTTGCTGTCTCTATCTGCATATCGTCAAGCTTTGCGGTGGCGAGCTTAACGTTTCCGAGTATTGCTGCTCCGTCAAGTATTGACGAGAGCTTGGAGGAAGCAAGCTTTGCGTTGAGACTGTCAAGCTCCTTCTTCATGGAGTGGAGCTCGCCCTGAAGCTGTGCCGCTCTCTTTGCGATCTCGGTGGGCTGAGTCTTAAGCTCTGTAGCTGTATCAACAATTGTCTTCTTCTGGTCTTCGAGGATCGCGAGAACTCCAAGTCCTGTCGTTGACTCGATACGTCTGACACCTGCAGCAACCGAGGACTCGGAGATTATCTTGAAGAGTCCCACCTTTGCGGTATTACTTACGTGTGTTCCTCCGCAGAATTCCGTGGAGCAGTCGCCCATCTTAACGACTCTGACTACCTTGCCGTATTTTTCTCCGAAGAGAGCCATAGCTCCCATCTTCTTTGCACTTTCAATGTCGGTCTCAACAGTATCTACAGTAACACCTGCAAGAATGTTTGCGTTGACTAATGCCTCTACCTTTGCTATCTCCTCCGCTGTGAGAGCTGCAAAGTGAGTGAAGTCAAAGCGTCCGTTTTTCTCGTCAACGTAAGATCCCGCCTGCTCAACGTGCTTTCCGAGGACCTCACGGAGAGCTGCCTGAAGCAGATGGAGAGAGGAGTGGTTACGCTTTATTGCTTCGCGACGGCATACGTTTATGGAAGCCTTGAGCGTATCGCCTACCTTGATAACTCCGCCTGTCATGTTACAGATGTGGAGATAGATTCCGTCGGTCTTCTTTGTGTCAAGAACGGTAGCGGAAGAAGAGTCAGAGGATACGCACCCCTCGTCGCCTACCTGACCGCCGCCCTCTCCGTAGAAGGGGGTTTTATCAAGTATGAGGGTGAATTCTCCCTCAGATATTTCCTCGACAGATGTGTCGTCTGCAATTATAGCGAGTACCTTTGCATCGCAAGAGGTGTCTGTGTATCCTACGAATTCGGTCTTTGTAAGGTCGGAGAGAAGGTTCTTTGAGGACTCGTCCCAGCCACCGATATTTCCTCTTGCGGCTCTTGCTCTTTCTCTTTGCTCCTGCATGAGAGCTTTGAAAGTGTCCTCGTCAATGTCAAGTCCCTTTTCGGCAACTATTTCTTTGGTAAGGTCGAGAGGGAAGCCGAATGTGTCGTAAAGACGGAAAGCATCTTCTCCCGAAATGGTCTTATCTCCCTTTGCCGTTGCGTCCGCAATGATACCGGAAAGAATGGAAAGACCTGCGTCAATTGTCGCATCAAATCTTTCTTCCTCGATCTTGATGACCTTGAGGATATAATCCTTCTTATCTGCAAGTTCGGTGTATGCGTCGATATTCTCACCGATAACTACCTCGCAGAGTTCGCAAAGGAATGGACGGTTGATTCCGAGAAGCTTACCGAAGCGGCATGCTCTGCGGAGTATTCTTCTGAGGACGTAGCCGCGTCCCTCATTTGAGGGGATAACTCCGTCGCTTATCATAAAGGTTGCGCTTCTGATGTGGTCTGTAACGACACGTATCGCAATGTCGTCGTTCCCACCCTTGCCATATTCCTTATTTGAGATGGAACATACGGTATTGAGTATCTTTCTTACAGTATCTACCTCAAAAAGATTGTCCACTCCCTGCATAACGCAAGCAAGACGCTCAAGTCCCATACCTGTATCGATATTCTTCTGGGCAAGTTCGGTGTAGTTTCCGTTTCCGTCGTTGTTGAACTGGGAGAATACGTTGTTCCATATCTCCATGAATCTGTCACAGTCGCAACCGGGCTTACAGTCGGGAGAGCCGCAACCGTACTTGATACCTCTGTCAAAGTATATCTCGGAGCAGGGACCGCAAGGACCTGAACCGTGCTCCCAGAAGTTGTCTGCTTTTCCGAGACGGACTACGTGAGAGGGCTCAACTCCTATTTTATTTACCCAAATCTCGTATGCTTCCTCATCGTTCTCGTAGATAGAGGGCCAGAGAAGCTCCTTCGGGATCTCAAGTGTCTCTGTGAGAAACTCCCATGCCCACGGAATAGCCTCTTCCTTGAAGTAGTCACCGAACGAGAAGTTTCCGAGCATTTCGAAGTATGTGCCGTGACGAGCTGTGTGACCAACTCTGTCAAGGTCGGGTGTGCGGATACATTTCTGGCAGGTAGTGACTCTGTTTCTTGGAGGAATTTCCTCACCTGTGAAATATTTCTTCATGGGAGCCATGCCCGAATTTATAAGAAGAAGTGATTTGTCATTTATAGGAACGAGGGGGAACGAGGGGAGTCTGAGGTGTCCCTTTGACTCGAAAAAAGAGAGATATTTCTCTCTGAGCTCATTGAGCGAAGTCCATTGCATAGTATATACCTTTCCTTATGTAGAAGTTTTATTTACCAATATATTATTATATCACTAAAGTCCTGCTGTGTCAAGCATTTCAGGGATTATTGTCGCACAGAGCCGCGCCGATAACGGTTGAGAACTGTGAAAGCTCGGGAATAATAAATTTTACTCCAAAATTCTTCTCAAGTCCGTCAAATACCGAGGCTATTGGCTTAAGAGTTGTGAGATTTCCTGTAAGTACGACGTTCTTCAGACCGTAGCTTCTTGCGGCAAATACTGCGAGCATTGCCACTGTTTCGGCTACCATGTTACAGATACCGAGAGCAACGTCGTTGTTGTTTGCAATATCCGAAAGCTTACCAAAGTTCGAGGCGGTTATCTCTTCGTTTATCTGAAATGATTTGTCTCCCGAAATGTCCTTGATGCGAAGGTCAACGTTATCGAGATTTCCCTCGGCACAAAGCTGTTCCAGGTGCTCTATGGTGTCTACTCCTATCATTTTCTTGGAGAGACCGAGAAGCGTTCCTCCACCCACACCCGTGCCGCCGAGATATTCTGTATTTACTTTGCCGTTTTGCTTTTTTGCGTGTATGAGAGCCGTACCCGTGCCCATGCTGACCACTATTGCATCGTCAAGGCCAGAAAGGTAAAGTCCACCAAGTCCTACACACTTGAATTCGGAAACCTTTTCGCAGGGAAGAGAGTAGAGGGGCTTGTCTATAAAGGAAGCGCCTACTCCCGTCATAAGAACACGGTCAATGTCAGATAGCTCAAGGCCGTTCTGCATGGTGAATTTTCCAAATGCTCCGTATACCGATGTTATGGCGTCAGTAGCTCTTACGAACAGTGGCTCGATAAGATTATTTTCCGTGTTTGAATCTTTGCGGAAGCCGACTATTTTCGTTGTGCTTCCTCCAATGTCTATACCGATGACGGTTTTCATATAAAAACCTCCGAAAAAATAAAGTTAATTTATTATAACACCATATTGAAAAAAAATCAATGATGTGATATAATATTTTTGAAAGATTTATAAAAAACGGAAGGAAAAATGCAATGAAAACATACGAAAAAGAGAATTTTATCCTGAATGACAAAAAACTTTTTATATTTGACATGGATGGAACCATCTATCTTGGCGGAAATCCCTTTGATTTTGCCATAAGATTTATTAAAAATCTCAGAAAGAGTGGAAAAAAGGTACTTTTCTTTACCAATAACGCATCTCATACCACTCCTTTTTATCAGAAGAAGCTTGCCCGTCTCGGCTTTGAGCCCCTCGCTGATGAGATAATGACCTCGGGCGACGTAACTCTTGAATTTCTTAAAAGGTACAGAGCAGGGAAGTCGGTATATCTTGTAGCAACCGACGAGCTTGTGGAGGAATATAAGCGCGAGGGAATAAATATCCTCACAGGAGACGAGGAGAGCGCTGATATAGTAATTACCAGCTTTGATACTTCTCTCACCTATAAGAAGCTTGACGACGCTTGCCGTCTTATCAGAGGTGGAGCGGAGTATCTTTCCACCCACCCCGACATGAACTGTCCTACCGAGAATGGCTTTATACCCGACAGTGGAGCTATTGCGGCTCTTGTGACCGCATCGACGGGAAAGACACCTACCTATTTTGGCAAGCCTTATAAGGAAACTATTGAGATGATAGGAGAGGCAACGGGATTCTCAAACGACGAGATGTGTATTTTTGGTGACAGACTTTATACAGATATAGCCCTTGGTAAGAAATTCGGAGTGACCTCGGTGTTGGTTCTTTCGGGAGAGACACAGCCTGCCGACGTTGAAGCGGCAGATGAGGCTGACCGCCCCGATCTTGTCTTCGGCTCTCTTGATGACGTGGACAAAATAATGTTTTAAGGATGCGGTATTTTTTAGGAAAACTTTTTGAAAAAAGTTTTCCTATGACCTTTCAAAAACCTTATTGAAATTATATTTTACGGCGTACCAAAAATTATTTAAAGTTTTTGGGAGGTCTCGGAACCCTTTTGCAAAAGGGTTCTGAGAAAAACAGAAAGGAAAAAATTATGGCATTTGATGCGGGTATGCTCGCATGTACCCTTGCTGAGCTTGAGTCTCTCGCTCTGGGGGCAAGGGTGGAAAAGGTATATCAGCCTGAAAAGGACGAGATAATCATACAGATAAGGAGTCATGAGGGAGGAAAGAAGCTTCTCATAAACGGAGGCTCGAACAATCCGAGAATAGGTTTTTCGGAAACCAAAAAGGAAAATCCTCAAAATCCTCCTATGTTTTGTATGCTTCTCCGTAAACACCTTCAGGGAGCAAAGCTTTCCGAAATATCTCAAGCCTCATTTGACCGAGTAGCGTATCTCGGATTTGACGGCAGAGATGAGCTTGGCTTTGAGACAAGAAAATATCTTATCGTCGAGCTTATGGGAAAATACAGCAATATTTTCTTTGCCGACGAAAATAAAAAGATAATCACCGCTATGAAGACAGCAGATCTGTCATTTGACAGTGTAAGGCAGATGCTTGCAGGAATGAAATATTCACTTCCATCGGCAAACGGAAAGACCGATCCACTTGAGGTCACGAGAGAGGAGTTTTCAGAGCTTTATAGGAGATGTCCGCCTGAAAAGAGCTGCGATAAATTTATTGTAAATACTTTTATGGGAATAGCTCCCGTGGTGGCTCGTGAGATATGCTACAGAGCAACGGGACATACGGATACGCCTCTTTCTTACTGCTTTCTTGAGGATGTGACGAGAGAATTTTTCGCGGTCGTAGACAGAATAAAGTCCAAGACCTTCGAGCCGTGTCTTGTGCTCGATGGTGAGAAGTCGGTCGAATATTCCTTTATGCCCATAGAGCAATACGGCATGGAAGTAAAGAGATATGAAAGCACGGGAGCACTTCTTGATGCTTATTTTGAGAGCCGTGACAATGTGGCAAGGGTGAGGCAAAGAGCCTCGGATATTCTGAAGCTTCTTACAAACGCAGAGAGTCGTATACGAAAAAAGCTGGAGATACAGAGGGAAGAGCTACTTGAATGCGAAAAGGGAATGTATTTTAAAAAGTGCGCAGACCTTATAACTGCAAACATATACAGGCTTTCTCGCGGCACAGCCAAGGCGACCTTTGACGACTACGAGAGTATGAGAGAGGACGGCAGCTTTGATGTGATAGAGGTGGAGCTCGACACAAGACTTACGCCTGCCTCAAACGCTCAAAGATACTATAAGAAATACAACAAAACCAAGAACGCAAAGGTAGAGCTTACAAAACAGATAGCTCTTGGGGAGGCGGAGCTTGAATATATATACAGTGTTTTTGAGGCACTGACAAAGGCGGAAACTCCTGCCGATCTCCTTGAGATCAGAGATGAGCTTTACCGTTCGGGATATGCATCAAGAATGAAAGCCTATTCGTCGCATAAGTCCCACGCACCAAGTGTTATGGAGTTTGTTACTCCCGACGGAATGAGGGTGCTCTGTGGAAAGAACAATTCCCAGAACGAGCATATAACACACAGACTTGCCGAAAAGCATGACTATTGGTTTCATGCTAAAAATCTGCCCGGTTCTCACACACTTCTCATAACAGAGGGAAGAGAACCGACCGACATGGATTTCACATCTGCCGCAGAGATAGCCGCATACTATTCAAAGGCGGAGGGAGAAAATATAGCTGTGGACTATACCCTTGCCAAGCATGTTAAGAAGCCTGCGGGCTCGAAGCCCGGATTTGTGATATACCACACGAACTGGACGGCGTATGTATCGCCAAGTTCAGAGAAGATAGCGGCAATGAGAAAAAAATAAATAACAAAAAGGCATGACGCAATATGCGTCATGCCTTTTAAGCTTTTAGATCAATTATTGAGCCGCATCAACGATAGCAGTGAATTTCTTTGCAACGAGAGAAGCTCCGCCAATAAGTCCACCGTCTACGTTGGGCTTTGCGAGAAGCTCTGCAGCATTTGCGTCGTTCATAGAACCGCCGTACTGAATGGTTACGGTCTCTGCAACGTCTGTACCGTACATTTCAGCGAGTACCTTGCGGATCTGTCCACAGGTCTCCTCTGCCTGTTCGGGAGTAGCAGTAAGTCCGGTTCCTATTGCCCATACGGGCTCGTATGCGATGATAACGTTCTTAAGAGCTTCAGCATCGATTCCTGCAAGGTCAAGCTTTGTCTGCATTCCAACGACTTCTGCTGTAATACCTGCAAGTCTCTGCTCCTTAACTTCGCCAAGGCAAAGGATTACCTTCATGCCTGCTGCAAGAGCAGCCTTTGTGCGAAGATTTACTGTTTCGTCTGTCTCACCGAAATATTGACGTCTTTCGCTGTGACCAACGATAACGTACTCAACACCGATAGCCTTAAGCATCTTTGCGGATACCTCACCGGTATACGCACCCTTCTCCTCGAAGTGTACGTTTTCAGCGCCTATCTTGATGTTTGAGCCTTTTGCTGCTTCCATAGCAGCGGAGATGGTAACGTAGGGAGCGCAGAAGATTATGTCGCACTTGTCCTTGCCCGCTACCATGGGCTTTATCTCATTTATAAATGCGGTTGCTTCGTCGGGTGTGAAGTTCATCTTCCAGTTACCCGCGATGACCGTTCTTCTCATTTCAGGATTCATTTCTCTATTTCCTCTTTTTCGAAACAATTATTTATCAAGAAGACAAGCGATTCCGGGAAGCTCAAGTCCCTCGAGGAATTCGAGAGAAGCGCCGCCACCTGTGGAGATGTGAGTCATCTTGTCAGCAAAGCCGAGCTTTTCAACTGCTGCAGCAGAGTCACCGCCACCGATGATGGATACTGCACCGCTTTCAGCTACTGCTTTTGCAACAGTTTCGGTTCCTGCAGCGAAATTCTTCCACTCGGAAACGCCCATAGGTCCGTTCCATACAACAGTACCTGCACCCTGAATGGTTTTTGCGAAGAGTTCGCGGGTTACAGGGCCGATATCAAGTCCCATCCAACCGTCAGGAATGCTGTCGGAATAAATAACCATGTTGGCTGTGTTCTCGTCGTACTCTCTACCGATAACGTTGTCAACGGGAATGAGGAAGTTTACGCCCTTTGCGTGAGCCTTTGCTACCATTTCGTTAGCAAGCTCTATCTTGTCGTCTTCGCAAAGAGAAGATCCAACACTGTTACCTGTAGCCTTGAAGAATGTATAAGCCATTCCTCCACCGATAATGAGGGTGTCTACCTTCTCAATAAGGTTGTTGATAACACCGATCTTGTCGGATACCTTTGCGCCGCCGAGAATAGCAACGAAGGGACGAACGGGATCAGCGAGAGCCTTACCCATTACGCTTATCTCTTTCTGGATAAGGTAACCGCAAACAGCGGGAAGATATGCAGCAACACCTGCAGTTGAAGCGTGAGCTCTGTGAGCTGTACCGAATGCATCGTTTACGTATACTTCAGCATAGTCAGCAAGTTCCTTTGCGAAATCAGCACCGTTCTTTGTTTCTCTTGCGTCGAATCTGATGTTTTCAAGAAGAACCGCCTCGCCTTCCTTAAGAGCTGCAACCTTTGCCTTTGCATCAGGACCGATGATGTCTTCTGCAAATGTAACCTTGTCGCCAAGAAGCTCGTTAAGTCTGTCAGCAACAGGCTTAAGAGTGAATTTCTGCTTGTCGCCGAGAGCCTTCTTAAGAAGATCAGCCTTTGCTGCTGCCTGCTCCTCTGCGGGAAGAGCCTCAACCTTCTGCTTTTCTTTCTTTGTAAGACCGAAGCCTTCGGTAAGAATACTGTGGGGCTTACCCATGTGAGAGCAAAGAATTACCTTTGCGCCCTTCTCGAGAAGATACTTGATCGTGGGAAGAGCCTCTACGATTCTCTTATCCGATGTGATAACGCCGTCCTTGAGAGGAACGTTGAAGTCGCAACGGACAAGAACTTTTTTGCCGGATACTTCAATATCCTCAACTGATTTCTTGTTGTAGGTCATGTTGTTTTCCACCTTTCACAAATTTAGATTTAATAATTTTTTTAAAATAAAAAACCAAAGTTACAATCAATTATATCACAATGAGAGACGTTTTGCAAGTATTTTTGTTAAAAATTTGTCTTTTTATGCAATTTTTATCAAATAAATTAAAAAGCGGAATGTTAACGTCAACAGAAAAAGCAAATTTTGTTAGGGCCCCCTGTGTTATCATGAGCGGAGCAACGAGGAGTATGGTAGGGATTTGTTTGTCCCGAAAAAATATGGCGAAAGTATTTTATATACTCCCGCCATGAAAATTCAATTTTAACCTCTATACTTAATGCTTCTGTCAAAGGACATTCTGAAATCGATCGAGGGATCGGGGGGACATTTCTCCCACGCCTCGTCGATAAGAGCCTCCAGGTTCTCGTCGGTCAGGGTAATACCCCTTTCTTTTGCAAGCTTTCTCGCGCAAAACTCAAACCAAACGTCCGTAAGGGTGTTTTCTCCCTCTCTTATATCGTAATGCTCCTTGCTAAAGAATCCCTCAAGATATTCGATCTTTCCGAGCTTCACCGCCGCCACCGATGCGTGTATCCTTACTCTGTCGGCTCTCTCGCAATTCTCGGGAAGTCTCTCGTACTCACTCCATAGCTTTTCATATCTTGCGTTTTTAGCAAGGAAGCCCAGATATTCGGAAGCGAGTCCGAAGTCGTCGTACGCTCCCTCACATCCGAGAGCAAGATCATAATACTCCTCGGCGGCTCTCACGTTTCCTCGTTGGCTCTCGAGAATAGCGAGGTTTCTATATGCGAGCATTGATGGCTCGATGGCTATCGACTCTTTCCACACCCTCTCGGCAACAGCCGTTCTTTTGTCTCTGTCCTCTATGCTGTACGCATCCGTGGCGTACTTTGTACCGTCCACTCCCTCGTATACGGCAACTCCGTACTGCATAAGGCTGTACCAAGTCCTGCCGCCCTCAATATCGAGACTCGCTTCAAGCCTCGGAAGCCATTTGTCCGATACGTTATACGTGGGAATGAAGTATCGCTTATCCTCATAGGGCAGTACCCCGTTTTCAAGAAGATATTTCCACGGATACTCCTCACGTCCGATAGTAGCTTGCGGGAAACACATGGATCTTGGAGCATCTCCATCTCCGTCTGCCTTCATTCGCATTATCTCAAGCGCTCCAAAGCCCGAGCCGTCATGAATGATAGCGTTATTCGGAATTGGCATATCAGCATATTTTCCGAGCATCGCATCAAGCTCCATAAGCTCCGACGCCCCTATTCTTTCGTCGATAAGAGAGCCGAGATAGTCTCTCGCCTTGTAATAATCCTTATGATGTACCTTGTCTCTATCTGCCTCGATACCACCGAAGCACTGGGTCCACTCGACCGTTCTTCTTGCCTCCAGCTTCTTGTCGTGAAGCTGGGATGGAGCGATACCTGCCTGTATCTCCGCATAATATCCCGAGCCCTTATCCGACAAAAATTCCTGCCAATGCTTACCCGCATAGTGATTGCCCCAGCAGAACATCTTTTTGAAAGAGAGGGGAGGGGTTGAGCGCTCAAAGAATACGCTTCCTTCGGGAAAGGCAGACGCCTCCCACGTACATTCGTCCTCTCTCTTCGGCTGAATAAAGAAGTCAAAGGATCTCGTAGCCTCGTCGGGATATGAGATGTCCGCTCCCGGCATGGCGTCAACGTGAGGCAAACGTTCATAGCGCATCTCGTCACCTATAAAGGAGAGGATATTCTCGCCCGAAGCGAGTACCCTCGTTCTGCCCACGTCCACAACGGCGGTATTTGTCCACCAATACGTAGTTGTGTCCTTATTGAAAGGATTTATGATGCGAACGTGAGAATAGAGCTGACGTGAGCCCTCCGGAAGATGTAGGTCCACCTGCCAGAATACGCTTTTGAGCCTCTCGAATTCATATATCCTGAGAAAATCATTTCCCATACCGTCCTTAAGTATTGCGCAGAAAACGTTGTCGCAGGTGGTATAGGTATGACCGATACATCCTATATTCCACTCGATGCCTCCCGACAGCCAGGCGTTTCGTATGGCGAGGTTTGCAGGCTGTATGACGGGGTTTCTCATTACAAGATCAATACCGAGCTTCTTGTCGTAAAGAGAGTATATCCGTCCTCCGTATTCGGGAAGTATCTCCGCCTTCAGGTATTCGTTTTCAAGGACTATACATTTGAGTCTTAAGGGCAGTCTTTTTCTCGAATATCTGTCCTGCATGGTATAAGGAAGCGCCTTGGTGTGCTTTCCGAGTCCCTCCATAAGCTTATCGGGTATCTCTCCTCCCACCTTTATGAAAGAGGGTTCTCTCGTTCTGAATTCGGGAAGGGGGGACACCCCCTCCATCGGCGCTCCCGAAATGACCTTTACACACTCTTTGATCTTCATATGTTCTCCTTTTTATCAGAAGATTTATTTAAGATTTTATTTGTTACATGATGCCACGATCGTCTTCATGGCGTCGAGCTTCTTTTCCATGTCTGCCACAAGAGCGAATTGGTTTCTCGCTCTTTCAAGGTTATGGCCCTCGTGATGTATACGGAAATATACATCTCCTTCGAGATAGTCGGTAAGGAAGCGCATTCCGCATTCAAAGGTCATCATCATTGCTCCTACGGGCAAAAGCTCTATCTCTTTCTCGGTAAGTCTTCCGTCGCAACCGCGAAGAAATCCTCTTGTGTACGCCTCGAAAAGACCGAGGTCGAGAGATACGAGAGACAGGTCTGTTTCGTCCTCTGCAGCCGTATTTGCACCGAATCTTATGGAGTCACCGAAATCGTTTACCGAAAAGCCGCCCATGACGGTATCAAGGTCTATAACGCATACGGGTGCTTTATTTACAGAGTCGAAAAGAATATTGTTGAGCTTTGTGTCGTTGTGTGTAACTCTTAAGGGAAGATCACCGCTCTCATAAGCAAGTGCCAGAGTTTTTGCAAACTCTTCGTGTGCCATAGCAAAGCTTATTTCTTCGCGTACCGATTCGGCTCTGCCTACTTTGTCGGCAGCTACAGCCCTCATAAGATTTTCATATCTTACGGGAGTGTTATGGAAATTTACTATTGCTTCGTGAAGACGTGATGCGTCAAAGTCTGCGAGCATTCCCTGAAATCTTCCGAAAGCCTCACCGCAAGTCTCAAAATCCTCTATTCCCTCGGCTCTGTCGCGCGCAACCGTCCCCTCCACGAAATCGTACATTCTCCAATAAGAGCCAATGCTATCCTTGTAGAAGGGCGCTCCGTTATTTGTTTTTACAACGGTAAGAGTTGCCCTTTTTGGATCGCCTGCTTTTGCTCTGATATGCTCGGTAACACCAGCGATATTTTCCATTATTTCATCAGGATGCGGGAAGACGGTATTGTTTATCCTCTGAAGTATGTATCTCTTATTTTCGGTCACTGTGAGAAAGGTATCATTAATATGTCCGTTTCCGTAAAGCTCACAGCTTATAATTTTTCCAATGTGTGAGTATTCCGAAAGCGTTTCTTGCTTTTTTGCACAAGCTTCTTCTCTTGTCATTATATTTCCCCTGCTTTCTGTAATTAAACTTCATATCTGTTGCAGAAGTCGTTAAGGTCAACTACTTTACCCGTAAGTCTTGATTCCTCGGCGGCGAATGCGATCATATGGTTGTCGCAGGATTCGACGATTCCGCATACTGATTTACTTGTTGTGCCGTTAAGAAGGTTTTTGAGCGCATATATGATACCGTCGTCTCCGCCACCGTGACCGCCGGTTATACCCTCATCTCGCAAAGTGATTTTCTCATCACCCTTATAATCACTCCACTCTCTTTTGCTGAAATCAAATATCCTTATTGTATTTCCTTCCATTTTTGCGTCTATCTCGCCAAGAGTTCCCATTATTCTGAGAGCTCTACCGCCCTCGTTGAATGCACTCATTGTAAAGGATACACAAACGTCGTCCTCAAAAAGAAGATTTACTACCTGATGGTCGACAACGTCGTTTGAGCATTTATATACGCACTTTCCGTATTGTGTGTTGTTGAGAGCTTCGATAACGTCCTCATCAGTAGGTTCGATCTTTTTGGCGGAGGATCTTCTGAACCAAAGTCCGCGGGGATCATCGTTTGTGGCTTCGAGATAAAGCTTTTTGGCATTATATGGACAGCTCTCTGCCGCAGGGCAGCCGTCAAGGCAGCGTTCGGGAGAGCCCTCGGGCGCGTTTTCCGGCTTGAAATAGCAAAGAGAGCCAAAGCTCTGTGCCTTTACGCATCTTTTTCCTATGAGCCATGCAAGTATGTCCATGTCATGACAGGATTTTTGCAGAAGCATCATAGAGCTTTCCTCTGTGTTACCCCAGTTTCCTCTTACAAAGCTATGGCTTTGGTGAACGTTTCCTACAGCCTCAACGTGCTGGATATTTATGACCTTGCCTATTCTTCCGCTATCGATTATGTTTTTTAAGTTTATAAAGAAATCCGTGTAACGAAGAACGTGACAAACGAGAACGAAGACTCCTTTGTTTTCCGCTGCTCTTTGTATCGTTCTGCACTCTTCAGGGGTTGGCGCAACAGGTTTTTCAAGAAGAAGATCATATCCTTTTTCTATTGCTGCCATCGTTGGTGCAAAATGGTCTCTGTCCATTGTCGCAATAATAGCTACGTCGGCAATTTTTTCAAGCTCAAGCAACGGTTCCCACGTAGTAAAGCACATCTCGTCGGGTATGTTGTGAAGCTTTTTTATGTATTCACGTCTGTCATCAATGGGCTCTGCAACTGCAATGACCTGAAAATCTTTGCTCCATGATGCTTTCATGATGTCGGTGTATTGCTTTCCTCTGCCACCTGCACCGATAAGGATTACTTTCTTCATAAATTCCTCCAAAACAAAGTGTGGTATTTATTGACTTTCGTCTAAAGATATGATACAATAAAAGTATCGAGATGTCAATTGATTTTTTGATTTTTATATGTGTATTTTTTAACTGTCTTAAAAAGAGGAGTTATATGAAGAATTACGGATATTATTCATTTATCGATGATAAGAAAAACATTAATTCCTGCAGTATGTGCTCAGACAAGCATCCTCTTATGGTAAACTGTGCGGGAAGCTTCAATACCGATTTCCCATTTACAACAAATAACCCGTCGGGAAGGCTTGACTATTATCTTATGTGTATGGTATCGGGGGTTCTTTCGGTGAGCTGTTATGGGGATACTGTGTCGATATCGGCGGGGGACGTGATAATTATTCCTCCAAACACGCCTTACAAATACACTAATGCGTCAAGTGAACATATGAGCTATCTGTGGGTGCACTTTACCGGCTCTCATGCAGAAAAGGTACTTGAAGCATATGGGTTTAAATACTTTCCCGAGGTCTTTACTACTTCTGATGTGAACAGCCTATCGTTGAAATTCAAGACGATATTTGACGCATATTCAAAGAAAGACGGATTTCGAGATGCGGAGCTGTCTGCATTATTTGACCTGCTTCTTATATCGATCACTCGTTCGTGCGCCTCACCCGAATCACTGAGCAACGAGTTGGTGAGATCGGTAAGGATAATAAAGACATCTTACAATACCGATATAAAGATCCCCGACCTTGCAAAAGCAGAGCATCTCAGTGTGTCAAGATATAATTTTCTGTTCAAAAAGCAGTTTGGAATTTCACCAACAAAATACATATTAAGGCTTCGGATGAACTGTGCCCGAGACCTTCTCGACAGTACGGATCTAAGTGTGAAGCAGATAGGTCTTGTCAGTGGATATAATGACTCGCATTTTTTCAGTAAGACCTTTAAATCATTTACGGGAATGTCGCCGTCGGAATACAGAGAACGGCACAAAAAATGAAAAATATAAACCGTGTTTCCGTAAATTTATAAAATGTTATATTTTTTTCAAAAACCTCTTTAAAAAATAAGAGATTTGTATTATAATTATTATTGAATAAATAAAACTAAAAATGGGAGGATTTCCTATGAGACAAAAGTATACAATAACTATCGCAGACATCGAAATGAACGTTATAACAGAAGAGTCTCCTGAGACGGTCGAGGGGCTTGTCGGAATAGTTGACAGAAAGATGCGAGAGATAGCTGTCGGCAGTAAAAGATGCTCGAAGACAGAGGCGGCTCTCCTTTGTGCTCTCGACTACTGCTCCGAGAAAATAAAAGCGCAGAGAAAGATAAAGGCTCTTGAAGCCAAGATAGCTCTCGTTGAGAATGCTCTTGACGAGCTTGATGCTGAAAATGCAGAGCTCAAACAAAAAATAGAAGAGTTATCTTAAAGCTACGTTCATGACAGGAAAATCTAAAAGCCTTATAATTCCCAAGCGTCCGGAGCTTTTGTCTCCCGCGGGCTCACCGCTGGCACTTCATGCGGCAATCGAAGGTGGAGCAGATGCGGTATATATGGGCGGAGCTGCATTTAACGCTCGCATCAATGCGAAAAACTTTTCACCCGATGAGTTGTCATCTGCAATTAGAACTGCTCATGGTTTTGGAGTAAAAATATATATAACACTTAATACCCTCGTTTACGACAGAGAGCTTGACGAGGCTCTTTTTGCCGCAGAGGACGCATATCTGCGAGGAGCAGATGCGCTTATCGTTGCCGACATGGGACTTGCCTCCGAGATAAAGAAAAGGCTTCCCATAGAGCTTCACGCAAGTACTCAGATGTCGGGACATAACGTAGCCGCCGCCAAGGCTCTTGCAGAGGCGGGATTTTCCCGAATGGTATGTGCCAGAGAGATGTGGGGAGAGGACCTAAAGACGTTTGTGAGCAAGTCTCCTATTGAAGCGGAGGTCTTCGTTCACGGTGCATTATGCGTGAGCCATTCAGGACAATGCCTCTTTTCTTCTATTGTTGGCGGCAGGAGCGGAAATCGGGGAGAGTGCGCACAGCCATGTAGACTTCCTTTTGCGAACGATAGAGGTAAACAATATTATCCTTTGTCACTTAAGGACCTTTCTCTTGCCGAGCATATACCCGAGCTTTGCCGTATGGGCATAGCTTCATTTAAGATAGAGGGAAGAATGAAATCTCCCGAATACGTAAGAGAAGTCACGTCTATATGGCGCAGACTTATCGACGAGGACAGAGGTGCTGACAGAGAAGATATGGAGCGTCTTGCTTCGGTATTCTCAAGAGGCGGTTTTACCGACGGATATTATAAAAAGAAAATAGGAAAAGAAATGCTGGGTGTTCGTTCCGAGAATGACAAGGAATCTTCGAGGACACTTGAGAGCTTTTCGGGTATTACAAGAAAAATTGATATATCAATGAAGGCTGCGCTCACGGCAGGTGAGCCTCTCGTGCTTACTGCCTATGTCAGTGACCGTCCCGAGCTTTCGGTCACGGTGATGGGGGGTACTGTTATGGAGGCGATAAACGCCCCTATGAACGAAGACGGAGTCCGCAAATGTCTTGGAAAGCTTGGCGGTACGTTTTTTTCATTGAAGGACTCCGATATACAGATCGTTGGCAGAGTAATGATGCCCGTGTCTCTTCTTAACGCAGCGCGGCGCGAAGTGACGGAGGCACTTTCGGAGCTTATATGCGGTAGCCTTCCCGACAAGGATAGTGTAAGGGAAGCGGAGATTAGTTTTCCCGAAAAGAAAAAACAAAAGGGAAGAAGCGCTGTGTTTTACGACGCCAAAAATATTCCCGAGGAAGCATATGGTTATTTTGACGTTATCTATCTTCCTCTTGAAAAATATCGCGGTGAGACGGGTGGCGTTGTTATTCCTCCCGTGATATACGACAGCGAGAGAGAACAAGTTGACGAGATGCTGAAGGTAGCGAGAGAGATGGGGGCGGAACACGCTCTTGTAGGAAATATCGGGCATATCTCTCTTGTCAAAAAGCACGGCTTCATTTTACATGGCGACCACAGACTTAATATTTGCAATTCTTCAACCGCGTCGGTTTTGGAGGATCAGGGATTTGAAGATTACGTGATTTCTCCCGAGCTGACTCTTCCAAAAATAAGAGATATAGACGGAAGGACGACCGTCATTGTTTACGGCAGACTTCCTCTTATGCTTACGGAGAAGTGTGTTGGCAAGGAGTGCGGTGGCTGTGAGAAGTGCGAAAGCGGCAGATCGATTCTCCGAGACAGACGCGGAGTGGAATTTCCCGTGCTGAAAGCTTTTGAGCATCGAAGCATCATTTTTAATTCTGTTCCAGTTTACATGGCGGACAGGGAAAAGGATCTTGTTTCTGCAGGCATCGAGAGCAGACATTTTCTTTTTACTACCGAGACGGCAACCGAGGTAAAGGCAGTTATCGAAGCCTATAAAAAGGGAACTGTACCGAGCCGATCAGACGGGGTAAGACGAATAAAATAGTTTTATTAACATACCAAAAGGAGATTTATAATGATCGACATAGTGGCTCAAGCCGTCAGCATAGTTGCTGCGGGGCTGCTTATTTTATCTTATCAGTTCAAAAAGAACAAAATGCTTTATATTTTTCAGGTGTTCGGTACGCTTTTGTTTGCCGTAAGCTTTATGCTTCTCGGATCGTATACAGCCGTTGCGATGAATATCGTCGCTCTTGTGAGAAGCGCCTTTTTGGCAAAAGGAGGGGTGTTTTCAAAAACACCTTGCCTTTGCTTGATACTTGCCGCAACTATTGTAAGTACCGTGTTTACCTATTCGAATTGGCTATCAATACTTATTCTTGCCGCAATGATAATTCAAACGCTTTCCGCATGGACGAGAAACGGAAAGATAATGAGATACGGACAGTTTTTCGTTTCCTCTCCTTTTTGGATAATTCATAATTCCATTAATTTCTCTCTTGGCGGTCTGTTTGCAGAGTGTTTCGTTATGACCTCTATAATCATTTCCTTTATAAGATACGGAAAAAATGGCTTCGAGGTTGAACAAAAAGCAAAGAAAAGATAAGCTTTTTACTTGAATTTTAACATTTTTTTGTAATTGGTTGACTTCGAAAAGGCATAAGGTTATAATTTTAAAAAATGCTGTGGAAGCGTGAAAATAAACGGAGGTGTTTTATGAAGGTTGGAGTATCGAGTTACAGCTTTGAAAAATACAGAAAAAATACGGGAGCGGACTATCTTGAGATATGCGACATTTCCAAGAAGATAGGCTTTGACGGAATCGAATTTACCGAGCTTGAGATAGACGGCATAGACGGTTGCTCCGACATGATCGAATGTGCTCTGAAAATAAAGGAGCATTGCGAGAAGATAGGACTTAAGATAATAAATTATGCCGTTGGCGCAAATCTTCTTTCCGAGGACAAGGACGCGGAGATCGAAAAGCTTTTCGAGCAGGTTCGTGTTGCGAAAGCGCTCGGCGTTTCGGTAATGAGACACGACGTTTGCTTCGTTCTCCCACAAAAGCCTCTTTATAATTACAGAGATGCAATAAAGGAAATGGTACCCTCTATAAGAAAGGTTACAGAGTATGCAAAGGCTCAGGGTGTTCGCACCTGTACCGAAAATCACGGCTTTATATTCCAAAGCCCAGAAAGAGTCGAGGAGCTGATACTTGCCGTCGGTAACGAGAATTACGGTTGGCTCTGTGATATGGGTAATTTCCTCTGCTCCGACGACGATCCCATACGTGCCGTGGCTATTGCTGCACCCTATGCTTTTCACGTTCATGCAAAGGATTTTCTTTTCAAATCAAGAGGCGAGGGAGTAAAGCCCGAAGGATTTTTTGAGACCAGAGGAGGAAATTATCTTCGCGGAACGGTGGTGGGACACGGTGTTGTTCCTATAGTGAATTGCATAAGCATACTAAAAAAGGCAGGATATGACGGATACATCTCCCTTGAATTTGAGGGAGCGGAGGACAATATGTTCGCTCTCGAAGCGGGATATAAATATTTGAGGTCTGTTATCTGACCGCTATCATGGAAAAAAGCTTTTCGCTCTTAAGAGCATGGAATTTAAAAAATTGAATAATAAAAAAACAAGAGACCTATGGGAAATTTAATGTCCCATAGGTCTTTTTATGTTACATAGTTTTTATTTTAAAAATAAAATTGCGAATATGTGTAAAAAAATGAGGAACAATTATTATAACAAAACAAAATTTTCAAAGAAGAAAGGAATTTCAAATGAAAAAATTAAAATTTAAGAGAAGTATAATGATTTTTACCGTTG
The DNA here is from genome assembly GCA_017631085.1 of Clostridia bacterium. GTDB lineage: Bacteria > Bacillota > Clostridia > Oscillospirales > CAG-272 > HGM12713. The sequence continues at coordinate 75,221 of JAGBTY010000047.1, forward strand.
CGGCACTGCTTTTTGTGTCACTTTCGGTATTTATCGGTTGTGGAAACAAGGATATGGCAGACGTTCACGTATTTTATTATACCTACAGTGACACTTATATCTCCACAGTTCGTTCCGCACTGGATGCTCGACTTGATGCGGCAGGCGTTTCCTATCAGGACCACGACGGAAACAACAGTCAGACTACCCAGACTGAGCAGATACAGACCGCGATCACAAAGGGTGCAAAGCTTATAGTCGTAAATATCGTTACCACAGGCTCGGACGATGCGGCAGGCGGTATAGTAGCTCTTGCAAAGGAAGCGGATATTCCCGTTATCTTCTTTAACAGAGAAGTATCCGACAGTGTTGTAAACAGCTATGACAAGTGCGCATTTATTGGAACGGATGCTGCGGAGGCAGGTTATCTTCAGGGAGACATGATAGGCGACTACGTTGCAGCAAACTACAATACCATTGACCTCAACGGCGACGGCGTTATTTCTTACGTTTTATTTATGGGTGAGAAGGGTAACAATGAAGCTATTTACAGAACCGAATATTCAGTAGAAAACGCAAATAAGAAGCTTGCAGCAGCAGGTAAGAAGCCACTCAAGTTTTACGACGCAGCCAATAAGGACGGATATCTTCTCGATAGAGAGGGAAAATGGTCGGCTCAAGCGGCAAACGATTATATGACGACCATACTTGCCTCCTATAACGTTGCGAACAAAAATATGGTAGAGCTTATTATCTGTAACAACGACGGAATGGCAGAGGGAGCTATATCTGCGCTTTCTTCGGCAGGATACAACACGGGCTCTGAGTCGGATACCACTATTCCCGTATTCGGTGTTGACGCCACGTCTGCGGCTCGTGAGCTCATTGCTGACGGAAAAATGGCGGGAACTATCATGCAGGACCACGAGGGAATGGCTAAAGCTATCGGCGAGGCAGTAGAGAACGGGCTTGCCGGTGACTCACTTTTTGACGGAATGGACGAATATACCATTGACGACGATTCGGCAAAGCTTAGAATATCCTATGCGGTATATCTCGGTGAGGGCGAGGAGGAATAATATTGTCGGTAGATAATATGGATAAAAAGGTGAAGAGTAGGGAGAACGACGTTTTGCTTGAAATGCGCGGGATAAGCAAGGAATTTCCCGGTGTAAAAGCACTTGACAACGTGACCTTTCGTCTCAAGCGTGGAAGTGTTCATGCTCTTATGGGAGAAAACGGAGCGGGTAAGTCAACTCTTATGAAATGCCTTTTCGGAATATATTCTGCCGATAAAGGAGAGATCTTTCTCGATGGAAAAAAGGTAAACTTCAAAAATCCTCGTGAGGCGATGAATGCGGGAGTTGCTATGGTGCATCAGGAGCTGAACCAAGCGCTCAAGCGAAATGTTATGGATAATATCTGGCTCGGCAGATATCCTACAGCTCTCGGCATTTACACTCTTGAAGGCGAGATGTATAAAAGGACGAAGGATATATTCGAAGACTTATCTATTGATGTAGATCCTAAAAAGATAATGAGTGAGCTGTCTGTCTCCTCGCGCCAGATGGTTGAGATCGCAAAGGCGGTTTCTTATAATGCGAAGGTCTTGGTTCTTGACGAGCCTACCTCCTCGCTCAACGATGCCGAGGTCGAGCACCTGTTTCGAATAATCAATAAGCTGCGAGACGAGGGATGTGGGATAATCTATATATCTCACAAGATGGAAGAGATCCTTCGTATATCTGACGATGTGACGGTCATGCGAGACGGTGCTCTCATTGCCACCGAAAAGGCAGAGGAGCTTACCATGGAGAAGATAATAAAGCTTATGGTAGGAAGAGAGCTTGGCAACAGATTCCCCGAAAAGACAAATAAGATAGGAGATACACTTCTTAAAGTGGAGGGCTTGTCGGCAAGATACGCAAATCTTCACGACGTTTCCTTTGAGCTTATGCGTGGTGAGATACTCGGTGTTGCGGGGCTTGGAGGAGCAGGAAGAAGTGAGCTTCTTGAATGTATATTCGGACTTCTGACAAGAAGCGGCGGCAATATATATCTTGATGGAAAGCGTATAAAGAACAAAGATCCCATTGACGCAAAAAAGAACGGCTTCGCACTTCTTACCGAGGAGAGAAGAGCCACGGGAATATTCGGTATTCTTGATATAACCGAAAATACTGTCATATCAAATTTGTCGAAATATATGACGGGAAAGCTGTGGCTCAGTGACAAAAAGATGAAGAAGGATACTCAGTGGTCGATTGATGCCATGAGGATAAAAACGCCGTCGAGAAATACCAAGATAAGAAGTCTTTCGGGAGGAAATCAGCAAAAGGTCATTTTCGGAAGATGGCTTCTGACAGAGCCAAGGATCCTTTTACTTGACGAGCCGACAAGAGGTATAGACGTTGGGGCAAAGTATGAGATATATCAGCTTATTATCGGTCTTGCTTCAAAGGGATGCTCGGTGATAGTCGTATCAAGTGAGATGCCCGAGCTTCTCGGTATCTGTGACAGGATACTCGTAATGTCAGGAGGAAGAAGCGCGGGAGAGGTAAAAGTACCGAGGCAGAGAGAAAATTACGACGGCAAAAAAATTCAGGAGGAGATAATGAGTCTTGCGGCAAAATACGTATGAGCCTCGTGACTCGGACTATATATGAGTGATAAGAATAAAAGTGTGAAAAGCGGAGCTACAGAGGGAGTAGCCGCGGCAACAAGGGGCGGAGCGGTCATTGAAAAAAAGAGTTCAGTCAAAGAATTTTTTATTAACAATTCCTTGTATATACTGCTCATTCTTGCTATAATAGGTATTGAGATATACGATCCGAGATTTCTGTCTCTGTCGTCGATAATAAATATAATCTCTCTGTCGGCGGCAAATTTGCCCATTGCTCTTGGTATTGCAGGGTGTATTATACTGACGGGTACTGACCTGTCCGCAGGACGTATAGTCGGTCTTACAGCTTGTGTTGCTGCGTCTCTTTTGCAGATGAGCGGATATGCGGGAAAGATGTTTCCGGCACTTGGCGAGATACCCGTATGGATTGTGTTTCTGGCAATCGTTGCAATAGGCGCACTTGTTGGTTTTATAAACGGATTTTGTACGGCGAAATTTAAGCTCCACCCATTTATTGTAACACTGGCAACTCAGCTTGTAACCTACGGTGTCCTGCTTATGTATCTTATGCAGGGAACAAATAACGGGCAGTCGATTTCCGGACTTGATTCAAGATATACGAATTTTATTACGGGAAGCATGTTCAAAATTGGCGGTGCGGCAATACCCAACTATATTTTTTACGTTATCGGTATTGTAGCGCTGATGTGGTTTATATGGAACAAGACCGCATTCGGAAAAAATATGTTTGCAGTAGGATCTAATCCTGAGGCGGCAAACGTATCGGGTGTCAACGTAACGAGAACGATAATCCTTGTTTTCGTTCTGGCTGGCGTAATGTATGCGGTGACAGGATTTATCGAAGCCGCGCGTATAGGATCTAACAGTGCATCAACAGGTCTTAATTACGAGCTTGACGCTATTGCCGCCTGCGTTATCGGAGGGGTTTCATTCGTGGGTGGTATAGGCAAGATAAGAGGTGTCATTATGGGCGTGGTGCTTCTTCGTATAATTTTTGTCGGTCTTACCTTTCTCGGCATTGATTCCAATATGCAATATATTATAAAGGGACTTATAATCCTTGTAGCCTGTGCTATTGATATGAGAAAATATCTCGTGAGAAAGTGATTTTTAAGGTCAAAAGAACCAATTGTAAATCTTGCACATAAAAAGACAAACAAATTTGTGCAAAGTTACAATTGGTTCATTTTTACATGAAGATTTGTTCATAAATTAACTGTAAAATATAGGCAAGAGATAAGCGGAAAACACCGCATACCGAGATCGGTGATCGGCAAATGCTTTTATCCGAGAAAGGATGGTAAATAAAATGAGCATTGATAACAAATACGTATACAGCATTGAAATCGATACGATGGAGGACGCAAAGAAGCTTGTATCCATCGCAACAAAGCTTAAGGGAAAGATAATACTTAAGAGTGGAGCTAAATTCTCCGTAAACGCAAAGAGCCTCCTTGGTGTCGTTCTTGCGAAGAAGCTCAACTGGAGCGATCTTAAGATAGTGATGGAAGAGGACCACTATCACGAATTTGAAAAGTTTATTGTAAACTGAAATAATTAAAGTAAAACGAAACAATTTTTGACCGATCTGTTATCTCTGTAAAAATAAAAATATCGCTTACGCGAACAATATAAAGGCAAACGCTCTCAAAAGGGGCGTTTGCTTTTTTTATTCGAAAACTCTGCCATGGTAATCTCGTTTTTTTGCAGACGACCAATGGTCGCCCCTACGGTGAGGGGGATTTTTATTTATATTAAGGTTGACTTTTTTTGAAAAAAGGTGTAAAATAATACTAACATGAAATTTCTTGGAGAAAGGACATTGTAAAAATGAAAAAGACACTTTCAATGATACTCGCGCTTATTATGATATTTGCGACTGTCATAGCTACTCTTGGAACTGTTTCTGCGACAGGAGGGTATGGAGAATCACACCCTGTATCAGGGGGTGAGATATCATGGATAGGAAACGAACCTAAGCCTTACTTGTATGCTTATTACTCCGACAAGGTCGTGCTTGACGGTTACGCAACGCAGAACGGAGCAGACGGTAAGCCCGGCGATATGGGCGCCGAAAAAGAGTACGATTCTGATTATGGCTCTGGGGAGGATCACTATATCGAATACGTATTCGATACGGTAAACGGTGTAAAAATAGCTGCTACATGGAACGACACAACAGACGTTCTCTATCTTGCAGTTCCCGCAACCGTTACAGAACTCGCTATTGAGATCGGTGGTAAAACTCTTGATATTGACTGTGCAACCCCTACTGTTGCAGGTATTGTTGGCGCACAGGTCAAGAAGGGTGATATCTACGAAATAGCTATTCCCATGAACAAGACACTTGAGCTTGACTATGACGGTATGTACGTTGTTACCGATATTAAGGTTACAACAAATGCAGGTACATTTGACGGTAAGCTCGCTTTCACAAGCATGGTTCCTGTAATCATAGCTGCAGGTGACGACAATTACCGCGCAAAGAATATCAAGACTCCCGACGATATTAAGCTAACAACAATATCCGAGACTGGCAGAAACTACAGACACTGGATGCTTGCAACCGACGAGGTGGAGGACGGTTATAAGCTCAGAGCTACGTATACAGATGAAGAGCTTGCTGCAAAGAATGGCGGCGACGCCAGAGCCGGATTGCTTATTTACTGTTTTGATCCCATGTACGGTGACGTTCCCGATGCCGAGACATACGTTCTCAAGGCAGACGTTAAGATCGAAGGACTTCCCCAAGTTCCTGAAGCTGCTATCGCTTCCTCCAGAGACATCGGTACCAGTGGTCTCAAGTATGATACTACGATGCCTCACGTTACATTCTACGTATCTAACAACACCAACGCAATGGGCGCTATTATGAACTGCGGTGCTATCTTCAATACCGAGAAGGGTCTCCAGATGGTTATTTCTACCTTTGTAGGTAACGGTACTGTTATTGATCTCGGAAAGAATGTTGGCGACGAGTTTGAGCTCAAGATCATAAACAACGTTGTTACGTATGACAGTGATACAAAGATGATTGATAAAAGTGAAAATTACGTATTCGAGGTTTACGTTGACGATGTAAAGGTTGGTGAGGCTGTTAATAAGCAGGTCAAGGGATCCAAGATCTGTGAGTACGGCTTTGGATTCAATGTAATTTCCAACATGCAGGGCGCAGCTAAGGTAGAAGGCGCATACAGGGGAATCACTGTTGAAGATTATCAGTGGAAAGAAGGCGGACTTACAATAGCTAACTTCGTATCTTCTTATGAGAAGACCTACGACATCGAGGCTCTTGCGGCTCTCTCCGTAAATGACCTTGAGGTCAAGGCTACGAATAGATTTTTGAAGCAAGATGTCGTAACTCCTCCAGTTATAACCCCTCCTGTTGTAACTCCTCCCGATGATGTTATGATAGCAACCCTTAACGATATCGACTTTGACGGTGATCTTGCTATCGAAAAAGCAATATTACATACCACAGATGAAAACAACAATGTCACGGCTCTGGGAACACCACACTTGGCAGAGTACTGTATCGACGTAACTCTTGAGAACGGTGCACTCGGCGCAGCGTACAGTCTCGAGAAGAAAGAACTCTATATCGGTATTTACGCACTTGAAGAGGTATATACCGTTGATATCACCGTTGGCGGTACGGATTACACTGTTGACGTTGCCTTCGGATACGTTGACGGCGGCGAAAGCGGAGGACGGGTTGTTGCATCTGGCAGCGATTATACTTATGAGATAATCATTCCTCTTGACGAGATCGCAATAAGAAAGGTAGCAAGAGGTGTAGGTACGGATATCAGCATTACAGTTGACTCCCTGTCCGGTATTGTAGATACCTTTGAAGGACAGCTTCTCTTCTCAAAGTACGCCGCAGGCTTTACCTACAATCAGGTCAACCAAGCCGCATCCATGCTGCTTCATGAGCAACAAGCTACCGATAATGGCGACGGAACGGTTACACTCGTAAATGACGGTACTGAAAAAAGAGTGTACGATATTATGACATGGGTACCAAACATTACGAAAGACCTTGTGCTTAAGTTTGACCTTACCGTAGACAGTATGCCATACTCTACTATAGAAGACGTTGCAAACGACAGCCCTAGCACTTTGATGCAAGTTGCTGCTCCTCGGCTTTGGTTTGCTCTTAGATATCGCTTTTCAGAAACGCTTTACATGAATATTCAGAACACTGCCGATGACGGTCTTGTTCTCAACGTATATGAGTACGTAAAAGAAAATAATGCGGATGTTAAAAAACAGCACACAATTATTCTCGGCAAGGAAACAGGCGAGAAAATGGTTCTCGAATTTGAATGGAGCGAGGAAAATTACTATGGCAAGTGTCCTCTTAAGGTATACGTTGACGGAGCGCTCGTTGGAAGCGTTGAAAATGCTATGAACATAGATTCAGGTCTTGGAAGGACTTTTAGTTACATTATGCTCAATGCTCAGTGGACCAAGACAGACATCTCTAACGATACTATCGACGTAACCTGGGGTAATATTTCCGTAAACGAGATCTCGGATCTTTATGACGAGGATGCGTATAACGCTATGTGTAACAACCTTGTCAATAAGCCTACGATCCCAGACAATGATTTCGACGATATAACTCCTCCCGTTATAACTCCTCCAGATATTTCTATCAAGGACGAAGATATAGACGGCAACAATAAGCCGGGAATCGGAGGCATAATCGGCGATCTGATCGGAGGACAGGATAAGGAAGACGGAGATAAGAACAATAATAACAGCAACAGCAATAATAACGATAAGAACAAGAATGATATCAGCGATGAGGAGGTCATGGTAATTCCCATGGGCGGATGCTTCTCGTCGATTTCGGGAATCTCCGCATTGGCGGTTATCTCCTCGGCGCTTATCGCAACAGTACTCGGCAAAAAGAAAAGGGAAGAATAATTTTTCCTGACAATATTACGCAAAAAGGGAACAGAGAATGGAAACATTCTCTGTTCTTTTTATATCAAAGAAAAAACGCCATAGTGGCTATCTGTTTTTTATTAATAAGGTATACGGTATATTGTATGCGTTGCTTCCCGTAGATTCTGCCTCGTTCCTCGGCACTTTTTGCCGTGTCATCCTGAGCATATTTCGCTTCGCTCAATGGCAAGAATTTATATTTCGCTTTGCGAAAAGAAATTCTTGCAGCCGAACGAAGTGAGGTATGAAGGCTTTATAGATAGAAAGAATATATAATATCATAGTGGCATAGTAGAT
>JAGBTY010000048.1 GCA_017631085.1 Clostridia bacterium
CATCATCATTAAAACAAACTCAACAAAAAAAAGAGCTGATAGTACTATCAGCTCAGGATGCTAACAAAGTATGGTTTAAAAATTCTGTCGGCAAAATAAACAAAGTGTGCAAAGCCAAAGCCTCCCTTGTTTAAAGGGAGGCTTTGGCATTTTCGCAAGAAAATGACGGAGGGATTGTCAAAAAGCAAATTTTTTAGAAAAAACAATCCCTCAGTCGCTTCGCGACAGCTCCTCGATGTTTGCTACGCAAACTTGACTCCCTTGCAGTAGCTTTACATAATGGAGCCTTTTTTTGTGCAAATCCATTGGTAGAACAGTCGCGAGGTATTATATACCTCTCACATTATTCAAAAAATAACTTCGCCGCGTTATTGTAAAGGATATCTTCCCTCTCACTGTCGGTAAGATCTATATTCATAAATCTTTCTACCTCTCCGTCTATCTCCCACATTGGATAGTCGCTTCCGAAGAGCACTCTGTCTGTACCGTAAGCCATGATAAGCTCCCTTGCCTTCTCAGCACTCATTGCATAAAGAGACGAAGAGCAATCAACGAAGAAGTTTTTGTATCCCTTAAGCTGTTCGGTAGCTTCCTCCCAGACAGACCAGCCTCCGAAGTGCGCTCCGATGACCGTAAGGTCAGGATATTTTTCGAGTATCGGCATCATTCGGTTGGGATTGGAGAAATCGTATCGGTAATCTCCCGTATGAATAAGAACGGGAAGTCTGCCGCGGCAAAGCTCGTAGATCGCAAGCATTCGTTCGTCGTCTATCGCCACTCGCTGTATATCGGGGTGGAGCTTAACGCCCCGAAGTCCAAGGCTCAAGAGCTCCTCTACGTCAGCTTTCATATCCTTACTGTCTGGGTGGAGCGTGCCGAGTCCCGTAAATCTTCCACCGCTTTCGGCAACAGAGTCGGCAATAAATTTATTTATCCTTGACACCTGGGCGGGTGTGGTCGCCACCGACTGAACGATATAGTGCTCGATTCCCGCGCGCTCACCCTGTTCAAGCAGCGTTGACATTTTGCCGTCAAGGCGCGAGGGCATATTATAGAACAGTCCCGTATTTTCCGACGCCTTCTCTGCTATTCTGTCAGGGTATATATGACAGTGGGCATCGATAATTCTGTATTTTTTCTCCATCGTGTTCACCAAATTCCTGAAAATCAACCTTATGTATTTTAAGACATTCCCTGTCTTTTCATTAGTTTTTCAATAAGCTCACCCAGCGGAAGTATAAGGATACCCGCAAAAAGATTTCCTATCCCGTGAAGGATATCCATGGGGATCCCCGCTATTATCCAGGCAACCGTTTCCTCCAAGCCAAGTCCAAATAAAAGCGCCTCGCCGGGTGCGTACAGTATACCGAAAGCAAGTCCGTGAATACAGCATATAATAGGATATATGACTCTTTTTATCTTTCTCGGTATTCGTTTTGGAATGAGCATAGTTGCCCCCCAAAGCACCGTCCATACGTAAAGATACGGCACCCACCACATTGAAAATCCCGCATACACCCCATTTAGCATAACGTATATATATATGGGTATGAGCGCTTTCCATCTGAATACAACGGTGTAGGTCATCGTAAGCATTCCAAGCAGGTGAACGTTAGGTATGACCTCCATTATGATCTTGGAACAGAACATGACAGTGCCGAGCATTGCGAAAACTACAAGCTCGAGTATTTTGTTCCTTCTCTCTCCCCTTGGGGTTACGTTACTTTGTTCGTTCAAGACGGTAAACTACTCCCTCTTCTATTTCTGTGGAGTCCACTCCCGTCATAGAAGCCTCGTCGTCTATATAAAACGCCCAATAATATTTGTCCTCGTCGTAATCGGCTATAATACCGTTGACCTCTTTGACATATAAACCGAATGGTCCTTCCTCTCCGTCGATAAGCTCATGCTCCATAAGAGCCTCTCCTACCGTTTTCTTGTCGGTCTTAACGGTAAAGGTCACAAGCTCTTCCTCCGCCTTGACCTCGACTACAAGTGTCTTTGAGCCCTTTCCGAACTCCATATCTCTGCGATAGGTGGCTTCCTCCCAGACACCTGTCTTCTCTACCGTGTTGCAGGACACAAGGCAGAAAACAAATACTACTGCTAAAATAATCGAAATCGTTGATCTTACTGTTTTTTTCATTTTTTAATTATCCTTTCTTTTTATATCTGCAAAAGGATAAAATAAAAGTACCCTTCTTGGAGTACTGCGAAAAAAACCTTACTATCCTGCTCATAGCAAAGTACGGTGAAGGTCACCTTAAAATCCCACAATTTCTCCGAGTCGCCCAAGAGACTTTTACGTTCCACAAAGCGATAAGCATTCCGACTTGGTTGTTTTCGCAGAAAACTATCGATACGGTAATGGCTGTTGCTACGGATTCTCACCGTGATTTCCTTATCCCCGAGCGTACCGTCACGCAGTACGCCCGACAACGAATATCTTTAATATTCAGATGCTTTGCGTTTATTCTTTTGTAAACAGCATTATATCACAAATTTATAGATTTTTCAATCCCCTCAGGCTGTTTTTCTTTTTTATTTATCTCCCGCGTAAGCTTCAAAAGCAAAATCACAGAAAGAATGGCTGTCAGTATATTTACTCCCACGAAATTGAACCATATTCCGTCAAGCCCGAAGCTCCAGAGCGCTCCGAGAAGCAATATAGGGAAAACGAATGCCGTAGCCACCGATATAACGGTTGCTTCAAGAGGTTTGCCAATGGCGCTGAAGTAGCTTTGCGTGGTCACTCCTATCCAGCGAAACAAATACGCAAAGCAGAAAAGTCTTATTGCCACCGTAGAGACTTCGAGAAGTATTACGTCCTCTGCGTTTACGAACCAAGAAGCAATGAGGTCGGGGCAGAAAAAGAGGAACGAGGTAGAAACAAGTCCTATTATTGCCGTACCGATATACGCGCACCGTACTATTCCCTTTACCCTTCCGTAATTTTTCGCTCCCCAGTTAAATCCCAGGGCAGGAGCCAGAGAATCGGCAATACCGTAAAGTAAAGGCCAACATAGGTCACTTGAATACATCAGCACCGCATATACCGCAACGGCAGTCTGACCGCCTCCCGCACCGAGCGTTTCAGCACCGATCGTCATGAGAGATATATTCATAAGTATAGAGGTAACACGTCCCGAAACGTTATTAAGAAAAACGGGTGATCCGCAAGCGGCTATCTCTTTTATCATGGAAAAGCTGAATTTCGGCTTTACGAATTTGAGCAGTGCCTTTCTGGCAACGAATGGTATCATTGCCACCACCGAGCAAACACACATGGAAATAGAAGTAGCAAGTGCCGAGCCTACAACGTCCATGCCGCAGCCAAGAAGGAAAAACGTGAGAAGAACGACAGTAAATAGATTACAGCCTATATTTATTACCATACTGGTCTTTACGAATCCGCTGATACGCAAATAGTTATCCATGACAAAAAATATGGTAGCAAGAGGACTGCAAAGAGCTGCCGTACGTAAATATCTCACAGCCGTATCGAGCAACAGATCACTGGCGCCCATCATTCTCGACAATGGCTCTGCCGCGATAAACATTACGCTTCCCATAAAGACCGATGCTAAAAATATCATAATGACCGAACAAGAAAAGATATTATTTGCCGTATCGTGCTCGTTCTTTCCAAGAGCGATCGAAATAGGCGCGGAGGCTCCAACGCCGATAAGGTCGGCTAAAGAAAAGTTAATAAAAACCAGAGGCATTGCAATATTTACAGCCGCAAATGCTCCCTCGCCAAGTATCTGTCCTATAAATATACCCTCAAATATGCTATATATCGACATGGCGAACATGTTTATCATTCCGGGCGCTGCCACAATAAAAAATAAACGCCAAGGTCGCATCGTGGCGTACATTTCTTCGGTCTTTGTTCTCATGCTTTAATGCTCCAAAATACTGTAAAAATCTAATCGGTTAATTATATCACAAAAAACAGAAATAATCAACCTTGTTACGCTAAATTAAATATTTTGCCGCAGATGTGTTTCGTAAAAACAAAACCCCTCCCGAAAAATAATGGATAACCCATGGTTACGGCGGTCGATGTGCATGAAACTCACCCCATCACCGTAGGGGACGACGTCCTCGGCGTCCCGCAAAAAACAATGGATAACCCCTCGTTCACAGCGGAAGGTATGCGAAAAATTTATCCCATCACCGTAGGGGACGACGTCCTCGGCGTCCCGCAAAAAACAATGAATAACCCCTCGTTCACAGCGGAAGGTATGCGAAAAATTC
>JAGBTY010000049.1 GCA_017631085.1 Clostridia bacterium
AACGAGGTGTGGCGAAGCCTAAAGAACACAAAGAGTTCTTTACTTGCGCAATGCGCATAGATACCCTCGAATGAAATGAACGAGGTGTGGCGAAGCCTAAAGAACACAAAGAGTTCTTTACTTGCGCAATGCGCATAGACACCCTCGAATGAAATGAGCGAGGTGTGGCGAAGCCTAAAGAACACAAAGAGTTCTTTACTTGCGCAATGCGCATAGACACCCTCGAATGAAATGAGCGAGATACATAAAAATCAAACCACTTATATATATTATCATAAAAAACTCAAATTGTCAAGATAAAATAAATTCGATATTTCTATAAAACACCAATTTTTCACATTAAAGAAATAAGCGAATTTACACTCTGTTCATATCTCTTATGACATTTATTCTTGATTTTTCTCTCGCAGGGTGATATACTAATCAATTGTGTGGAATTACACTTCTATAATAATATAAATAACATAATTTGGAGAAAAAACATGGAAGCACTTTTAAGTTTATCTATTGCAATCATGGCTGGTCTTATGCTTTCCCGTTTGGCAAAGCTTGCAAAGCTCCCTGCTGTTACCGCGTACCTTGTAGCAGGTATACTTATCGGCCCGTTTTTTTTGGGACAGCTCGGTATAAACGGACTCGGATTTACATCTCTCGAAAACGTTAAATCCTTTTCAATAATCTGCGACGTTGCGCTCGGATTTATTGCTTTTTCCATAGGTAATGAATTCCGTCTTTCACAACTTAAAAAGACAGGAAAAGCAGCAACTATCATTGGAATATTCCAAGCGGTGGTCACAACTCTTATCGTTGACGCGGCACTCATCGGACTTCACTTTATACTGGGTGATAAGCTCCCGCTTCCAACAGCCATCGTTCTCGGTGCTATCGCATCGGCAACAGCACCTGCAGCAACTCTTATGGTCATACGCCAATATAAAGCAAAGGGACCCGTTACCGATATACTCCTTCCCGTCGTCGCTCTTGACGACGCGGTCGGTCTTGTACTGTTCGCAGTTTCTTTTGGTGTAGCCAAAGCACTTTCAGCAGGTTCTATCGACGTTATATCTATTATCCTTGAACCTGTTCTCGAGGTCGTACTTTCGCTTCTTTTGGGGCTTATCATGGGACTTCTTTTCTTCTTCTTTGAAAGATTTTTCCATTCAAATACAAAGCGCCTTTGTATGTCTGCCGCATTCGTGCTTCTCACAGTAGCACTTTCGATGCTTGAGTTTAATATAGGCGGCGTACATATAGCATTCTCTTCTCTCCTTGTTTGCATGATGATGGGAACTATCTTCTGCAACGTATGCGACTTTTCGGAGGAGCTTATGGAAAGAGTGGACAAATGGGCGTCTCCTATACTCATACTCTTCTTCGTAATAAGCGGTGCAGAGCTTGAGCTTTCCGTATTTGCCGACATTGCTATCGTAATAATAGGTGTAGTTTACATAATTGCTCGTTCTATCGGAAAATACAGCGGTGCATTTATAAGCTCAAAGGCAGCAAAATGCGAAGAAAACATAGTAAAATATTTAGGTATAACCCTTTTACCGCAAGCAGGAGTCGCACTTGGAATGGCGCTTAAAGCAACGAGCCTCGGTCACGCAGGAGAGATCGCTGCAAACATCACGCTCTTTGCAGTCCTTATATATGAGCTTGTAGGACCTGTTCTTACCAAGATCGCTCTCACAAAGGCGGGAGATATAAAGCCCGAAGGAGCAACGAGTGCTCGAAAAAAGAAACTGATCGAGGATAAAATCTCCGAACAGTCTACAAACTAAAATCCAATAAAATCCACGAACAGAGGAGTTCCGAAGGGTGAATTCAAGCCTAATTGGAACTCCTCGTTTACTTTTTCATTTTTTTCGTTTTATTAAACAAAAAGCGCCAAAATCTTTATGCAAATTCCACATTGCCACCCATTTTTAAGTGTGATATAATCTGCTTGAAAGACATCTTTTGTCCATGAACTAATTTATGTAATAAAGAACGAAAGGAACAACAAAATGAAAAAGATCTTATCACTAACACTTGCATTGGTAATGGTTTTAGCAACATTCTCAATAGCTATTTCCTTTACTTCTGCAACAGAAAACGAAGAAAAAGACTACATCGATGCAACACTTAACGAAGTATCGATCGATGGAGAGCTTTATTATGAAACGGGAAAATGGAACACCATGAAAGCTCACTCCAGCGACGCTTCGGCAAGTCAGCTTGACAAGGCGACCATTGTCACCCCCGGCACACCCGACACAGCAGAATATGTTATGGATAAGAAGGCTTCGGGTTGCACTATCGGTGCTGCATGGAGCATGTCAGAAAAAATGGTATTCTTCGGATTTGCCACAAACGAGCCTATACAGTCTGTGGTGATCGAAATAGGCGGAAAGACCGCAGAGCTTGATGCAACCATCAGCGAATCCGTAACGGGAGTAGTGGGAGGACTTGCTAAAATAGATATCACCGAGACGATTCTTGAAATGGCTCTCCCTATTGAAGGACTTGAGCTTTATGAAAACGAAAAATACGTATATACAAATCTTAAGATAACCGTAAACGGCAAATCTGACGATGCATTCGACGGCATCCTTCAGTTTACCGATTACAGCGCAAACTTCGTATTTAACAGTGTAAACCGCACGGTACAAGAGGACAGAGGCACATTAGGCGCTAATGCTCAGCCTACCATTTCCGATGATTACGTTATAACTCTTCTCGACAATGTAGTAGACGCAACCAACTCAAGAGTATACCTTGGTCTTCGCCCCGATGCCACCATCACTCTCGGAAAGAACTTTGCCTACGAATTTGATATGACCGTAAACGCTATGCCCACTGCCCTGCCCTTTAATGGCGGTCCCAGCAAGCTTCAGGTCGAATCACCTGACGCTCATATGTGGTGCCTTGTAAGAACCGCCTACAACGAAATGTTCTACTTCAATATAATAAACCACCCGAACTATGGGATCTGCATGCTCGTTCAAACCGAAGTCAAGACAGGAACGGCCTTTGACGAGAAAATTGAGCCAGGTCAAGCAAAACTCGTTAAACTCGGTTGCGAAGAGGGAGAAAAATTCACTCTTAAAATAGAATGGTTTGAGGGCAATACTGTAGCGATTTCGGTAAACAACAAAGAAATCACAAAAATTGAAAACGCTGTTGCTTACAGCCCCAATCTCGGTTCTACCATCGGTCTTCTCATGTTCAACACAGGCCGTACGGATTCTATCGCTCCTACAGAAAAGATAGACGTTGATATCTCAAATCTCTCCGTAGGACTCTTGAATGCAGAATACGACAAGGATGCCCTTCTTGAGTTAGGTGCTGATATCACACCGGAGGGCGATACTCCTTCAGGTGATACTCCCTCTGGTGATACTCCCTCTGGCGATACTCCCTCTGGCGATACTCCCTCTGGCGATGCTCCCACAGGTGACGCTCCCTCAGGTGACGCTCCCACAGGTGACGCTCCTGCAGAAGACGACGAATCCGCAAATGATGCTACATCAGGCGACACAGACAGCTCCGACGACGAGACAGAAAAGAAGAGCGGATGCGGAAGCTCTCTTGCAGGAATCGGAATTTTCGCTTCTCTCGGCTTGGCACTTACGGCAGTAGCAGCTACCAAAAAGAAAAAAGATTAAACACATCATCTTCGAAAATACACATATATAAAACTTATTTTATGGCGGGAGCAGATCTCCCGCCATAAACATTTTATCAGCTAAAAATATGTTATCATTTTCAAATCAGGCAAAAAACAATACAAAAATATTCTTAAAAATTCTCTTTTTCTATTGCAATATGACTTTTTTTATGCTATAATCTATAATACAGAATAAAAATTATTCAAAGAAAGGAATAATATCATGAAAAAAACACTTTTGGTGATGCTCGCTCTTATTATGACATTTGCGACCGTCATCTCCACAGTAAGTCTTGTATCTGCAAATACGGATGCAAGTGCAGACGTAAAGTACATGGATGCTTCTCTTAACGAAGTTGAAGTCGACGGAGAGATCACTTTAACTAACGGTAAGGGCCTTGGATACGGCACAGACGGTATAACGATCACTTCTCCTTGCGAAGCGCCCACCGCAGAATTCGCGTTGGAAACGTTTGTAGAAAATGCATACGTAGGCGCTGCATGGAGCCAGACCGAAGGTAACGTATACTTTGGTATCAATGCCCTTGCTTCTGTCGAACTTGTAAACATCAAGATCGGCGGCATGGAAGCAGAGCTTGATCCCACGATGTCCTCCTCCGTAACAGGTATCGCAGGTGCATTTGCAACAAAGAATGCAGACGACACAATAATTGAGATCGCTCTTCCTCTTGAAGGACTTGAGCTCAAGAGCAACGGCAGATATCTCTACACCGACATCGATTTGACTATCAGCGCAGGCGGCATTGACGGAAAATTTGTTGGCAGACTTCAGTTCACCGATTACAGCGCAAATTACGTATTTAATGCAATCCAGGCACAAAGAGCTCCCGATGTTGCCAATACTTCTTCTATAGATGGCGAAAACGTGATCAGTATCGTTGACGATAGGCCCGCTAATCAGAGAAGTTACGCAATCGTATGGACCAATGGTGCTCTTGAGACTACAAAGAATGTTGCTATCGAATTCGATATGAAGGTCAATGAGATGCCCTGTGCTAACGTATTCGGCGGCGGTCCCGGTATGTGGCAGAGTGAATCTGACGGTCAGGCTCGTATGTGGTTCTGCATAAGGTACAGATACAATGACCAATTCTACTTCAATATCATAAATCACGTTGATAAGGGCCTCGTTCTTATCATTCAGGAGCAGACAGGCGCTCCTCAAGGCTCAGATCCCGGTAAAGGTGATGGCCATACAATCCCCGCAGATCCTCAGGAAGTAGTTCTCAACAAGGACCCGGGAGATCTTTTCAGACTTAAGATCGAATGGAGCGAAGCTAATCACGGTATCATTTCGGTTGACGGAAAGGTCGTTTATGAAACCGACAGAACGAAATCCGACTCAACTCACGTAGGAAAAGCTACCGGAATGTTATCTATAAACACCATGACTCCCTCCGAATTTGAGCCAGATGCAAAGAAGATCGACGTTGAGATGTCAAACTTCGCTATAAGCAATCTCAATGAAAGCTACAACATCAACACTCTTGCAGCTCTCGCAGGTACAACACTTGATGAGATCAATGGCGGTAGCTCCGAAGGTGACACACCCTCCGGTGACACACCCTCTGGAGACACTCCCTCCGGTGATACTCCCGCCGGTGACACTCCTTCCGGAGACCAGCCTTCAGGCGATGCTTCCACCAACGATAGCACCGACAGTGCAGACGCAGATACATCCGACGATGCTTCCGATGATGCTTCAGAAGAAGAGGAGAAGGGTTGTGGATCTTCTATCGCAGGAATGGGTGCTGTGATGATCGCAGGTACAGCTCTTGTAACTGCAATTGGCTCTTCCAAGAAGAGAAGAAAATAATCAGAATATTCTTACAAACATAAAAAAAGGATCTCACCGCAAATGCGGTGAGATCCTTTTTTATATAATCAAATTTATTATACAACGTAAAACATTATAGCAAGCGCTTGAGATATACTTCCGAGAAGAACAAAAATGTGGAATATCGAATGAAAATACTTCTTTTTCTTTCCTATGTTATAAAAGATAACACCGACCGTATACAGTATACCTCCGCCGAGAATAAGCGAAAAGCCTATAGGACCTAATACATCAAAGCATTTGTCAATAGAAAAAATTATCGACCAACCCATACCCACGTAGCATATCATGCTGAATACTCTGTATTTTCTCATATCTATTGCCGTAAGCGTTGTGGCAAGAGCCGCAAGACCCCAGACCACCGCAAAGGTCGCCCAACCCTCTAATGGATATTTGGGCGCCATTTTGCACGCAAGAATCGGGGTATACGTTCCCTCAATAAGAAAATAAATGGTACAATGATCTATTATTTGAAACACCTTTTTGGACATATCGGTCCTGAGTCCGTGATATATGCTGGACATTGTATACAGCGTTATCATCGAAACGCCAAATATAACACTTGTAAGTATTCCCACAATGCTTCCGTGCCCTGCAGCTATAAGAACACAGAACACAAGTGCTGCTATTCCCACAGCGCCTCCAACAATGTGCGTTACCATATTGAATATCTCCTCCCCCGCAGTATAAACGGGAAGCTTTCTGTCTTTTAACTTGATCCTCTCTGTCATATATCGCCCTCCTTATAATATAGTATTAAAAACTACTTCTTGTGGTTATTGTATCACATAAATATTATTTTATCAATACTTTTATTCAAATTTAACCGTTTGTTCATGACTTTTATTGCTTTTTAGCTGACATTTTTCGACTTTACCTCAAAAAAATAATTTTTTTTAATAAAACCCCTTGATTTTTAAAAAGGTATGTGATATAATAATCAGGTCATGGAGAGATGGCTGAGCTGGTCTAAGGCGCACGATTGGAAATCGTGTGAACGCTAATACCGTTCCGAGAGTTCGAATCTCTCTCTCTCCGCCAACAAAAAGCAGTCCGCAACAGCGGGCTGCTTTTATTTTTATATAAAAACAAGGCTGATTTGTTTAAAAAATTTTTCAAATTCTATTGACAAAACAAATACTTCGTGATATGATGTATTACACAAGGAGGAGTATGCTATGGATATTCAATTAAAACGAGGATTGCTTGATGTTTGCGTATTAGCTGCCATAAAAAATGAGGATTCCTACGGCTATAAAATAATAAAAGATATGAAGCCGTATATTGAGCTTTCCGAATCTACCTTATATACAATACTTAAACGTTTGGAAACAGCAAATATGCTAACTGTAAGAACGACAGAACATGGCGGAAGACTTCGGAAATATTATCATATTACAGACGAAGGTCTTGACCGAATAGAGGAATTTAAAAACGATTGGAAAGAAATTCTTTCCATTTACAAATTTGTGACAAAGGAGGAGGATAATAATGACAAAGCTTAAATTTCTTTTATCACTTAATGAAAAGTTATCGGGACTTCCCAAGGAAGAAGTTGAAGAACGCTTGAATTTTTACAGCGAAATGATAGAAGATAGAATGGAAGAAGGACTTTCCGAGGAGGAAGCCGTAGCGGAGATCGGCTCTATTGACGAAATAGCAGCCCACATCGTTGACGATATCCCTCTCTCGAAGATCGCAAAAGAAAAGATCAGACCCAAAAGATACTTAAAGGCTTGGGAGATAGTCCTATTAGCCGTGGGCTCTCCCCTATGGCTCGTTCTGGGGCTGTCAGCCTTTGCCATTGTCATTGCCCTCTATGCTGTGATATGGTCGCTTGTAGTATCCGCATGGGCAGTGTTTGCGTCACTATCGGCGGTTGGAGCTGTAGGAATTCCTGCAGGCATATTATTTGCTATTAACGGAAACATTCTTTCGGGAATAGCCCTTGCGAGCGCAACTCTCGTCTCGGGCGGTCTCGCTATATTTGCATTCATTGGTTGCATGGCGGCAACAAAGGGCACAGTATTACTTACTAAAAAAATTATCTTTGGAATTAAAAAAAGCTTTATCAAAAAGGAGGAGACGTTATGAAAAAAAGCACGGTAGTCTGTATAATCGTCGCATCCTCTCTCATTCTTGCAGGCCTCCTTATTTTCAGCACCGTAATGAGTATACTAAAATGGGATTTTACAAAGCTTTCAACAACCAAACTTGAAACAAACGAACATGTAATAGACGAAGACTTTGATAGCATTTGCATAGATACCGACACGGCGGATATTGAATTTGTAATGTCGGAAGACGAAAAAACCTCGGTGGTATGCATCGAATATGTAAATGAAAGACACGCGGTCGCAGTAAAGGACGGCGCGCTCACAATTGAGCTTGAGAATACGAGAAAATGGTACGAACACATAGGCATAAATTTTGGTTCGACAAAGATCAAAGTATATCTTCCCGAGAGCGAATACACTTCCCTCTTGATCAAAATGCACACAAGTGATGTGAAAATACCAAATGACTTTATATTCGAAAACGTCGATATTTTGGGAAGCACAGGAGACGTGTCCTGTTTCGCATCTGCCTGTGAGCTTATAAAAATAAAGACAAGTACGGGAAATATTGAACTTGAAGGAATATCATCACACAAGCTTGATCTTACCGTTACCACAGGAAAGGTAAACCTTTCCAATGTAGAGTGCGAGGGAGATATAGAAATAAACGTTTCCACAGGCAAATCATATCTTGAAAACGTTAAATGTAAAAGCCTTCTTTCCAAGGGCGACACAGGAGATATAAACCTTATAAACGTTGTCGCCACTGAAATGTTCTCTATTGAAAGAAACACAGGCGACGTAAACTTTGAGAGATGCGATGCTTTCGGAATATACGTTGAGACGGATACGGGCGATGTAGATGCATCATTCCTCACTGATAAGGTAGTTATTTACGAAACCGACACAGGTGACGTCAGCATTCCTAAAAGCACAGCTGGCGGCAGATGTGAGATATCTACCGATACTGGTGACATAACCGTGACTATACTAAATTAAATTACATATTGTTATATTTTTCTTCAAAAACCAAGGTCAAAATGACCTTGGTTTTTTTATTGTTTTACACCAGATCTGAAGCTATAGTTTCTTCACAGATCTCGCAATATTCAAATTCACTGTTCTCGGTATCGATAGCTATGTCATATACTTCGTCCGTTTCTCCTTTTTTAATAAGAAAACCTTTGTCGGAGAACGTTCTGTAAAGATTTACTCCATCTTCTCTTGTTCTGTAAAATTCTTTAACTATCATTCTGTCACCTCCGTAGCGTTTGCCATGAACCAAGTATAAAACTCTTCGGAAACAGTTTGGTTGTCAAGTGTTAATGTCCTATATTCCTCACCAAGCAACCATCCTCCGTCTAAAGAATAAACAAAATCACTGTCATAATATATTTCAGGGAATCCATGCAATCTTATTCCTGAATAGTTTTTACCACTCGAAACAAATTGAATATTTTCTTCATGACCGTTTGGTGCTGAACCAACATATTCATTGAACAAATATGTTCCATTCAATACGCATATTGGCTTGATATACTCTGCTCTATCACTCCAATTGGTTGCGGTCTTATATGCTTCAACAGAATTATAGGGAACATATATCACACAGTCTGTTGGAACGTCCAAAAAAGCATTTGCTTGTATTGTGGGTGGTGTTTCTGCATAGCACACCACCGTCTTAAGCGTAGTATCTCCTGAAAACGCTTGAACTGCCATACTTTTCACATTACTTCCTATCGTCACCTTTTCAAGAGCATAACAAAATTTAAACGCTTCAGAAGCTATCTCGGTAACGTTATTGGGAATATTCACCTCAAAAAGCATCTTACACCCAAAAAAAGCTTGTGAAGAAATAAGTCTCACGCTATCGGGGATAAATACCGATACAAGTTTGTAGCTATGAGCAAATGCATGAGCACCTATTGCAGAGATTCCTTCAGGAATGTCAATATGAGTTATTGAACGATCAATAAGTGATATTAAATCGGATTTGGACGCATCTTCCACATTAACTGCTACATTTGCGTATTCTGTAACATCATGTGTTCCGTTCTCGGTCACTTCAATTGTACCGCTTGGAGTTATACCTGTTTCAATGCTTCCGATCTCGTTTGCAAAATCCGAAACAAGAATATTCTCACTTGTTCCCTTTTTCTCTCTTATGCTGTCGGCTATTCCCTTGAGTGTAGATTTTTTAATTGAATAAATTCCTTGAACTTCTTTCGCATTGTTCATGAACCAAGTATAAAACGTGTCGGAAACAGTTTGATTGTAAAATATTATCGTTCTATATGCTTCATCGTTCCATACAAAAAAACCTAACCTTCCATTCGGGTCATCTTTCCATATATCATGCTTACACCACATTCCGTCATAAGAAGGGATAGTTTCTTGATTAAATATTATTTCAGGAACTGCTGCAACTATCTCAAAGCTATTGTAGATCGTTCCGTTTGATATAAAGCTTACATTTTCTTTGTGAAGAATTTTACTGTAGCTACCCCTTACTTCCTCTCCCTCAAGCCCCGCAAAAGGCGGGAAAGTTAAGTGTTCATTAAAATAATAAATTCCGTTCAATTTCATAGACTCACCTCTTCGGCAAAGCCCAACGATGAAATAACCTCATTAATTATTTCTTGTTTGTCCGCGCCTGTCATAACATAAGTATCGCCTTTATCTCCCTTTTCTCCTTTAAGTGACGAAAGCCACTCTCTTTCACCTCCTTCAAATCCATTAAGCAAAGCTACCTCATATGCACTCTTTCCCCGTATTGTGTCGGGCGTAAATATTTTACCTGTTAATTTCATTTATAATTCTCCTTTCTTTTTATCAAATATCTTTTCCTTCAGGATAAAGCCTGAATATTTTCGCTCCATCCTCGTCATATCCTATGATAGTCTGGGGCTCGGTATGGGGATTCAACTCTATCTCATACCAATAGTCCTTAGGTTTATTTATAACCTCTCCACTCTTCGTGTCGTCAGCGGATAAAAACAAATCCACACTCTCACACTCGTCAGTTACAGGAAATTCCTTACATAACAGAATGCTCGAACAACTCTTTTTACCAAAGACCTTGATCCTGATTACATCACCGACCTTAAAGCTGTACACCTTCCCTTCACTGTTTACTGCAGACACGGAAAAGCACATAGCATCTCCCCGTGTAAGACATATAGTATAATCCTCATTTATTTTAAACACTTATTCATTCACTTCCTTTCTTTTTATAATTGTAACCTGTCAGGTTACTATAAGCGTAAAAAAAATTAGATCATATTATGTTTTATAATTCTTTCAATATACATCATCTCCTTTTGAAACTCCTTAGTTTACTATATCATATCATATTTTTTGTAACTTGTCAAGTTATTTTTTAAAAAATATTGACAACTGTCAGTTTATAGTGTATAATTTTAAAAAAGGAGGTCAACGTATGAGCATAGGAAAAATAATAAAACAAGAAAGAATAAAACAAGGCTTTTCTCAAGAGGACCTTGCAAAAGCTATCGGCTCTACCAAGCAGGCTATATATAAATATGAAACGGGAATAGTTACAAATATTCCAACCGAAAAAATCGAAAAAATAGCTTTATTTCTCGGAGTTTCACCAACATATCTTTTAGGTTGGCAGTCGGAGGAAAGTTCCCTTTCAGGATTTTATCCAATAAATACAAAAAGACTCCCATTGCTCGGCAACGTCGCTTGTGGAGAACCGATTTTTGCCGATGAATCAAAGGAGACTTACGTTTCTGCCGAGTCGGGTATCGACGCGGATTTTTGCCTTATCGCAAAAGGAGACAGCATGATAAATGCGAGAATATTTGACGGTGACCTGCTTTTCGTAAAAAAGACAGATATCGTGGATAACGGCAACATTGCCGTGATATTGATAGAGGACGAAGCTACTGTCAAACGGTTTTATTATGACAGAGAGGAAAACACCGTAACCCTTATTCCCGAGAATCCGCTTTACAGACCGATGCGTTATTCGGGAACAGAACTTGATAGAATAAGAGTACTCGGACGCGTGGTCGCGGGACAGTATAACATATAAACTCTTTAAATTTAAAATAAACCTTGACTTAAAAGATAAGTTGTGATATCATTATATCAACAAAGAGTCCACTTGTTTTGCAGTGTCACTCACCTCTATTTTTGAAAGGAGATCATATCATGATCATTACAAGCATCAACAGTCCAGATCTTGCAAATTACGCAAAACTTAATCCCTATTTCGAAAGAGCATTTGAGGAAATAAAGAAAATGCTTGAAAACGGAATTGAAAAAGGAAGAACCGAATTCGTTGGAGACAAGCTTTACGTAAACGCTTCCGAATACGATACAAAGCTTCTTGAAAACGCTCTTTACGAAGCTCACAAGGATTATATCGACATTCAGGTAATTCTTGAGGGTGAAGAAATAATCGGTTACGATACAGAAGATAAGCTCACCGCAAAGACCGAATACGTTCCCGGTGACGACTATATCCTCTACAACCTTAACAATGAGTTTGCTTCTATCAGAATCGGCAAGGGCGAGCTTGCTATTATCTTCCCCGACGAGCCTCATGCTCCCGGAATCTCTGTTGACAACAAGCCCTCTCACGTAAAGAAGGCTGTCGTTAAGGTTTGGGCAAAGTAAAAGAATAATTATTTGGCAAAAAATCACATTATATCAAAATACTTTCACGTTTATTTTATCCTACTCTGTCAAAACTATTCTTGAACGTTAAATTGACGTTCAAAGGAGGATCTTTGATCATGATAATGGATAGAATCGCACTGCTCATTACGATCATCGGCGCTCTTAACTGGGGTAGTATCGGTCTTTTCGGATTTGATATCGTCGCCTGGATAGGCGGAGGTCAGACCGCGCTTTTCAGCCGTATCGTATATACAGTAGTTGCTCTTGCGGGAATTTGGTGTATCTCTCTTCTCTTCAGAGCAAGAGAACGCTTCGTATCTACCGATTCCGACAACGCATAAAAAGCAAAAAAAGGACTGTTGCAAAATCAATTTGCAATAGTCCTTTTGTTTTTTTATTCTGCTGAAATCACGTAGCTGTAAAGAGGCTGACCGCCTGCTATAAAGCATATCTCCGCATTTGTAAGCTTTTTACGCATCATTATCTCTGCTTTCTCTGCCTGCTCCGGCAAAATCTCGCTACCGCAGAAAACAGTGATATAAGAAGCCTCGGTCATTTTATCGGTAAGCTTTTCAAGACAGGACTCAGTACTGTCGGCAATACACTCGATATTTCCGTTCATAAGTCCGAGCATCTGACCGTTATTTATCTTGTTACCTTCAATGGTAGTGTTTCTCACCGCATGGGTTATAGAAAAGCTTGTGACACTTGCAATAGCAGTCTTCATATCCTCTACGTTAGTCTCAAGCTCTCCGTCAGGATTAAAAGCTATCATTGCGGATATTCCTTGAGGAACGCTCTTTGTCTCTATAACAACTACCTTTTTGTCCTTTACAAGCTTTGCCGCCTGATTTGCAACAAGACATATATTTTTATTGTTTGGAAGTACGAATACTATCTCTGCGGGAGTTTTGTTAACTCCGTCGATTATGTCCTGCGTACTTGGATTCATAGTCTGACCGCCAAAGATAATATTATCAACACCAAGATCATGGAATGTATCTCTGATACCAACACCCATACAAACAGAAACGAATCCGTATCTCTTAACAGGGAGTGCTCTCTTGGTTGCCTTTTCAGCATCTGCAGACTTTTTCTTCTTGCTCTCTCCCAAGATAGCAGAGTGCTGATTTTTCATGTTTTCAACCTTAAGAGTTGCAAGAGCACCAAATTCAAGTGCCTTTTCCATTACAAGCCCGGGATGGTCAGTATGAACGTGAAGTTTTATCATGCTCTCGTCGTCAACGAACACTACGCTGTCGCCAAGACCGCAAATGTACTCGTGGAGTTCGGTTGCCGTTCCCTCTCCGAGATATTCCTCTTTTTTATCAACGATACACTCTGTGCAATAAGGGAAGGTTATGTCCTCTGTATCAAAACCTGCAAAATCTGCTTCTCCTACCTGATCGTTTCTCTCAAGCAGCTTTATTGGAGTTCCCTTAAGATATGCGAGCATACCTTCAAGCGCAACTACAAATCCGTAGCCACCCGCATCAACAACTCCAACCTCTTTCAAGATGGGCAATTGCTCGGGTGTTTCTGCAAGAGCTTTATCTGCAACTTCGAGAATGAAAGAAAGAAGTCCTTCCGTATCCCCTGCAAAACGATCCTCGGCAATAGCCGCCTCGGCTTCTTCGGCACTTCTTCTCATTACAGTAAGAATAGTACCCTCGGCAGGCTTCATTACAGCCTTATATGCCTCGTCAACTCCCATTCGAAAGCCCCTTACAATATCTTCGCGCTTTGCTTCCTCAAGACCTTTGAATGCTTTAGCCATTCCTCTGACAAAGAGAGAAAGGATAGCACCGGAATTGCCTCGCGCCGAGCGCAGTATCATAGAAGCCGCCTGCTTTGCCATATCTCCTACAGAGCCGATATCTGACTCGACAGAACGGATACCGCCGAGAGTCAGTGACATATTTATTCCCGTATCTCCGTCCGGAACAGGAAATACGTTGAGATTATTTATTGCTACCTTACTGTTATCGAGAGCATTTGCGCCCGACAACAGCATTCCGTAAAGGTCATGTCCGTTTAAAGCCATAGTTACCTCTCTGTTCCAATATAAAATATCGCAAGTGTACCCGGACCTGAATGAGCACCTATTACGGGACCGGTATATCCTATAAATACTTCCTTTACTCCAAGCTCGTTCTTTATTCTATCGGCAAGGTATTCCGCATCCTCTATGCAGTCACCGTGACAGATAAACACGGTCTGCTCAGAAATATCGATTGCCGTTGTCTTGCACTTTTCAAACAAACGATTAACAGAATCTCGTCTTCCTCTCGCTTTCTCAACATTAATAAGCTTTCCTGCGTTATCGACATGCATAACGGGCTTGATGCTGAGCATCGTTCCGAGAACCGCAGTCGCAGCGCTGACTCTTCCGCCTCTCTTTAAGAAAAACAGATCGTCTACCGTAAACCAATGGCAAAGATTAAGCTTCGAATTCTCAACGAAATCTCTAACTTCTTCGATAGTTGCTCCCGCCTTTTTCTTCATAGCAGCAAGATATACGAGAAGTCCCTCTCCGAGAGATGCGCAAAGCGTATCACAGGTGTATATCTTTCTTTCAGGATATTTTTCCGAAAGTTCTTCTGCCGCAAGCTTTCCTGCTGCATAAGTTCCGCTGAGTCCCGAAGAAAATCCGAGATATAAAATATCCTTTCCCGATGCCGCAATAGGCTCTAAAACGTTAGCAAAATCGTCTATGTTGAGAGCAGCAGTCGTTGCGCCCTTCTTTTCACGAAGAAGCTTGTAAAATTCCTTTACGTCTACTTCTCTGTTTCTTTTGGGAGCTTCTCCCTCCACCACGACCATAAGGTCAAGTATTTCTATACCGTTCTCCTTTGCTGTATCAAGCTCAAGATCGGCGCTGGAATCGGTTACTATAACATATTCGTTCATTTTTTGTTCCTTTCTGATCGACTTCAAAATTGAAGTTGTCGAAAAAATAGAATGTAGTATTGAAAACTATTATACACGATGTCAACCACGTTGTCAATGGCTTTTTCAAAAATATGTTTATTTTCAGTTTATTTTACCAAGTGTCTCTTTATCTTCTTACTTGTAGTCTTCTCAAATTCAGTATCTCTGAGCTCTACGATCTTTGCCTGTTTATACGTAGGAAGTGTCTTGTTGACTGTAGCTATCTCGCTTTCAATATCAGCAAGGATCTCCGCTTCTGTCGCTCCTTCAGGGAACTTTGTTCTATCGGGATATACGATAACAACAAGATTTACAGCTGTTCCCTCCTGTCTGCCCACGACCACACACTCGGCAATTTTTTCAATAGAGCCAAGGTGTTCTTCTATCTCTTCGGGATATACGTTCTTACCGTTTTCGAGTATAATAACAGTTTTAAGACGCCCTGTGATATAGAAATATCCATCGCTGTCCATGTAACCCATATCACCCGTTCTGAACCAACCATCCTCTGTAAATGCTACCTCGTTAGCCTCGGGGTTGTTGAAGTATCCAAGCATAACATTATCGCCCTTTATCTGTATCTCGCCTTCTATATATCCTTTGTCATTGATCTCGTCACCCGCGATCCTTCCCTGGCAGCAAGGAACAGCAGGTCCTACCGAGCCGTATTTTCTCGCAAAATAAGGGGTTACAAAGGTAAGAGGAGCACATTCGGTAATGCCAAAACCCTCATATATAGATATTCCGATATCCTCAAAAAATTCTATCATTCTTGGATTGAGTGCCGCACCTCCGCAGATTATCTTTTCAAGTCTACCGCCAAAGGAGTTATGAACGTCGGCAAATATAGAGCGTCTCTTATCAATACCGACCTTCATCATAGCTTTACTTGCTCCAAGACCGAGCTTGAGCGCCTTGTCTCTGCCACTCTTCTTTGCCTCGTTCCAAATCTTCTTATACATGGTGTAAACGAACAAAGGAACAAGAACCAGACCGGTGGGCTTAAATATCTGGAAATTCTTGAGAACTCTTGCAATAGAGTCGTTAATACAGATATGCATACCGTAAACAAGTCCTGCAAGAGTACATGCAAGCTCGTATGTATGATGGACGGGAAGTACCGATACGATAGTATCGTCAGGCTTGAAGTCAACAGTTGCGGCAGCTGACGTAACCACTGAAAAAACATTCTTCTGGCTAAGCATTACGCACTTGCTCGTTCCAGTCGTTCCAGAAGTAAAGAGCATTTCTGCAAGTTTGTCTCTGTTTTCAACTGGGGGATATTCATATCCATTCTCAACTGCAGCCTTTCCAAGAGAAACAACATCGGAATACGCCTTGACCTTTGAGTTTTCAAGCTCTTTTTCGTCAGGCGCAACTGCAACGAACATCGAAAGAGTGGTATCTCCGTTCATAAGGGGAACAAATTTTCCGTTAAAGCTTCCCGAATAAACTATGGCATCAGCATCAACGCTTCCGAGAAGTCCGTTTATGACCTCAACCTCAAGCTCCTTATCCATGGGTATCGCAACACCGCCCGTAGCAAGTGTCGCAAGATATGCCGCGTGCCAGAATACCGACGTCTCGCCAATTACGGCTATCTTCTTCCCTGCGTATCCAAGCTCGGTAAGACCTGCCGCCACGTTCTTTACGAGAGAGGCAAATTCACCGTAGGTCATGTCTATGACCTCTCTCTTTTCGCCAAAATATGAGAAAGCCACCCTGTCACCGTGCTTTGCAATTACACGGCAGAAGTCTACTGCATCTGAAACTCTCTCGTATTTTCTGTCCGTCTTGGGCTTCCTGTGTATTTTGACCTCAACTGGCTTTGTATTTTTCTTTACTTCTTCGGTTTCATTCAATACCTTTTCTTCCATTTTTATGATCCCTTTCTCTTTTTTGTTTTTTCATGATTTATGTGGGTTATTGTCGAAGGATCATCTTTCAAAATCGCTCCACAAAACTCCCCATTTTACAAATACTTCTTCTATATTATAATACCACATATATACTCTATTGTCAACTCTCTTTTTAGTTACGCTAAAAATATATAATTTTTTTTTTACAAAAACACTTGTTTTTTTGTTAAGATATGATATAATTTCCATATAGAATACTTATGGGATTGAATTCACTCAATACATATCGGAGAAGGAGATAAATTTCATGCAATATACAAGAGAATTCAAGGATTTTTCCTTTGCACAGCTTATAACCCCGAAGCCAGAAACACTTTGTCGATTTTCAAGATCAAAAGAGGAAAACTTTCAAGGTTCAAATTATTGGTGGCCTCTTGCCCACACAAGATTTCACGCCTATAAGCTCTTTACACCCAAAGCGGCTGTGGTAAAGGCGGAGGCGGCATTCCTCTGCGATAACCTTTTCGACCTTTGGCTCAACGGACGTCAGTTTGCGTTCGATACGAAGCATCTGACGCTTACCGATATAACAGAGCTTGTCACCGCAGGCGAGAACAACCTACACATAAGAGGCTATCAGTCGAACAGCGACGAAAGCTTTATTTCGGCAATAACCGGTGGAATAAGACTCTTTTACGCTGACGGAACCAACGAAGACATCTACCTTGACGAAAATGCGAGAATACTTCAGCTCGTCAACTTCTACGACAGCGAGGTCGAGCCCGAGGGATTCGAAACGATGACCACCGACCCCTACGGATACGTTCCGAAAACACCGGGGGTTTACCCCATACACCCCATAGCCCTTCGTCGTTCATTTTATTTCATCCGTCCCTTTTCCATAAAGAAAATGCCCAAAAAGGCAACGCTTTTCGCATCGGGATTCGGATGCTATGAGGCTTATATGAACGGAGAAAGAATTTCCGAGGGCAGACTTATGCCCTATGGCGACAACTATCAAAAGGAATATCAAGTCTTTGATCTTCTTCCTTTTTTGAGCATGGGCGAGAACGTTATCGGCATGATAACCGGCAACGGCTCATATAACTGTCGTTCGTGGGGAACACTCAAGGCTAATATTCCCACTCTCGTTTCTATAACAGAGCTTGAGTACGAGGACGGAGAAAAAGAATATATCTATTCGGACGAAAATTGGCTCTGCGCTCCATCGCCTCTCATTGATAACGACCTGCAATACGGTGAAAGATACGATGCAAGGCTCGAAATAGCTCATTGGTGCGACAAAGATTTTCCAAAAGAGCGTTTTGAAGCCGTAAGTGCCGCTCCGAACAATGAAAAGCTATCCACCCTTATGCTCCAGAGCTACCCTCTCATAAAGGCTACAGAGACCTACGCACCTAAAAAGATAGGATACCTTGACGGCACATCTCCCCTTTACGATATAGAGGATTGTATCGCGGGAAGAGCCGCTATCAAGCTCAAGGGACTGAGAGCGGGACAAAAGATACGCATCCGCTATTGTGAGCGAATGAAAAAGGATGGAACTCCAGAGCTTGCCGCATATTCCTGTGTGTTTTTCAGAAACGACTGCGAAAAGGGAGGTCGATCCGAGCTCTTCGTCAGAAATATGGACGTATATACTGCCCGCGGAGAAGAAATCGAAGAATATGAGTGCCGCTTCTCTTACACCGGCTTCAGATACATATGGATCGAGGGACTTGATTCGGAAGAGCAGCTTCTCGAGCTCAAAGCCTATGAGATTCGCACCTCACTCGAAGAAACAGGCTCGATAAAGACCGACAGTGACGAGCTTACAAGAATATTTAACGCAACAAAGCGCTCATGGTACAATAATATCCATAACGGACCTACCGACTGTCCCACAAGAGAAAAAAATTTCTGGAACGGAGACTCACAGATATTCAGCCACACGGCTTGCTTTATCAGCGACTGCTCCACATTCCTTTCCCGCTGGACAGATAACGGCATAAAGACCGAGGCGGGACCGTATGCATGGGAAGACGAGACCTACGAGATACCCTACACCCTTTTCCGTTTTTACGGAGACCGTGAGATACTAAGAGTAAGATACCCCGAGATGCTGAAGCTCGTAGAAAAGAGGCAGGAATTTGACGGAATGATACTCCCCGAAAATCCTTGCTCACCCTACTCTGATTGGCTCTCTCCCACGGGCATATCACCGTCAAAGCAATTCTTCAGCGGTTGTTGGTATTACCATATGCTCGACAGAATTTCAGAGATAGCATCTATCCTTGGAGATAACGAAAGAGCAATAGAGTTAAGGCAGAAAGCCGATAAAGCACGTAACGAATTCAATAAGCGTCATCTTGTAGACGGAGGTACGGATTATGATGCCCGCAATCAGTGTGGCATTACACTTCCTATAGCCTTTGGAATAGCTCCCGAAGAAAACAGACAGGCACTTGCCGACAGACTCGCAGAATACGTAAAGGAAGCGGATTACCACGTCACAACAGGATTTATAGGCACTCGTTTTATGCCCGAGGTGCTTTCCGATTACGGTTATACAGACATAGTCTATAGACTACTCGTTCAGCCAGCTCGTCCATCGTGGATGGATATGCTAAAAGGCGGAGCAACATCAATATCGGAGAGTTGGTTTGGGCTTGACGATCCCGACGGTGGCGTCAGCATGGCACACTTCTCATTGGGTGCTATATCAGGTTGGTTCTTTGAATATCTTGGCGGAATAAGAGTAAACGACTCCGCACCCGGACTTTCACACGTAGTGCTGAAGCCCCATATGTTAAAGGAGATCGGAAGCTTTGAAGCTCATTATAAAACCGAACACGGCGAGATTTATACCGAATGGCACTTTGAGAACGGCAAACCCGTATTCAACTATTCCCTCCCCGACGGCATTACGGCAGAAGTTATTCTATAAAAATCACATTAAAGCAGCAAACGGCGGTAGCAATGCTACCGCCGTTTGCTTTTTAAATTACTTTAAAACCTTTGTAAATACAAGTATCTGAATAACGATTCCTGCAATAACGTAAAGATCAACAAGTGCTCCAACGATTCCAACAAGAAGTCCTATAACAGGAATAATTCCAACGATACCAAGAAGCACGCCGCCCAAAATTCCAACTACAAGATAGATCAGAATTCCTATAATAAGATTTGCTACAGAGTCAATATACTTAAACGACAAAGGAAAAATTTTCTTAAGTGTATCCATAAGAGATCTCCTTTTATTTGTAAATTTTAATTAACGGTATTGCTGTCTGTCAAGAGCTCCGGGGGACATTATGCCAGCGTATTTTGCTTTAACGACCCATTCGCCCTTCTTGTTGATAATACCCCACAGCTTATCACCGTCTTCATCGATAATTGCAAGTGCATAACCGTCATCGTAGAAGGTCGAAGCTGCCGAATATTCAGGTCTGATAACGTAATCACCCTTCTTGTTGATGTATCCATACTCATCACCCTCCACAACGAGAGCCAAACCGTTATCGGCAAAATCATCTGCTCTGTCAAATTCACAGTCAATAACTATTTCACCCTTCTTGTTTGCAAACCCGTACTTTTCTTCCTTGTCGTCGTAGATAAGGATAAGTCCGTTCTTGGCGAATTCGCCTTTAAACTCGTAGTCATCGGGCTCAACTACAATGTCGCCTTTCTTATTGATAAAGAACATATCGTCTCCGCTCTTCTTGTCGCTGACAAGAGCAAGACCTTCAACAAAACCATGTGCTACATAATACTCCGCTTCGATAACTACCTTACCCTTGGTGTTGATATATCCGTATTTACCTTCACTGTTTTCAAAGCACGCAAGGCCATCATCTTCAGAGAATGCGCCTATGTAAGCATACTTGGTCTTAACAATGGATTCTCCCTTGTGGTTAACAACACCGTATTCAGACTCACCGTCTTTTCTTATGGAAACTATAGAAAGGTTATGGTCGTCAAATGCAGTAGCAGAATCATACTTTGCCTTTGTGATGACCTTACCCTTTTTGTTGATTATGCCCCATTTTGCTTCGCCATCTTCATTATCCTCACGGAAAGCGGTATATCCGTCTTCGTTAAAGTTATAGATAGCATCATATTTGGCTTTGATAACGACTTCTCCCTTGGTATTTATTATACCGTAGAGCATTTCATCGGTTTCTTCGTCAATTTTTGCAACAACAGCTGTCTTTGCGTCACCAAACTCACCCATATAGTCATACTTGGGCTTGATAATAGTCTCGCCCTTCTTATTGAGAAGACCCCACTTGCCTTCTTCGTCCTTTACGGCCGCAACATTATATTCGTTAAATCCATACGCATCGACGTACTTTGCCTTAATAACAAATTCGCCATTCTTATTTATATAACCGTACATTCCGTCGCCATCGTCGTCACCAACAGTTTTAACAAGAGCGAGTCCGCACTCGGAGAAATGATAAGCTTCAGCAAATTTTGCTTTTATAACCGTCTCACCCTTCTTGTTTACGTATCCCCAAAGCAATCCCTCTTCTTCGTCCTCAACAGCAACGGGAAGAAGTCCTTTGCTGAAAACATTAAGATCCTCTTCGTCCTTATTTCCGCCGATCAGGCTGAAAACGAGAACTGCTGCAAGGGCAACAACGACAGCAATTGCCGCTATTGCGATAATAAGCCCTGTTTTTTTCTTTTTGGGAGTCGGATTATCCGAAACCGTCTCACTCTTAATAGTGTTAGGATTTTGTTCAAAACCATTATTCATAAAAATGCCTCCTTTAATATTGGTTTGTAATTTAATTATAAACCCAAATTCAAGTAATGTCAACACTTTTTCATGATTTTGCCACAGTTCAGGCTACTTATTCACAAGTCAATCCCAAGAAAATCTTATTTGCCATAAAATATTTTTTCTTTCTGCCACATCAACTACTCATATTATTTAAATCTTTTTTGTTTTCTATTGATTTTTTCCACAAAAGGTATATAATATAAGTATATGTATACTTATGCTTTTGGATAATTTATTACATTACATAAGGCGGGATAGATATGAGTATTACAATGAAAAAACCAAAGCTCTCCGAAGACCTTACAGAAGGTGCTCTTCTCGGTAAAATAATAAGATTTTCTCTGCCGCTTATAGCATCGGGGCTCTTACAAACGCTTTACAATGCCACCGACATGATAGTAGTCGGACGCTTTGGAGGAAGCAACTCAATGGGTGCCGTTGGCGCTTGCGGCTCACTTATAAATCTTATAATCGGCCTTTTCCTCGGAATAACCGTAGGAACTGGAGTGCTCGTTGCCCAATGTATAGGCGCAAAAAAGGACAAGGACGTTGACGACGTGGTACATACGTCTCTCATAACCGCCGCCGTAGGCGGAACAGTGCTTGCCGTCGTCGGTTTTTTTCTCGCAGATCCTATGCTGAAGCTCATGGGAACGCCCGAGGAGATACTCGGTGAAGCCATTCCCTATCTCAAGGCTTATTTTGTCGGTATCCCCGCATCAATGATATATAATTTCATGTCAACAGCTCTCCGCTCCGAAGGAAATACAAAATCTGCCTTTGTTATTCTCGCTATATCGGGAATAACAAACGTTATCTTCAATCTGTTCTTCGTCATCGTTCTCGACATGAATGCTTTGGGCGTCGGTATTGCCACCGCAATATCCATGTATATTTCGGCGATCCTTATCATCATCTACATGTTCAGAGCAAACATAAAATGCAAGCTGTCTCTGAAGAAGCTCAAATTTAACTTCTCAAAATTCAAGTCTATAATCAGAATAGGAATACCTTCGGGAATACAATCCTCTCTATTCTCGGTCTCGAACGTGATCATTCAAGCAACCGTAAACTCATATGGAGATATAGTCGTTTCGGGAAATGCGGCGGCATCAAATATCGATAGCTTCGTTTACATCGCAATGAATGCCTTCCACCATGCTTCTCTTACATTTGTAGGACAAAACGTAGGAGCTAAAAAATACGACAGAACCAAGAAAGCAATATTTCTCTGTTCCTTTACTGTTGCTATCGTGGGATTTGTTCTCGGCTTTTCGGCGTTTCTTTTCGGAGACACGCTCCTATCCATATACGAGCCGAACAACGAAGCTGTACGAGAAGCGGGACTTTTAAGAATGAGCGTTGTAAGCGTTACCTATTTTCTTTGTGGAATTATGGAGGTAGCTTCGGGTGCTCTCAAGGCTTTCGGATATTCCGCAAGGTCTATGATAATTTCTCTCATTGGCTCATGTCTCTTCAGACTTGTTTGGATAGCTACCATATGCCCCCTGCCCATATTCGCGGGAAACATAAGAGTCCTTTTCATTTCCTATCCCATAACGTGGATAATAACGACTGTAGCTTTATATATCGCCACGTATTTTGCATATAAAAAACATTGTAAGCAAACCACTCTGCAGTCTACTCAAAAAACGGAATTGCTTGCGAAATAGAAATATACAATATAAAAAACACGACGATCACCAATCTTTAAAGCACAAAAAGCATCGGACGCTATCCGCATCCGATGCTTTTTATTTATCAAAATATGATTATCAGTTATCGTCGTCAAGCTTGAGCACCGCCATAAACGCCTCGGGAGACACCTGAACAGAGCCGAGCTGACGCATCTTCTTCTTTCCTTCCTTCTGCTTTTCAAGAAGCTTCTTCTTTCTCGTAATATCTCCTCCGTAGCACTTGGCAAGGACATCCTTTCTCATTGCCTTGACAGTTTCTCTCGCGATTATTCTCGAGCCTATCGCTGCCTGTATCGGAACCTCAAAGAGCTGTCTCGGTATATTATCCTTAAGCTTTTCGGCTATTCTTCTTGCTCTTCCGTAAGCCTTTTCCTCGTGAACGATAAAGGAGAGGGCGTCCACCTGCTCTCCGTTAAGAAGGAAATCAAGCTTCACGAGCTTTGAAGGCACGTAATCTCCAAGCTCATAGTCAAGAGAAGCATATCCTCTCGAACGGCTCTTAAGCGCATCGAAAAAGTCATATATGATCTCATTGAGAGGGAGGTCGTAATGAAGCTCAACACGTGTCGTGTCAATATATTTCATATCGAGGAAGTTGCCTCTTCTGTCCTGACAAAGATCCATAAGACCGCCAACGTAATCTGTTGGAGTAATTATATTTGCTCTTACAATCGGCTCGTAGGCTGTTTCTATCTCGTCGGCAGGTGGGAAATTCGACGGATTATCTATACGGACTATCTCCTCGCTTCCTCTTTTCTTTACCTCGTAGATAACAGACGGAGCAGTAGTTATAAGGTCAAGATTAAATTCTCTCTCAAGTCTTTCCTCGATTATCTCCATGTGGAGCAGACCAAGAAATCCACATCTGAATCCAAATCCAAGAGCGATAGAGGTCTCGGGCTCAAATACAAGTGCCGCATCGTTAAGCTGTAGCTTTTCAAGAGCATCTCTGAGGTCACCGTATTTAGCGCCATCAGCAGGATATATTCCCGCATAGACCATAGGCTGCACCGCCTTAAATCCCGGAAGTGCTTTATCCGTAGGACGATCCTCAAGAGTTATGGTATCACCCACTCTCGTCTCGCCAACACTCTTGATAGATGCCGTTATATATCCAACCTCACCTGCATAAAGAGCTTCTGCTTTTTCAAGTCCGAACGGAGTCATATAACCGACGTCCACAACGTCAAACAACGCACCGTTGCTCATAAGTCTTATTTTATCTCCGCCTCTTATAGAGCCGTCAAAAATTCTTACGTTTACGACGACACCAAGATAGCTATCGTAATATGAGTCGAATATAAGTGCTTTAAGAGGAGCGTTTTCGTCCCCCACAGGTGACGGAACATTTTCAACTACCGCCTTCAGAACCTGCTCGATATTAAGGCCCGTTTTAGCAGAAACGGCAGGACAATCCTCAGCAGGAATACCGATAATATCCTCTATCTCTCCTCTGACTCTTTCAACATCGGCAGATGGCAGGTCTATCTTGTTTATAACGGGTACTATCTCAAGGTCTGCGTCTACCGCAAGATATGCGTTTGCAAGTGTCTGTGCTTCAATACCTTGAGTTGAGTCCACCACAAGCAAAGCCCCATCGCAAGCGTTAAGAGAACGTGACACCTCGTAGTTAAAGTCGACGTGACCGGGGGTGTCTATCAGATTGAACTGATATGTCTCTCCGTCCTCGGCATTATACTCAAGTCTTACCGCTCTCGCCTTTATAGTAATTCCTCTTTCTCTCTCAAGCTCCATATTATCAAGGAGCTGATCCTCCATCTCACGTTTAGAAACCGTCTGTGTCGCTTCAAGTATTCTATCTGCGAGAGTCGATTTTCCGTGGTCGATATGAGCAATGATCGAAAAATTTCTTATATGCTTTTGTCTTTCACTTTTTGACATGTTACACTCCGAAAAAAATAATTCTCCATATATTATACAATAAATAGTGGATTTTTTCAATAGTTTTTTAAAAACTCAAATTCTTCTCTTACCGTTATTTTATTTCCGCAACAAAATACCGTATTATTTTATGACGCAAAGGCTAAAAATAGCAATATTTGTCCTATAAATTCCTCTTAATGACTTGAAAGAGCAATTAATTTGTCTTATAATAACCGTAATAAGATATAAATCCTTATCATTCAAAAGAAAGGTTGGATAAAATCATGAAGGAAAATTCCATGAAAAAAGTTGCTCTTATCGGTTTTGGCGGAATGGGCTCATGGCACGCAACGAAAATTGCGGAGGGCGGTTCGGTCATATTGGCAGGAATCTGGGATATATCCGAAGCAAGACGAGCCCTTGCAAAAGAAAAAAATATACACGTTTACTCCTCTCTTGACGATCTTCTCTCCGATAAGGAGGTTGAAATAGTCACCGTCGCCGTTCCAAACGAACTCCACCTACCTCTCTGCTGTCAGGCAATGAGAGCGGGAAAGAACGTTATCTGCGAAAAACCCGTAGCGCTTAACAGCGACGAGCTTGCCCAAATGATAAAATGCTCTAAGGAAACGGGTATGCTTTTTACAACGCACCAGAACAGACGTTGGGATTGCGACTATCTCCTCATGAAGAATCTTTACGCATCAGGAGACATTGGTAACGTTTTCAGAATAGAGTCAAGATATTTTGGCTCTCGCGGAATACCGGGTGACTGGAGACAGCTCAAGGCTCACGGCGGCGGAATGATGCTTGACTGGGGTGTCCACCTTATCGACCAGATAACCCAGATGGTATACGACAAAAAGATAGAGAGCGTCTACTGCACCTGCGAACATATCACAAACGACGAAGTAGACGACGGTTTCAAGCTTGACCTTAACTTTGAGGGCGGACTTGTGGCAAGAATTGAGGTAGGAACGTCCTACTTTATCCACATGCCAAGATTTTATATGGCAGGAGACAACGGAAGTGCAACCGTCGACTCTTGGAACGACGACTGCCGAGTGGTCAGCTGCAAGATAAGAGACGAAAAAAATATCACACCCGTAGTTACTGCCGCAGGTCTTACAAAAACCATGGCTCCCCGCAACAGAGACTCGGTAAACGAGTATTTTATCCCCTCTCCATCCTCCGATGTGCATGATTTTTACCGCAACGTATGCCGTGCCATTGACGGAGAAGAAAAGCAGCTCATAACACACAATCAACTCATGCGTGTTATGAAAATAATGGAAGCTGCGTTCCGCTCTGACGAAATAAAAGCCCCCGTAAAGATAGATGACACCATCTGCTAAATTCACTATACTCTGTCACACATTGACCTCCACTCTCATAGTATATTAACGAGGAGCAAGAAAGCTCCAATGCAATTTAAGGAGGTCCGATCATGAATAACTGCCTTTGCAATCTTTTTGATGATAACTTCATCTGGATAATCGTTATCGCGCTTTTGGTGATCTGTTGCTGCTGCAACGGCTAAACTATATGACACAAAAAAGGTCTCCCACATGGGAGACCTTTTTTGTGTCTATTCATCACAAATATTTATTATCTTCTTTTTTTCACGCTTTGCAATTTGTAATGACTTATACGCACCGCCATAATCATGCTTCACGTACGCTATTATCATATCGGCATTTCTCATCATCCATTCATTTCTCTTTAAAATAGCAAATTTCGGCGGAGTATTCTCAATGGGCGGATATATTGAGGCATCTACCATGCCGCTGCGTTGCATTTCATTAATCTTTTTCTGCTCTGACATGTTAAGGTAAGGCGCAACATAAACTAACTCTATCCCAACATATTCCTTTTTTAATTCCCTACATGCTTGAGCGCAAATACTGTCGAAATCACCATACCCGCCAAGATAACATGTAATGCTTTCGACATCAACAATATTATTCCGAATTTGATCCTTTACTATTTCTTTCACACTTTCTTTTGACGGAACAAAAGAATGTCCGGAAAATGCAATTATCATCCCCGCCCCTCCCATCTTCGTGGTTTTCCACGATTTTATATATATTATACACTCTTGTAGGAATTTTGTCAACATCGTGGAACTCCACGAGATAATATTTTTATATTTACCTATAATAATTGTGAAACTCCACAATCAAGGCAGGTAATAATTATGAAATTAAATGACGCCATTATCAGACGTATAGACGAGATCTGCAAGGAACGCAACAGCAATATATGCGATATAGCTTTGCGCGGAGGTATGTCACCTTCGGCGATCTACGACCTGCTTAAAGGACGGACAAAATGCTCAAAAGTCATTACTGTAAAGCGCTTTTGTGAAGGCGCTGAGATAACCTTGTCTCAATTTTTTGATAGAGATTATTTCAACGACATCGAGGAAGATTGAATCTCAAGATTCAAGAAGCCTGTATTACGGTTTAGATAATACACATTATGAAAAATGACATTCCCCACCGAAACGGATACATAAAAGCAATAAGCTTCCGCATCCGTTTTAAGGGGGATTTTTTATTTGCCGCAAAATAAAATTTTCTTTTATCCAACATTCAAGGCCTCGCTACCGCAAATCTTGACAAAAGGTATAAAATATTATATAATTATAAATGTAAAATTCACACGGAGGTATTTCACCTTGAAACGTTCAAGCGGTGTTCTTATGCATGTCTCTTCTCTTTGGGGAGACTATTCTGTAGGCTCTTTTGGTAAAGAAGCCTTTGAATTTATAGATCTTCTTCATGAATCGGGCTTTAGCTTCTGGCAGGTTCTTCCCTTTTGTATGACAGACGACTGTAATTCTCCATATAAATCATTCTCGGCCTTTGGGGCAAATCCTTATTTTATCGACCTTCCCACACTTTACATGAAAGGTCTTCTCACAAAAAACGAGCTTGACGGCGCACGTCAAAGCTCTCCCTATCTCTGCGAATACGATAGATTATCCCGCGAAAGACTCCCCCTGCTGCTTCGCGCGTCAAAGCGTGTAGGCAACGCAGACAGAGAAAAAATAATTTCCTTTTGTAATGCAAGCAAAGCTCTTTCCGACGTGTGTCTTTTCCTTGCGCTTAAGGAGGCAAACAACTATTTACCATGGCAAGAATGGACTATCGAGGAATACGATCCTGATATTTATTTCATGTGGCAATTCATTCAGTACGAATTTTTCACACAGTGGAAAAATATAAAGGACTACGCAAATTCCAAAGGGATCTCGCTGATAGGCGACATTCCCATATACGTGGCTCTTGACAGCTGCGATGTCTGGGCAAACAGAGATCAATTTTTGCTTGACAGTAATGGTCAGCCAACCGCCGTATCGGGTTGCCCCCCCGATTATTTTTCCGAAGACGGTCAGCTCTGGGGCAACCCCTTATATAATTGGAAAAAAATGAAAAATGACGGCTACTCGTGGTGGCAGAGCCGACTTAACCATATGTTTTCAATGTTCGACGCGGTACGTATCGACCATTTCAGAGGTCTTGAATCCTATTGGTCAATACCCGCAAAAGCAAAAACGGCAAAAGAAGGAAAATGGGTAAAGGGCCCCGGGCGCTCCTTTGTCGATATGCTTAAGAAGACTGCCGACGGTCGCACCGTCATTGCGGAAGATCTTGGTGACATAACTCCCGCCGTGACTTCTCTCCTCAAATATAGCGGTTTCCCTGGAATGAGAGTATTTCAGTTCGGTTTCCTCGGTGACAAAAACTCGCCTCACATTCCCCATAACTACATAAATAATTGCGTAGCCTACACAGGCACTCACGACAACAATACCCTCCTCGGATTTATTTGGGAAAGCTCGGAGCAGAACCGTAAAAGCGCTCTGACCTATTGCGGATACGACGGAGACGATTGGAACCGAGGCTGTGAGCTTATTATGCGTTCTATGTTCTCAAGCTGTGCTGACATAGTCATTTTCCCCATACAAGACATTTTTATATACGGAGCAGATACCAGAATGAACACGCCCGGCACCGCAGCAAATAACTGGGCATATAGAATAACCCGCGAACAACTTTCGCGTATTGACAAAAATAAGTACAGATATTTTAATGAGCTTTATGCACGAATTTGAAATTATTCGTTTTTCGTGAATAAAAATTCATTTTTTATACACTTTGATTATTTTTTGTCAAATTTTCCATTAAAAATCGAGAAAATTTAGAAATAACTATTTACTTATTTGATTTTTTGTGTTATTATATTAGGTGGAAAAAAATTTAATCCAATATGGAGGTATACAAAATCATGGCAATTCAAAGAAAAAAGATGTCCATGGATGGTAACACAGCTGCCGCGCACGTATCCTATGCGTTTACGGAAGTTGCTGCCATCTATCCCATCACTCCCTCTTCGGTTATGGCTGAGCTTACAGACGCTTGGTCTGCAAACGGCTTGAAGAACATCATGGGCGAAAACGTCAAGGTTATGGAGATGCAGTCTGAAGCAGGTGCTGCAGGTACCGTTCACGGTTCTCTTGCTGCAGGTGCTCTGACCACTACATACACCGCATCTCAGGGTCTTCTTCTTATGATCCCCAACATGTACAAGATCGCAGGCGAGCTTCTTCCTTGCGTTATCCACGTTTCCGCTCGTTGCGTAGCTTCTCACGCGCTCAACATCTTCGGAGATCACTCCGACGTTTATGCGTGCCGTCAGACAGGTTTCGCTATGATAGCAGGCTCTAACCCTCAGGAAGTTATGGACCTTGGAGCTGTTGCTCACCTTGCTACGATCAAGGGTC
>JAGBTY010000050.1 GCA_017631085.1 Clostridia bacterium
TCGGTAAGTACAACGATGCTCAGATGAAGAACGGTTGGATCACCTCCATCACCGCAGGTGAGGGCGGCAATGAAGGCGGCAACGAAGGCGGCAACGAAGGTGGCAACGAAGGCGGCAATGAAGGTGGCAACGAAGGCGGCAATGAAGGCGGCAACGAAGGCGGCAACGAAGGCGGCGACGAAGGCGGCGAAGACGACGGACCTACCAAAGAAGAGCTTGGTACAGAAGAAACAGATCCTGACCCAGACTATGGTCCTACACACGGAGTTAACCCCGCAGCATAATAAAATAATATTACATAACTTAAAAAAAGCTCCTGCGAGATCGCAGGAGCTTTTCTTTTGCTTTTTATTTATTATGATTTATAGCAGAGGTAAGAGTGTTCTTCATGAGCATTGTTATGGTCATAGGTCCAACACCACCGGGAACGGGGGTGATATATGATGCTTTTGGCTCTAC
This sequence comes from Clostridia bacterium, assembly GCA_017631085.1. Classification (GTDB taxonomy): domain Bacteria; phylum Bacillota; class Clostridia; order Oscillospirales; family CAG-272; genus HGM12713. The sequence goes on from JAGBTY010000050.1 coordinate 460, forward strand.
CGATGCAAAATCAACGTCTCCCGTAAGCTTTCCGTCAGCGCGTCTGTTCATGCCAACATCGATCACGACAGCCCCCTCCTTTACCATGTCAGCTGTAAAGAAATCGGCTTTTCCGATAGCGGCTACGAGAATGTCGGCTCTTCGGCAGACCTCAGAGAGATCCTTTGTTCTGCTATGGCAGATAGTAACCGTTCCGTTTGCGTGGAGTAGAAGCATTGCCTGAGGCTTTCCCACAATGTTTGAACGGCCTACCACTACACATTCCTTACCTGAGATCTCAATACCGGAACGGTAAAGAAGCTCCATAACTCCCGCAGGTGTGCAAGGAAGGAAGGAATATTCTCCTATCATAATATTTCCCACGTTTACGGGGTGAAAGGCATCAACGTCCTTTGATGGATCTATTCTCAAAATGACTTCCTTTTCGTCAAGATGCTTTGGCAGAGGAAGCTGACAGAGAATACCGTGTATTTTGCTGTCACCGTTGAGCTTGTCGATAAGAGCGTTGAGCTCCTCCTGTGTTGTTGATTCGGGAAGCTCGTAGACCTCAGAATAGAAGCCTACCTCGTCGCAGGCCTTCTTTTTATTTCTGACGTATACCTGACTTGCGGGATCTTCTCCTACTATAACCACCGCGAGCCCCGGACGGTAACCGTTTTCTTCGAAAAATTTCGCAGCCGCTTCCTTGATCTCTCCTCGGATCTCGGCTGATATTGCTTTTCCGTCAATAATTTTTGCCATTTTAAAATTCCTTTCATTTATAAGATATTTTTAAGCTATTGGTCTGACAATAGAAATTGTTCGGTATTCCTTTTTGAAAATGTCCGCAAGAAGCTTTTCGACGTCCTGAAATTCGATCCCGTTCAAAATGTCGGTGAAGGATAGAAAATATTCTTCGGAGCTGTCGCATATGAAAGAGAAAAGATTGTTTGCTATGTTTTCGCTTGAATCAAAGTTCTTGATAAAATCGGCAAGCATGACTCTTTTTCCGCGTGAGAAATCATTTTCGGAAAGCCCCGAGCTTTTCTTTTCTTCTATGTATGCTTCGATCTTTTCAAGAACGGTATATGGATCGCCCGCTTCTCCTGCCATAGAGCAGTAAGCAAAGCTGTCGGTTATGGAATAGCCGTATGAAAACGCGGGGGAGATAGAGCCTTCGCTCAAAAGACTGTTGTAGAGCTCTCCCGACGTGGAGAATAACATTTCGCAAAGAATAGACATTGCAGCGTCCTTTTTCAGTCTCTCGTAAGAAGAGCAGGGTATGTCGGTATCCTTGAAGCCTATGTTAAATAAAGGCTTTGATACCTGCATTTTAACGTCGGTTATTTGTTTATTTGCCTCTTTGGGCTCTTTTTTGTTTTCATTTGCGAGAGTTACTCCTATCTTCTCCGAAAAGGACGGAAGATGCTTGTCGGCTATTCTGTATACTTCTTCGGGAGATGTGTTTCCGCAAACAATAAGGCAGAGATTTGAGGGTTGATAAAACAGATCATAACAGCTGTAAAGAAGCTCGGGGGTTATTTGGCTGATCGTCTTCTCACTGCCGCAAATGTTCCTTTTTATGCTGTGGTCATGATACATTCCCTCGAGCATACCGTAAAAGCATCTGTCCTGTGGGTTGTCGTCATACATTTTTATTTCTTCGGATATTATTCCTATCTCTGACTCTATGGAGCTCTTGGTAAAATAGGGGTGGGTTACAAAATCGATAAGCTCTCCGAGGGAGGAGGAAAATCTGTCGGTGCAGCTGAAAAGATAAGCCGTTTTGTTAAATGACGTATATGCGTTTGCGTCTGCTCCGTATTCCGAAAAGCGTTCGAAGGAATCACTTCCGTCCTCGTTCGTAAATAGCTTATGCTCAAGAAAATGAGCAATACCGTCGGGAACGGAAACAAAATCTGCATCTCCGTCTTTTTTGAAAACGTTATGTATTGAGCCGTAACGGCTGCCGAATATTGCGTAAGTCGAGGATGTGTTCTTTGGAAAAACGTAAATATCACATCCACATGGGTGTGTCAGCTTCGTAAAGCTTTCTCCGAGGAAGGAGCTTTCGAAGATCCTTGAACATAATTTATCATTCATTTTCATGATCCTCCTCTTCCTCATATGTTTCGTTGTCAGTCAGTGTGCCTTTGACGAAAAATACCGTGTCAAGAACGGTTTTTTGGGCAAGGTCGGCGATGTCGTCTGTTGTCAGAGTGGATATTTTTGACATACATTCTTCGGGAGTTTCAGAGCTTCCGAAAAACTGTCTTGTGCTATAAAAGGACTGTATATCAAAGGGATTGTCGTATATTTGCTTATATACGTTCTCAAGTGACCGCTTGGCTGCCCTGATCTCCTTGTCGGTTATATTGCCTTTTCTTATATCCTCGAACTGACGGATTATTTCTTCTTCTGCCACCTGTCTGTTCTTTATATCCATTCCCGAAGAGACTGTGATATTTCCCGAAACCATGTCGAATGCGGAGGAACAGTGGTAGCAAAGACTTAATTTTTCCCTTACGTTAAGGAATAGCTTTGACGCGGGAGAAGCGCCGAATAACTCGTTAAGAAGTATTCCCGCATGATAGTCACCGTGGTTTATTCCACAGCCGGTACGCATTCCCATAGCCAATTTTCCTTGGGATACCGGCATTGCCTCTTCGGCTTTGTGAAAATCACACGGTGCATCGGGACACGGAAGGATAGGCGAATAAACCAAGCCCCGAGAGTGAGCAGAGAAGTACTTGATGATCCGTTTCGCGACCTCGGCTTCGTCAAGAGCGCCGATGTAAAATACTTCTATGGAGGAGCTGATCATTCTATCATAAAAAGCGCTCAGAGCATGAGTATCGGTATTTTGAACGATCTCACATACGCGTTTGAGAGTAGGGAAATCCGCGTCGTTCCTTTTCATTATTTCCACACATCTGTTATAGGCGTACGCACGTGTGTTGTTTATTTCCGACTTTATAGAATCAAGGACAAAGCCCGCTTCCTGACGTACTATCGGTTCGGGAAAAAGAGAGTCCTGTCTTTTTGGATAAAACATCATTTCCGAAATGAGTTCGAGGACACCGTCAAGTATATCTGTTCCGTCGGTTGAAAATCGGTTATCAAGAAGCTCTGCGCCAAATGAAAGAATAAGATTTTTTCCAAGCCGTGTGCTTCTTATATCCACTGAGGAGGCATAAAGCTCGTCAAGTCGAAGATTTATTTTTGCCATATCGGAATATTTTTTCGTTCCTCTTCTGAGAACACCCGAAAGTATCGCACCGTATGCGGAATTTTCAGCGTTTGTTGGGTGAAACAGGGAAAAGGAGATTATTCCCGATTTGAATTTGTCGGTCTTTATTGACGATAGATAAATATTGTCACAGACCTTGGTTCTGACTAAATTCATATATACATTGACCTTTCAATTTCCTAAAATCGTTACAAATATAATTTTATCATACTTCTCGTTTTTTTTCCATAGAAATCTTATTTTTTATTATGTAAAAAGGTTAAATTTTTATTACTTTTTCATTAAAAAGAAAAGATTTAACATTTTTTCAAAAAAATCAAAAAAAGTGTTGACAAATAAAGGAGTATCGTGGTATAATATACAATGCCGCATGATTGGGGCTTTTTAAGTGCGCCCGCACGCCCCGTGTCAGCGAGACTTATTAAGAAAGAGAGGTGCTTTTCGTGTACGCGATCATCGAAACAGGCGGAAAGCAGTACAAGGTTAACGAGGGAGACATTCTTTTCATTGAAAAGCTCGACGTTAACGAAGGTGACACAGTAACTTTTGACTGTGTTAAGGCAGTATCCGTAGGAAACGAATTCAAGGTTGGTGCTCCCACAGTAGAGGGTGCAGCTGTTACCGCAAAGGTTGTAAAGAACGGTAAGGGCAAAAAGATCTATGTAATGAAGTACAAGCCTAAGAAGAATGAGAAGAAGAAGATTGGTCACAGACAGCCTTACACCAAGGTTCAGATCCAGTCTATTCAGGGTTGAGAAACGGAAACTTTGATATGACAAAAATCGTTTTTTTCAGAAGCGGCGGAGTTTTTTACGGCTTTGAGGAGCACGGACATTCTGGATATGCAGAAGCAGGAGACGACGTTCTTTGTGCGGCACTTTCGGCAATGACGATGCTTGTCATAAATACCATAGAGGTGGCATATGCTTCCGATGTTGAGTATACCGTAGACGAAGGTGCAACGCATATAATGGTTCGTTCCAAGGCGGCTCTTCAGGAGTTCGAGGAGGACGAGCGCAAAAGATATGCGGTTTCGGGAATATTTCTTTCCTATTACTATCAGCTCAATGACCTGATAGAAGAATATTACGATTATTTGGATGTTGAAGTAAAGGATATCGACTACGTTTGATTTTGGGGCTTCGGCTCGAAATTTGTACTAAAAATTACATTATTAACGGAGGAACTAAAAATGCTTAGAATAAGTTTACAGTTCTTTGCTCATAAAAAGGGTGTCGGTTCAACAAAGAACGGACGTGACAGTGAGTCCAAGCGTCTTGGCGTAAAGAAGGGCGACGGTCAGGCAGTTCTTGCCGGCAACATTATCGTTAGACAGAGAGGAACAGCTATTCATCCCGGTAACAATGTAGGTATCGGTAAGGATGATACTCTCTTCGCTCTCATCGACGGTAGAGTTAAGTTTGAGCAGAAGACAAAGAGCAAAAAGCAGGTTAGCGTATACGCTGACTAACATAAAAAAGAAGCGGCTTAGCCGTTTCTTTTTTTGTTTTTTATTGACAAAGCATTTTTTTTAGTATATAATTAAAATAGCAAAAAAGATGCTAAGGAGGTAATATAATGAATAAAGAACTATATAATTATTACATAATCGATAGAAAACATGAAGAATTGAGAACCGGCTCTATTGGAGATGTAGCAGAGGAATATTCGCAGAAGAAGCTCTCACCCATAGAGCGTATGGTTGACAGATTTGAAAAAATGTGCGGAGCTGAGGTGCCTCATATCGTTCCGTTTGAGAAGATCGTTATGATGAGAACCGTTCCGAAGCTTCCCGACTGCTTTACCGAATCCGAGTGGGAGGAGATAAAGAAGGAGCATTATATCCATGAGATAGGATACGTTTCCAATTTGTCTCCCAACTATGAAAAAACTATTTCGGTAGGACTTCTCGCGCGTCGAGAGGAAGCTGACGAATACGGAAAGAGAGTCATAGACGCAATTATCGGACTTACAGACAGATATCGCGCTGAAGCCCAAAAATGCGGCAGAGACGACGTTGTAGAGGTACTCACACAAGTTCCGAGATATGGCGCACGTAATTTCCGCGAGGCTTTGCAGTTCTTCAGAATACTTCACTATGCTCTCTGGCTTGAGGGTGACTATCATAATACCGTCGGTCGATTCGACGTGTATATGTATCCTTATTTCAAAAAGGATATGTATGCAGGCGTGTATACGAAAGAGAGCGCTCTCGAGCTTATCGAGGACTTCTTCATTTCCTTTAATAAGGACAGTAACCTTTATTTCGGTCAGCAACAGGGCGACAACGGACAGAGCATGGTGCTTGGTGGAATTGATAAGGACGGAAACGATATGTTTTCCGAGCTTTCCGAGCTCTGCCTCCTTGCAAGCCGTAATCTTAAGGTGATCGATCCTAAAATAAACCTTCGTGTATCGGCAAAAACTCCTATCGAGACATATAAGCTGGGAACAGAGCTTACAAGAGCAGGTCTCGGATTCCCGCAGTATCTTAATGACGATATTATAATCAAAGGTCTTGAGCGTCTTGGATATAAATATGAGGATGCTGTAAATTATGCGGTTGCTGCTTGCTGGGAGCCTATAATTCCTTACGTCGGAAACGACGTCGCGAATATCGGTTCTATGAATTTTCCCGCAATAGTCGATAAGGCAGTGAGAAACAACATAAATGCAGAGAGCTTTGATATTATACTCGAAGCAGTCAAGAGCTATATCTACGAGGAGATGGACGATATCGAAAGAGATATAAATAACGTGTGGTTCGTTCCAAGTCCCATGATAGAGCTTCTTATTGACGAGAAGAGATATAATAACTTCGGTGTTCACGGATGCGGTATCGCGTCGGCAGCAGACGCGTTGGCGTCTGTTAAGAAATTCGTATTTGATGAAAATAAGGTGGACAGAGCAGAGCTTATTAAGGCTATGGACGAAAACTATGAAAATTCTCCCGAGCTCTTGCATCTTCTTCGCTTTGAAGCACCCAAGATGGGTACGGACAATGATGATGCGGATGCCATGGCTAAATTCATTCTCGATACTTTCTCGGCATCCATGGAGGGAAGAAAAAATTCTCTCGGAGGAACGTGGAGAGCGGGAACGGGAACTGCAATGTTCTATCTCTGGCACGCAGGTCCTCTCGGAGCTACCGCTGACGGAAGATTCAGCGGTGAATCCTTTGGTACAAACTATTCGCCCAGCCTTTTTGCGCAGATAACGAATCCTATGTCGGTAGTAAAGTCCTTTACGAAGCCTGATCTTTATAAGACGGTCAACGGTGGACCTTTGACACTTGAATTTGTATCGAGCATATTTAATAGTGAAGAAAATCTCGAAAAGGTAGCGGCTCTCGTTAAATATTTCGTTGACCTTGGCGGACATCAGCTTCAGCTCAATGCCGTAAACCTCGAATCAATGAAAGAAGCGCAGAAAGACCCCGAAAAGTACCGTCAGCTCGTTGTAAGGATCTGGGGTTGGTCGGCATATTTCGTAGAGCTTGATAAGGAATTTCAGGATCACGTAATGTCACGTCAGGAGTATTCCGTTTAATGAAGGGAATAATTTTCGATATAAAGGAATTTGCGCTGAACGACGGAGCGGGGATAAGAACCACCGTATTCTTCAAGGGGTGTCCACTCAGATGTATATGGTGTCATAATCCCGAAGGACTTAGCTCTAAAAGAGAGCTATACGTCAAGAAAAAAGGCTGTCTTGGCTGTAAGCTTTGCAACCTTCCGTGTGACCACGAGGAGTGCCAAGGCTTTGGCAGATGCTTACATATCTGCCCAAAGAACCTCGTAAGCATTGCGGGGGTCGAATGGGAAGCGGAGGCTCTTGCGACGAGGCTCTTAAAGGACGAGGCATTCTTTAATTCTTGCGGAGGAGGAATTACGCTTTCAGGCGGCGAGCCCTTGCTTCAAGCGGAATTTGCCTATGAGCTGCTGTCACTCCTTGAGGGCAGAGTACATAGATGTATCGAAACGTCGGGATACGCCGATAAGGAGACATTCCGAAAGGTCATAGAAAAGTGCGATTTCGTTATTATGGACATTAAGCTTTTCGATAGTGACGAGCACAAAAAATATACGGGTGTCGGTAACGAAAAAATACTTGAAAACGCACGTTTCCTGAAAGGAACAAATAAACCTCATATGTTCAGAGTACCGCTCATACCGGGTATCACCGATACCGACGAAAATCTCCGAGCTATTGCCGAATTTGTGGGAGAGGACAGGGTAGAGCTGATGTCGTACAACAAACTCGCTCCCGCAAAGTACGAAAGCGTCGGCAGAAAATACACTGACCTTATTGACGGAGAGCGCGAGATCAACGCAAACCTATCCCTCTTCAAAAACGCGACCTTAAGAAAATAAAATTAAAAGAGCAAGAGTAAAAGGAGAGGATCCTTCTATTCTTGCTCTGTTTTTTTTAGAAACTGATCGGCGTAAACAGCTTGAATGCCGTTTCGCTCATAACATATACGTCTGTCGGTGTCTTTTTTGTACCTCTGCTTGACACAAATCCGTTTTCGTCAAGTCCGATAATAACAGAGGGCTTTCCCTTGATAAGCACTATGACGGTCTCGTCGGCGCTCCGTTCGGGTTTCACTAAAACGCTGACCTCGGAGGTAGAGGCGATATGTCCTCCAACGCGGTAGATCTGTTCCCAATATACAGTACCGTCTCTCCCGCATTTTATTTGCACTCCTCCCGATGCGGATTTTTGAGATTGATAGACCACGTATTTCTTTTCACCTATGGAAAATCTCACGGTTTTGTAGGTCTCGTTTTCCTCTGCGACCACACCGAGCTTTTTGTATGCAGAATAGATCGAAAGAGTGTTTTCGCTCACACAGGTCATGATGTCACTTACGTCGCAGTCAAGGGCTGTGCATATACGGGCGATGGTGTCGGTGGTAACCGTCTCGTTTTTTGAAAGCTTCGCGAGGACTCGAGAGCTGATTCCCGTAAGCTCAAGCAGGTCTGTCTTTGACATTCCTTTGTCGATAAGCAATTTCCAGAGTTTTGAGTATTCAATATACATAATGTCACCGCCTTTCTGATAACAGTATAGCATAATATTGATTATTTGTCAATAAAAATTTACTATAGTAAAGAAAAAATGCCAAATCTGATTTAATTGATGAACCAAAAAAGGATAGAGAATAAAATTCTCTATCCTTTTTGAGTTGGTTATCAGTTGTAATTTTCTGCCGTGAATCTGTCAATTGCGATCTTTGTACCATTGGTAGTAAAGAATGTAGCAAAGCAGATAACGTCACCGATACCGTCTATATATGTCATGTCTGCGCCAATTCCGTTTACGGTAAGCGAAGCGTAAGCTGCTTCAGCGTCGAAGTCAAAGCGGATCGTATTGTGTCCTGCTTCAAGCTTAAGACCGAGAGGACGGTACGCGCCTGTTCCTTCAGCGGTGAAACAGAATAGCTCACCGTCGCCATTTGCCATAAGTCTTATGGGAGCGGTGAATCCCTCACCGTCGTGATATGCGGTCTGAAGCTCAAATGAGACGTGATCGCCGATATTTTCAACGAAGCAGTCAAATTCAACGTATCCCTTTTCAATGTGGTGGAGAGAACGCGAGGGATTTGAAAGTCCTTCGAGAAGCATAGCGTATTTACCGTCGGTAGCACCGAGATTTGATATTTGAGGCTTACCCTTTTGACACATCCAACCCTCTGCCTCAACTCCGTTTTCAAAGGAGTCGAACGCGCCCTTGGTCTTAAAGAGATGATCCTTTACGTTCATAATGTAAAGCTGGTGGTGAGTAGATACGAGATAACACATATCTATGCCTCTGTACTTGCAGAAGGTCATATCGGGGTTTGTGTGGAGATTTCCGATAATGCTTCTGTCAACCGATGCAATAAGGTTCTGGAAGGAAGCGTCAACGTGTCCTCGGAATGTATTTGCGTCATCGTAGGAAACGGCAAGGCTCAATGGAAGTCGGTAGTGAGATTTCGCGCCAAATCCGTTCTGTCCGCCCCACATAAGCACGGGCATACCGTCAAGCGACTCGATTATAGGCTGTGTATTTGTGGCGTAAACGTTTGAAAGGTCGTCTTCCTTGGGAGCTACCCAAGTAACTCCGTGGTCGTAGGAACGCGCGATGGCAAAGTGTTTGATGTGCTTCAGCTCGCAGCGAGCGTACAGAACGAGAGTTCCGTCCTCTTGCTCCCAAACGGTCTCCTCGCTCATTCCGCCCTCAAAAGTGTTATTGTCACCGCCAAAGGTGTAGTTGACCTTCGTATCGGACATGAGCCACGTCTTTCCGCCGTCCTTTGAATAGTATATAGCATCGCAGAAGGAGAGCTTGTTCTGATCCCACATCATTCCCGTGGTGAATACGTAATCTACGTTAGGACCGTCTCCGTCGGCATCCTTGAGAGCGATTCCGTTTGAATATGAGAGAAGATATATAGGTATGTTTTCGCCCGATATTCTCATAGGCTCGGACCAGGTGTATCCGTTGTCTTCGGAGAGGAATATTCTCGGCTCGCAATATGATTTGTCCTCATCGTAAAGAAACTCGGTTCTCTGAGCATATCCCTTAAATCTAAGGTAGAAGCCTATATAGAATACCTTTCCCGTCTTCTTATCAACGATAAATCCGCCGTGGTGATTTACGTTGTCCGAGGTCTCTATCTTTATGGCGTCACTCCAAGTAAGACCGCCGTCGGTAGAACGTCTGTAAGCCAATGATCCGACACCGTTGGTGCTTGGACCGTCGTGTATCTTAAGAAGGTCTCCGTTGGGCATGGTGGCAACAGAGTTTACCCAATGTCCGTCGGGATTATTCTTTGCGTGTTTTATGCCGTACTGCGCTTCAAATACTTCGTTTCCGTCAAAAATATTCTCGGCAGAAGAGTTCTTATAAAGAATATCAACTGTTATTTCAGATAAAGGAGCTATTTCGAATATTCTTACAAATATCTTGCCATTATGGAAATATATGGGCAGACACTTGTCGCCATAGATAAATCTTATGTCGCTTGCGTCTTCCTTAAGGTCGCAGGGGCAAATGCCAAGGTCGGCGAGAGTGTAGCTTGCTACCTTGTCATATACAGGCTTGTCGCTGGTATTCGAGATGCGAACAGATGTCTTCTTTTCGAAATTTCCACTTGAGAGCAGGGGAGAAGATACGAAGGAAGCCTTTATCATCTCCTGAAGAGAGCCGATAATATTCTTGTTCGTCTCACCAACAGCGCCGGTTGTAGTGTTTATCTTAATGTATCTTGCGGTGACGTCAAAATTGTAGAAATAAAGCTTATTACCTCTTTTGAGAACCGAATATTCAGGTATATAAGTATATGTCTTATTGTCGTCACTCGCGAAAAGGGAAATGTGATTCTTGTTGATAAAACCGATAGAGGCATGGCTTGTTACCGAGATATTATTTATTCTCGCGATCTCGCCCATATCGTAGCCAATACTTGTGAAGCAAGAGCCAAGATCTATGGTATTGTCCTCACACTTAAGCTCACTCGTGAAAGGATTAAGGTCGTTTTGAAGAACGAGGGCTGAATTCTTGGGAGCTTTTCCTTTTACAAAAAACGTGAAGCTCTGCTGATACTCGATATATTTTTTACTTGCAAGTGTCATATTGAGGGTTACGGCTTTTCCGCTCTCTGCGGGGAAGTCGAAAACACCCTCGTCCGAAAGAAGAGCTTTGTCCGAGCTTTCCCATATAACGTCTGCTGTCGTTCCGTATTTCTCATTGGTCAGCTTACCAAAAAGAGCCAGCTTTTCGGGTGCGATATATATTCTGTCAGCAGAAGAAGATACCGCGTTTTTGTCTTCAAGAATGTCGGTTACAGTTACCTTGTCAAATACGGTTTCAGTGTGATCCGAGCATACCGTGAGGTTTTCAACGATAGCGTCAAAGTCGTCTGCGTGAGACTTAGGAGCATGGTGGCAGCGTGACCAGCTGATCTTAAGGGTATTGTCGTCATAGCCCTGTCTGCATGTTGTGGGATAATAAATTTTAGATAGGAGAGCTCCGTCAATATATGCTTCAACAGAGCTACCCTTGTTCCAAACTACTGTCAGGTGGAATTTCTCACCGTATGCGCGGTTGATAGTTTTATCAATAGCAACAAAGCCTCTGTTACAGTAAAGGAATATGTGGTTTTCATTTTTCTGAACTCCGATAATGAGAGAATCCTTGCCGTTACCTCCTGAAAGCTGGAAAGTAAGACCGTATCCGCCGTTGATACCCGTGATGGTTGAATAATCGATCATAGGAATACTATTTATTGTTATGTCGGCGTCAAACATTATTTTTTTTGCTTCCTCAAGTCCTGAAATGCCCGAATAGGAAACAATAGCGTCGGTATGCATGTAATTGTTAGCACTGTCATTGTATTTATCAAAAATGTGTATTGAAGCGTCTTTTTTCTCAATTCCAAGATCCATCTCATCAAAATTAGCTTCGGGATTTACGTGAGCTTTTTTTACGACCTCGGGAAGATCATTGTCGCAAAGTGAGAAAATTGGCTCATATTCGCAAAGATATGCGTATCCGTCAACAGTGCTGACCTCTCCTTTTGCTTCAACGCCGAGAGAGAAGGGGATATATTGCTTTGCGTCGTGTATCGAAATGCCCGGGCCGTCCAGTGAAAATAAAAGGTTCGTAATATTCGACGTGGAAGTTGCTTCCTTTTTTGTGCCATCTATCGTGAGAGTGATTTTTTCTATTTCTTTTCCTTCTACCGAGAAGAGCAGATTGCTTGAGTTCCACAGTATACCGACTCCGAATTTATTGCCGAAAACGGTTTTGAGAGAGCCGGACGAAAGATCAGCGGAAAAGTTTGCGGGAATGATAGTATTGCCTTTTTTAATGGGCGGTTTGATACTCAAGTTTTCCTTTTTCATTTTGTACCTCTTTTTAGTATTATTTTATTATGCCTCCGCCAACCAGAATGTCGCCGTCGTAAAGAACGATGGACTGTCCGGGTGTCGGTGCACGTTGCGCTTCATCAAATATAACTCTCATTCGGTCTTCCGAAATAAGCTCCACCGTTGCGGGAGCGGGAGTATGCCTGTAGCGTATCTTCGCAAGCAGACGTACTTCTTTTTCGAATAGAGCTTTAGAAAATATATTGATATTTGAAGCAATGATCTCTTTTGAATAAAGTTCTCGGTCGGTGCAAAGAGTTACCGTGTTTGAGGTGGCGTCCTTTGCGCCTACGAACATAGGCTGCCCGAATGCGACTCCCAATCCCTTTCGCTGACCGACAGTATATCTGATTATTCCTTCATGCCGACCTATAACATTGCCCGAGAGGTCAACGTAGTTGCCGGGGATCTCCGGAATATCTCCGTATTTTCTGATAAACGATACGTAATCACCGTCGGGAATGAAGCAAATATCCTGAGAATCCTTGCGGTGCGCATTTGAAAATCCGTTTGCCTCGGCAATTGCTCTTATCTCATCTTTAGTACGCTCTCCAAGGGGGAACATAATGTGAGACAAAAGCTCCTTGGGAAGTTTCCATAGAAAATAGGTCTGGTCCTTTGCAGAGTCTACGGCACGCTTTAGAAAATATCCGTCAACGGTCTTTTCTATTCTTGCAAAGTGACCTGTTGCAAGTGTGTCATAGCCTAAAGAAACCGCTTTTTCGTAAAGAACGCCGAATTTTATTTTTTGGTTACATTCAACGCATGGATTTGGAGTATATCCGTTTTTGTAGTCTTCGAAAAAATTGTTGATAACGCATTTTTTAAAGCTGTCGCCAAAGGACACGCAAAAGTGTGGGATACCGAGCGCATCGGTTATTTTCTTGGCGTCGGTGGAATTTTCGTCGGGGAGATCGCAGTCACTGTCATGTACCTCCTCGTTTTCCGACCAGAGCTTCATTGTTATTCCCGCAGTTTCAAAGCCTTGAGAATTTATGAGGTATGCGGCGACCGCACTGTCAACCCCGCCACTCATGGCGACCAATATCTTTTTTTCTGTCATGTGTGCTCCTTGATATGATTTTTACCAATCCTTCGTAGTCAGTCGTCCTTCTTCAAGAAGTCCTTCGAAATTTTTCTGTCTGAGTATTTCGTAGACCGCAATAGCCACTGAGTTGGAAAGATTGAGAGAGCGTATGGTGTCTCTCATGGGTATTCTTACGCATTGGCTTTTGTGAGAATACAGAAGGTCTTCGGGAAGCCCTTTGGATTCCTTTCCGAAAAATATGTAAACGTTATCGGGATAATCCTTTACGTCGGTATATGATCTTGGAGCTTTTGTGGTAAAGAAAAATGAGTTTGCCTCGGCGTCGGGTATAGCAGAGAAAAAGTGTTCTATGCTCTCGTAATAAGTAATATTAAGTTTATCCCAATAGTCAAGCCCAGCTCTTTTGAGCTTTTTGTCGTCTATCTCGAAGCCCATAGGCTTGATAATGTGAAGAGACGCTCCCATAGCCGCGCATGTACGCGCGATATTGCCCGTGTTTTGAGGTATCTCGGGCTCATGTAAAACGATATTTATTTTATACATAACAATTTCCAATCAAAAATAATACTGCATATATAATAACAAGTGGTATAAACTTTGTCAATAGTTTTAAAAAATTTACAAAAAATAAATATACGAATAGCGCTATTTACTTGAAAAAAGGAATGAAATGTAGTATAATAAAAAAGAATATATTTTTTGGAGGAAAACATGGGACTCGGAAAAAAGATTTTTGGAACGTACAGTGACAGACAGCTTAAGAAAATAGATAAATTTATTGACTATATAGAATCACTCGCACCCAAGTATTCGGCAATGACGAACGACGAGCTTTCGTCAACAACCGAAAAGCTCAAGGAAAGACTTGCGTCGGGAGAGACACTTGACGATATAATGGCGGATGCCTTTGCGGCAATAAGAGAGGCAGACGACAGAATACTCGGAAAGCGCCCTTTCCGTGTTCAGCTTATCGGTGCTGTAATACTCCATCAGGGAAGAATTGCTGAAATGAAAACGGGTGAGGGAAAAACTCTCGTTGCAACCATGCCCGCATATCTTAATGCTCTTGCGGGAAATGGCGTTCACGTCGTAACCGTCAACGACTATCTTGCAAGACGTGACAGCGAGGAGATGGGAAGAGTATTTGAGTTCATGGGACTTAAAACAGGTCTTGTAGTACACGGACTTACTCCCGACGAGAAAAAAGCGGCGTACGATGCAGATATAACATACGGAACGAATAACGAATTCGGATTTGACTATCTCCGTGATAACATGGTGGTCTATAAGGAAAGAATGGTACAGAGAGGCCATAATTTTGCCATAGTTGACGAGGTGGACTCTATTCTTATCGATGAAGCAAGAACTCCTCTTATCATTTCTGGCGCGGGAGAGAAATCCACCGATATGTACGACAGAGCCGATGCCTTCGCGAGAAAGCTCAAAAAGTACGTTATCAAGGAAATGGATTCCAAGGAAAGCTATGACGATATCGATGCCGACTATATTGTAGACGAAAAAGCAAACAACGCTATACTCACACCCTCGGGAGCTGAAAAGGCAGAGGCATTTTTCGGTATCGAAAATCTTTCCGATGCTGAAAATTCCGAGATAGCTCACCATATAAATCAGGCTATACGCGCTCACGGTATTATGAAGCTTGACGTTGACTACGTGGTAAATGAGCACGGTGTCATGATAGTCGATGCCTTTACAGGCCGTCTTATGCCGGGAAGAAGATATTCCAACGGACTTCATCAGGCAATAGAGGCAAAGGAAGGTGTAAAGATAGAAAAGGAAAACAAGACTCTTGCAACGATAACCTTCCAGAACTACTTCAGAATGTATAAAAAGCTGTCGGGTATGACGGGTACGGCTCTTACCGAGGAGATGGAGTTCCGTGAAATATACGGACTTGACGTTATTGAGATACCTACCAACAGACCTATGATAAGAAACGACCGCTCCGACGTGGTATATAAGACGGTAAAGGGCAAGTACGATGCGGTCATCGAACAGATAATAGAATGTCATAAAAAGGGACAGCCTGTGCTTGTAGGTACTGTTTCTATTGATAAGTCAGAGGAGTTTTCTCGAAGACTTAAAAGGGAGGGAATACCTCATACCGTCCTTAACGCAAAGTATCACGATAAGGAAGCGGAGATAATAGCGGAGGCGGGTAAGCTTGGAGCTGTTACGATATCTACCAATATGGCAGGACGCGGAACAGACATTATGCTCGGAGGAAATGCCGAATTTCTCGCTAAAAAGGAAATGAGAAAAATGGAGATCGACGAGGATCTTATAGCTATGGCTACGGGAACTGTGGAGATCGACGATGAGGCAATAAAGGAAGCAAGGGCTACCTACAGAGTGCTTTATGAAAAATATAAGGCAGAGATAGCGCCCGAAGCCGAGAAGGTCAAAGATGCGGGCGGATTGTTTATCCTCGGTACTGAAAGGCATGAGAGCCGAAGAATAGACAACCAGTTAAGAGGTCGTGCGGGAAGACAGGGAGACCCGGGAGAATCGAGATTCTTCCTTTCTCTCGAGGACGACCTTATGAGACTTTTCGGCTCTGAACGCACACTCGCTCTTGTTGACAGACTTGGACTCCCCGAGGACGCTCCCATTGACGCCAAGATATTGACGAATACTATCGAAATGGCGCAGAAGAGAATAGAGGAGCAGAACTTTAAGAGACGTAAATACGTCCTTACCTATGACGACGTAATGAATCAGCAGAGAAATATTATCTATAAGCAGAGAAATGACGTTCTTATGGGAGAGGATATAAGTGAGACAGTAAAGAAGATGATATATGCGACCATCTCGGATAACGTAGATACCTTCCTCGGTGGTGACGACAGTGAAGCTTGGGATATTGCGGGACTCCGTGACGTATATAAGAGCATCTTGCTCGAAAACGAGGAGGAGCTAGTTTACGGCGAGACCGAGCTTAAGAAGCTTAATAAGAACGACGTAAAGCTGTTCCTGCTTGAAAGAGCGGATAAGGTCTATGCACAAAAAGTGGAGGAGATAGGAGAGGAACGCTTCAGAGAGATAGAGAGAGCTATTCTTCTTCAGAACGTAGATGGGAACTGGATGGAGCATATCGACGCGATGGATGAGCTTAAGAATACTATAAGGCTTCAGTCCTATGCTCAAAGAGATCCGGTTAATGAATACAGACTTCAGGGCGCAGATATGTTTGACGCCATGGTCAGCGATATACGTGAGAAGACCGCAAGAATGATCCTTTCGGTCACAGTAAAAACTCCCGAAGTAAAACGTGTTCAGATAGCGAAGCCTCTTACCGAAGGCTTTGAGGGAGAGGGAGGAAAGTCACAAAAAAAGGTGACAGTCGTTAAAAAGAAGGCTGAACAGATAGGACCTAACGCTCTCTGTCCTTGCGGATCGGGCAAAAAATATAAGAAGTGCTGCGGTGCGTCCGAAGAATAAACAACAAAGGAATAGAAAAAATGGGATTTGGTCTGCTTTTTATAGGCTATTGTATTGCAACCCTTATGTCTGTCCATATCTACGGCGCATACGTAAGTCTTGTTGGATACGGAATAGTTTTTATAGCGTCAACAAAGCTATCTAAATATAATAATTCATTCAGATTACTCCAAGTCGGTGCAATACTTATGACGGTCGTTTACGCCCTCATTTCCGCTTCGGGTATAGGAAGCTTTTTGTATGACGAGATGCTTGTTTCAAGGAAGATCTTCAGCGACTCATTTGACAATATAATGGGTAAGGTCGAAATGGCAGTAAGCTTTTTGTTCGTAGCGGCAATGCTATGGTCCATACGAGCTATTGCCAAGGAGACAGAAGTGACGAAGATCGCATATAATTCTGCAAGGAATTTTACCTTTTTGGTAATTTATTACGTCTTGTTTTTAATAAGCTATTTGCCCTTTGAGTTTACAAAGGACTATATTGCGGCATTTGGCGGCTTTGTAACCGTACTTAATTTTGTAATAATTGCCCTGAACCTTGTTTTGATATTTTCCTGCTATGCAAGAATATGTGATGAAAACGACGTTGACATGCCACAAAAGCCTTCAAGATTTGCTTTTGTAAACAAATTCAGAGCGGAAAGCGAAAGAAGAAAAGAAAAGGCAATACAGGAGAGTAAAGAGTATCTGGCTCTCAAGGCTCAGAAAAAAAGGCAAAAAAATAAGGAGGAGAAGAAATGAAAAAAAATAAAAAGTATATAAATTTCATGCTACTGTTTGTGGGATTTATATTTCTTTTTAATCCGAACGTTAACATAATAGATCTTCTTCCTGATTTTATCGGCTACATAATTATCGGAATCACTCTTACGAATCTCGGTGATATAAATGAAACGCTATCCGAGGCGTGTGTGATGTTCAGACGAATGATACTCATTGACGGCGCAAAAATGATCGCCCTTATGTGGATATTTGGAATGTCGGTCATGAGTGAGAGAAACACTTCAGTGCTTCTCTGGACCTTCGTGTTTGCGGTTCTTGAGCTAGTGTTCCTGATCCCCGCTATACTTAAACTGTTTAAGGGAATTGGAGAGCTTGGTTATTTCACCGAAAATACTTCTGTTTTCGGTGATAGCGGAGCAAAGCGAAGCTATACGGATAAAATGCGTAAGACCACGGTTGCGTTTATAATTTTCAAGAACGTATTTATGCTTCTTCCGGAGCTCTCTGATATAATGAATTATGAATACAGTGACAATTACGGCTTGAACAATATTTATAGCTATATAGGAACAGTAAGATTTTTGTGCTTTATCCCCGTGCTTGTATTCGGTATTGTATGGCTATGTAAGATGAAGACCTATTTTGGTCGAATAAGCAAGGACAATGGCTTTATCGAGGCACTTGAGAGTGTCTATAAAACAAAGGTGCTTCCCAAAAAGGGGATCTTCGTAAGAAGAGCAGTAAAGCACGGAATGATAATTTTACTGTTTGCTATGGCATTTACTGCTGATTTCAGACTTGACGGCGTAAATTTGTTTCCTGATTTCATAGCGGGCGCAATAGCGTTCCTATACTTCAAGACGATAGAAGGTCATGTAAGGATAAATAAAAAGCTGTCGTACTTATCCGCATTATTTTATTTCGTTGCATCGGCGGCGCACTCCGTGACAGAATTCCTGTTCCTTGATAAATACGGTTATGCATCTATAAACAGAAGTGTTGAGGCGCAGAATTTTTACTTCGTTATGATAGGAACGTCGGTGGTCAGTACGATTGCTTTCTTTGCGCTTTTCGTTGCCGTTGTGTTTTCAATGAACGGTATAATATCGGAGCACGTAGGGGTGATCAATGTTTCCGACCAACACCGAGACGCTCAAATATCTATGAATAATGCAAGAAAAAGGGAGCTCCAAAGAAACAATCTTTTTATGATGATCTTTTTCTCGCTATACGTTATATCAGACGTGGTATATGCGGCAACTGCAGGGGATATGGGATGGATGTTTACGGTAAACCTTGTGTGCGCAATAATATTTGTCTGTCTCGTATTCAAGTCGTATAACGATATTTATATTTCGGTGGAAAATTCTTATTTGCTTGAATAGAAAAGACAAAAACAAAACAGAAAGAAGGCAATTCATTAATTTATGAAGACGTTTCAACCAAAGCTTTTCAGTACTTTGAGAAAACAGACGGCAGGGGGTATAGTCGGAGATATAGTCGCGGGAATGATCGTGGCAATAATCGCGCTGCCGCTGTCTATCGCACTTGCTATCGCTTCGGGCGTTTCTCCCGAGCAAGGACTTTATACAGCTATAATTGCCGGATTTGTAATAGCATTTCTCGGCGGAAGCCGTGTCAATATTTCAGGTCCTACGGCGGCATTCGCGACGATAGTCGCGGGAGTTGTCGCAACGAGCGGTATATCGGGACTTATCATTGCCACTGTTATCGCGGGAATACTTTTGATATTTATGGGTATTTGCCGTCTTGGCTCTCTCATAAAATATATTCCCGTAACAATAACCGTAGGCTTTACCGCGGGTATTGCGGTGACCATAGTGATCGGTCAGATAAAGGACTTTTTCGGGCTTACTTTCCCTGTGGGAACGAACGCAGTAGAGAGTCTTGAAAAGGTAGAGGCAATCGCAAAGTCACTCGGAACAGTAAATCTCCACGCCGTTATAGTCGGTCTTGCGGGACTTGCTATCCTTATAATATGGCCATTGCTCGGAAGATTAAAAATAGGTGTTGCGGCAAAGATAATATCAAAAATTCCTGCGTCTATAATAGCCGTAATTTTCGGAATACTTATAGTTCGCTTTACTCCCCTTGAGGTAAATACCATAGGAACTCTTTATCCCGACCTATCCTCAGGATTTCCGAAGCCGTCGCTTCCAAGCTTTGATTTTGCAACGGTGAAGGCTGTCATACCCAGCGCGTTTACCATAGCGATCCTTGCAGCTATCGAATCGCTTCTTTCCTGCGTAGTTTCCGACGGTATGATAAATGACAGACATAATTCAAATACAGAGCTTATTGCTCTCGGTGCGGGAAATATATGCTCGGGACTTTTCGGCGGTATACCTGCAACGGGTGCTATTGCAAGAACGGCGGCAAACGTAAAGAACGGCGGACGCTCTCCCATCGCGGGAATAGTTCATGCACTGGTGCTTCTTGCTTTCCTTCTGCTTCTGATGCCCCTTGCAAAGCTGATACCCATGCCAATTATTGCGGCTATACTCTTTATGGTCGCATACAACATGAGCGAGTGGAGACACTTCGTACATATTTGTAAGCATTCTCCAAAAGGTGATATGTTCGTTCTTGTGGCTACCTTTGCGCTGACGGTCATTTTCGACCTTGTGGTCGCTATCGCTGTGGGACTTATTCTTACAGCTGTGCTGTTCATTAAGAAAATGTCGGACGTTACTTATATCCGCAAATGGTCGGAAAAAGACGAGAATAAGATCGAAGAGAAGGGCGGAAAGGAAGTGCCAGACGGTACAGTGGTCTACGAGATAAACGGACCTATGTTCTTTGCCGATGCTGATAAGTTCTATGATATCGTTCCCGACGATGGTTCTCGTGTGCTGATACTTCGAATGAGCAACGTGCCCACTCTTGATACGACGGTCATGAGCAATTTTGAAAAGATACTCGAGACCTGTAGGGAGAGAGATGTAATACTTTTACTGTCTCACGTAAATCCACAGCCGATGCAGGTAATGAAAAAAGAAGGCTTTGACAAAAAGCTCGGTGAGGAAAACTTTGCGGTGAATATTGAAGCCGCTCTTGAAAAAGCAAGAGAGATATGTAAGGGCTAATAATTTTATAAAAACAGGCTGAGCCAAAATGCAAAACGCACTTGACTCAGCCATTTTTTTATACAATTGTGCTTATTTTTTATTTTTACCTTTTATGTCAATTCTGATTATACCGATAAGTGTTGATATGGCAACGCCGGCATGAACACAAAACATAACGTAGGAGTGCGTATATAAATCGTATATCATCCAGAATATCGAATTTAAGATTCCCCATATGCGAAACGCGGAGGCATTCTTTTGAACGATGCTAACTGCAAAACAAACCGCGGCAAGAGCGGGTAATAGCTCCATCGGGTCTTTTGAGAGAATGATGTTATACGCGGAGCTGCCTATGTAGCACAGAATAAATCCAATGATTACGGCAATATGCGGTTTGCGGTCCTTTGTGCTGTATATGAACATCACGATAGACTGAATGATAGCAAGCAGACTGATCACCGCTCCGCTATCACCGCCAAGAAGCAGGTAATTGATGGAAGTTGTAAGATTTATAACGACCTGTAAGAACAGTATCCTTTTCATGCTTTTTTGTTGCATCATGAATATGGCGAGAATTCCTGTAATAACACTAATGCCTTGAGCTATGTAAAATTCCATTTTAGTACTCCAATTTAGATGACCGTGGGAATGGTAGGTCAGTTTTTTACGATTAGGACTTGTCCTTTATAAACTTTAAAATATCATATACGTTTTTGACGGGAATGATCTTTATACCCTCAATGTTGTTACAGCCGTCAGCATTGTGGATCGGCACTATCGCTTTTGAAAAACCAAGTCTTGCAGCTTCTTTGACTCTTTGCGATATGTTGGCAACGCCTCTGCATTCTCCCGCAAGGCCAAGCTCTCCGATGGCAATAAGGTCGTCGGGAATGATCTTGTCTGTAAGTGAGGATATAAGAGCGAGAGCTATTGCAATATCAGACGCAGGCTCGTCTATGACAAGACCTCCGATTACGTTGAGATAAACGTCGTGTGTGGAAAATTTAAGACCGAGCCTCTTTTCAAGCACAGCAAGAATGAGATACGTCCTGTTGTAGTCTATACCGTTGGAGGTCCGCCTCGGTGAAGGGAACGAGGTAGGAGTTACGAGCGCCTGTATTTCTGCAACGAGAGGACGCGTTCCTTCCATAGCGCATACGGCGCAGTTTCCCGACGCGTCGGTAGGACGGTCAGCAAGAAGCATTTCCGACGGGTTCGGTACTTCCTTAAGTCCTGTGTCGGTCATCTCGAATACACCTATCTCGTTGGTCGAGCCATATCTGTTTTTATTTGCCCTGATTATACGGTAGGTCTGCTTTTTGTCGCCTTCAAAGGTAAGTACCGCATCTACCATGTGCTCAAGGACCTTCGGTCCTGCAATACTGCCTTCCTTGTTGATGTGTCCAACGATAATTACGGATATTCCTTCGGATTTTGCCTTTGAAATAAAGGACATGGCAACCTCTTTGACGTTTGAAACGCTTCCCGGCGCGGAAGGGATTCTGTCAGAATACATTGTCTGTACCGAGTCGGCAATTATCACGTCGGGATTTATCTTTGAGGCTTCGGCAAGTATGTTTTCAATATTTGTTTCGGTAAGGATATAAAGGGAATTGCCCCTGACCTTAAGTCTGTCCGCACGTAGCTTCAGCTGTCCTCCAGATTCTTCTCCCGAAATATATAATACCTTTTTTTGACTTCCGAGTGAGTCGCATATCTGTAAAAGGAGGGTGGATTTTCCGATTCCGGGTTCTCCCGAAAGAAGCACTACCGAGCCTTTGACGATTCCCCCGCCCAAAACTCTGTCAAGCTCACCAAGTCCCGTAGAGGTCCTTATGTATTCGGGTGTGTCAAGTTCAGAAAAGGGGGAGGCCTTGGAATTTCCCGAATTAATAACAGCACTTCTTTTTTGCAGAGAGGCAACAGACGAGGACGGTGCTTCTGTGACGTCTTCCACAAAGCTGTTCCATGCGCTGCAACGAGGACATTTTCCCAGCCATTTGGGACTTTCATATTCACATTCGGAGCATATATATACAGTTTTCAGCCCTTTCATTGAAACCTCCATTACTTTAAGCATTTATATAATTATACTACTTTCCTTTTGTAAAATCAAGGGGGATCCGCATTGTTTTCATTTTTTTGCGAAGTATCCGAACCAAGATAATTAATGATAGAGATACAAATGGAATTTGCGACCTCCTTCTGATATGAGGAGCTTGAAAGCTTTTCGCATTCAGAGGCGTTTGATAAAAACCCGCATTCCACAAGAACGGCTGGATGTGTTATTTTGTCAAGCAAAAGTATGTTTTTATCCGACGGCTTGGTCACACGGTTATTTGACGTGTCAAGAAGAAGCTTTCCATTCAGTTGTATCTCGTCCGCCAGAAATTTCGAGCTTGTCGAATTTGTTGAATAATATACCTGAAGTCCTTTGTACTTTTCTTGAGAAAAGGAGTTCATATGTATACTGACAAATATGGCGTTTTCTGTTTTTTCAGCAATATTTAATCTTGCTTCAAGATCAAGCTGCTTCTTGTGCCCCTGATAATTTACGTTTCGGTCGTATAACAGTATGTCTTCGGTCCGTGTCATGAGAGTCTTGTATCCTTTTTCGCGTAGCATCGACTCAAGCATGAGTGAGAGAGAAAGATTTATGTCCTTTTCTAAAACTCCGTTTTTTCCGACAGCCCCTCCGTCCTCGCCACCGTGTCCTGCATCTATTATCACGGTAACGTCCGACAGATACGTTTTGTTTTCCGTGTCATTTTCCATACCGTCACCATAGTCGTTTCGGTCCACGTTTGCCTTGCACGATGAGCAGTATATGATAAAAATGGCGGCAAAAAATAAAATAAATATCCTTTTCATACGGCTTTATCCTCCTGTACTGTAAAAATTTATGAGGGATTTTTAAAATAAAACACATAATTTTAAAAATGTTTCAAAAAAACAATTATAAAAATAAAAAAACCGTTGACATTTTGTCGAGATTTTGATATAATTAAATCTAATCAAAAGCAATACAAACATAACTCGGAGATGGAGGTCATTTATGGATTACAGTTCAAAATTTACCAAAGAAGCTTTGACGTTTGACGACGTTCTTCTTGTACCTGCAAAAAGCGACGTGCTTCCTGCAGACGTTTCATTGAAGACGAGACTTACAAATAAGATCACTTTGAATATACCTGTGCTCAGTGCTGCTATGGACACGGTAACAGAGGCAAATCTTGCTATCGCTATTGCCCGTGAAGGCGGAGCAGGAACGATACATAAAAATATGCCTATAGACGTACAGGCAGATAACGTTGACAGAGTAAAGAGAAGTGAAAACGGAGTAATAACGAATCCGATCTTCCTCGGAGCTGACAACTACGTTTACGAAGCTGAACAGCTTATGCGTAAATTTAAGATATCGGGTGTTCCGATATGTGACGACAACAAGCGCGTTATCGGTATAATTACCAACCGCGATATGCGTTTCCTTGTTGATTTCAACGTACGCATTGCTGACGTTATGACAAAGGACAACCTTGTAACTGCTCCTGAAGGAACAACTCTTCCGGAGGCGCAGGAGATACTCAGAAAGTATAAGATAGAAAAGCTTCCTCTTATTGACTCGGATAATGTTCTTAAGGGACTTATCACCATCAAGGATATAGAGAAAGCAACAAAGTATCCTTATTCCGCAAAGGATTCAAGAGGAAGACTTATCTGCGGAGCGGCAATAGGAGTTACCAAGGACTGCCTTGACAGAGCAGGTGCTCTTCTTGCGGCAGGTGCAGACTACCTCGTTCTTGACTCGGCTCACGGCCATTCAAGAAATATAATGAACAAGATCTATGAAGTAAAGAACGCATTCCCCGACTGTCAGCTTATCGCAGGAAACATTGCGACGGGAGAGGCGGCTTATGACCTTATCACCGCGGGTGCTGATGCGATCAAGGTCGGTATAGGCCCCGGATCTATCTGTACGACACGTGTCGTTGCGGGAATCGGTGTTCCTCAGGTAACGGCTATTTGTGATGCGGCAGAGGTTGCTGATAAGTATAATATACCCGTTATAGCAGACGGTGGTCTTAAGTACAGCGGAGATCTCGTTAAGGCTCTTGCTGCAGGTGCATGTACCGTTATGATCGGTTCGCTCTTCGCAGGATGCGAGGAAAGCCCCGGAAGCGAGGAGCTCTATCAGGGCAGACGCTTTAAGGTATATAGAGGAATGGGATCTATCGCTGCAATGGAGAGCGGTTCTAAAGACAGATACTTCCAGGAAGGCAACAAGAAGCTCGTTCCCGAAGGCGTTGAAGGTCGTGTACCTTTCAAGGGCCCGCTTGCAGATACGGTATATCAGCTTATGGGCGGTCTCCGTTCGGGTATGGGATACTGCGGAACAGCAGACATTGAAAGCCTTCGCAAGAACGCAAAGTTTGTCAGAATTACAAACGCAGGTCTTAAGGAATCTCATCCTCACGATATCAATATCACAAAGGAAGCGCCCAACTATTCTACAATGGGCTAATATAAATAAAAAGTTTCGTCGACTTTATTTGAGTCGGCGAAACTTTTTTCTGTTTTTCTCAATATAATATATACAAAATCAAAAAAATATGATATAATATACGTATTAATAAAATAATCGGACTGTTCGGAGAAAGGTCGAAAAAATGGACAAAAAGAAGAATTATAAAAAAAATACCAATATAAAGAGTGGCGAAAATCAAAGAAGATCATATAATAATGGCAGAGACAGACGCGCCGATAATGCTGAAATATCCGAGGGCCTTGTTTTTGGAAGAAATGCAATAAGAGAGCTTTTAAGATCCGAAAGAGCAATAGACAAGATCTTTGTTCAGAAGGGTGAGCGTGAGGGATCGATAGTCGTGCTTGTTGCAGAGGCTATCGAACGTCACATTCCCATAGTTGAGGTCGAAAGAGCGAAGCTGGATACAATGACAGGCTTTGCTATACATCAGGGTATAGTTGCAATGGCGGCGGAAAAGGAGTATTGCAGCGTTGAGGATATTCTTGCCATTGCGGCAGAACGCGGAGAGAAGCCTTTTATCGTTATAGCCGACGGTATAACCGATCCTCATAATCTTGGAGCGATCATCCGTACAGCAGAGGGCGTTGGAGCACACGGACTTATAATTCCCAAAAGAAGAGCAGTAGGACTTACTCCTGCCGTTACAAAGGCTTCATGCGGTGCAATAGAGCATCTTGCTATTGCAAAGGTGGTAAATATTGCCGCAACCATTGAAAAGCTTAAAGATAACGGAGTATGGATATTCGCAGCCGATATGGGCGGAGAGGCTTATTATAATACAGATTTCAATTGTCCGTGCGCAATAGTGCTTGGAAGCGAGGGCGACGGTATTTCCAAGATAGTAAAGGACAATTCTGATTTTATTACGTCGATACCTATGTACGGTCACGTAAATTCATTTAACGTATCCACAGCGGCTGCCGTGATCCTTGCGGAAATCTCAAAGCAGCATAGAAATATCAAATAATAATTAAGTGATTTTTAGACTTTACTCTTCTTTAGGAGGTCGTATGAATAAGGATAATAACATTGACGATATATTGAAGCTTCTTAAAAATTCGGTAGAAGGTGAAGAGGCTACTGATACCAATTATGGTGATAGTGAAGCAAGATCATCGGAAGATATTTCGGAGGAAGTATTGAAAAAACAACTCCGCGATCAATATATGGGAGAGCTTTCGGAAATCGAAACGGATAGCTCGGATGAGGGTGAGGATAGCTACGCCCTTGATGACGATTTTCTTAAAGAAGCAGTGGCAGACGAGAGTGTCGCTGAAGAAACAGAAGAAATAGAAGAAATAGAAGAAATAGAAGAGCCCGAAGAAGCTTATGAAATACAAGAGGAGCTTGGTGAGATAATCATAGACGAAGATCTCGAAGAAGGAGCGGAAGAAGAGCCTGTTTTGTCAGAAGAGATCGACGAGTATGCAGAGCTTGACGAATATATTGAACAAATTCAAGCGGAAATAGAGGAACAGGAAGAAGACGAGTCTCTATTTGAACTGGGTGAAAACGAAGAGGATATTGAATCAAGAGCAGAAAATACCAATACTGAAGCTCTGGTCGCTTCAATGCTTGCTATAAGCTCTGATATGGAAGCATCTCAAAATGAAGGCGAAGAAGAGCTTCTCCAAGATATTGAATACATAGAAAGTGAGCCGACCGAAGAGGAAACAGAGACCTATGACGAGATAGTTTTTGCTTCCGAGAAGGATTCGTTTCAGGACAATATTCTTGACGAGGCTTTGGGCGCTGAAGTTTCTTATGACGAGGATTTTGATGACGAAGACATAAACAAAGAAGCCGAGATTTCAGACCAAGCTACCGAAGAAGCAGAGGAAGAAAGGATATCTTTAAAGGAGCTGTTGACAGATAGAAGTAATGATCCGAAAATTGAGGAAGATCATGCTTTGGAGCTCCAGGAGGAAGAGAGCACCTCGTCTTCAAAATACGGAGACGATTATTCATATAATTCAGAGCAAGAGGAAGATAAGGAAAGCGAGATCTCTCTGCCCGATGACATAGACGAGCTTGACGATTCTGTTTTCGACATTATGATGCAGATGGGATGCTACGAAGAAGCAAAAGCATCGCTGAAGCGAAACGTGACAGAGGAAAGTAAGCAGGAAAGCCAAGAGATATCTGTCAAGGAACAGCAAAGAGAACAGGATAAGGAAAGACTTGAGGAAGCTCTGTTCGACTATCAGGTTGAAAAGAAAAACAGCCTACTCAGGCTTATTGGTATTGGAGTTATTACCCTTATTCTGCTTCTATATGAATTGCTTCCAATATTCGACGTATCCTTTAAGGGAATATTCGATTACGAAAACTATCCGGTTGCATATTCTCTTATAGGTCTGCAACTTGTGGTTTTTGATATTATAATAATGTACCGCAGACTTTGGAAGGGAATAAGATCTGTATTTACTACCGATAGATCGGTGGATAACGTTGTATCCTTTACCGTTGGCGTTGTTGTTTTGTATGATATCTTATCTCTTTTCGGTGTTTCGGAAAAAATGCCGATCGCATTTAATTTTATTATTTCCGTGCTTATGCTTCTTTTGTGTATTGACGAATTCATTTCCATAATTACAAAGATCAATGGCTGCGAAATAGTATTATCCGACGATGCAAAATATGAATTTTCAAAGTGCGCAAGATTTGGCGGTGTTGCAGAAAAGATGTACCGTGGCGGATATAGCACAGAAAGAAGCGTGTTTGTCATGAACGGAACAGATAATATCGATATGTATGCAAACGATATCATCGCCGACGAAAAATTGATATCAAAAAAATCCAAGATATTATTGATACCCGCATTTGTTTTAGCGGCAGTCATGTCTATGGTCTCGGTGATACTGGAGGGAGAATTTATCAGTGCGGTCGGCTCTTTTATAATAACTCTCTTGCTTATGCTTCCCATCGGTGACGTGGTTATAAACCTGTCACTTTATACCTGCGCAAGATATAAGCTTGTTAAAAAGGGAAGTGTCGTTAACGTTCAGAAGGTAATAGAAGCCTTCGAGAACGGAGATTCTGTAGTGTTCAGCGATCTTCACCTCTATAAAAAATGTCAGCCTAAAAACATGGGTATAGTGTTCCTCCGTGACGGACAGCAGTCGCTGGTCATAAGAGGACTTGCAGGGGTTTGTTCGGCAATAGGAGGACCTATGTCGGAGCTTTTTGCCGATGCTTCAAAAAAGCTTCAGCCTGCAGATGTCAGAATAAACAAAATATGGCACAACGGAATAGACGCATTTATAGACAGACGTTATTCATTCCTTATGGGTGATGCTAAATTCTTTGAAAAATACGGCATAGTTTTTCCTGAAAACAAAGATAAAACCGGGCGCGAGGGAGTTTCTACTTTGTGTATCGCCATAGGAGGACTTCCCGTTGCAAAGGTAAGCGTAAAATACGATATAGAGCCAAAGTTCGAGGTCATAGCCGAAAGACTTTACGAGTGCGGAATATCAACGGTAATTGAGACATATGATCCGCTTATCAATAGTTCCTTTGTTGCTTCTTGCAGAAATACGGGATCAGCGCCCATAAACGTCGTGCATAAAAATATTGCCGACAAAGACGGAAATAAAAAGGAGATCGAGGACAGAGACGGACGCGGTATTCTTTCATGCTCGTCAAGACTTAAGCTTGCCGAGGCTCTTGTGTGGTGCCGCAAAATAATAACTATCAGAAGGCTGTCGGGAATATTCTCTTGCGTTTTTGCAACTCTTGGACTACTTTTGTCCTGTGCCGCGATCGTACTCGGAATAACGGTAGACATAAACGAATTTTACGTTTTTGCTTATCTTTTGATCACATTGTTGATCTCGTTCCTTGCGGTAAATAAATATATTCCCAAAAAGTCATATTTTACAGTCGAAGCGTTGCAGAAAAGTAATCGAAAGAAAAACACAAAAAACAGAGGTCATCTAAAAAATGAACAAGGAAATCAGTAGCATTTTAAAATCTGTATCAAAGCCCGGAAGATATTCTGGAGGAGAATACGGACAGATAATCAAAGACAAAAATAGTGTGAAGGCAAGATTTGCGTTTTGCTTTCCCGACACCTATGAGATAGGTATGTCAAACCTCGGAATGAGGATACTCTACGGTGTTCTTAACGAGCAAGAAGACGTTTGGTGTGAGCGCGTATATACTCCTTGGGTGGATATGCAGGAAAAAATGAAGGAATATGACCTTCCTCTTACAGCCTGCGAGAGCGGAGATGAGCTTCGCGAGTTTGATATGATAGGATTCACGCTCCAATATGAAATGAGCTATACGAATGTCCTTAATATGCTCGAACTTGCAAAGCTACCACTCAGAAGCTCGGAGCGTGACGACAGTATGCCTATCGTTATAGGCGGAGGTCCTTGCGCATATAACCCCGAGCCTGTTGCGGATTTTTTTGACCTTTTCAATATCGGTGAGGGAGAGGAGATGCTTCCAGAGCTTTGCCGCCTTTATATTCAAATGAAGGAGGAGGGAAGATATACAAAGGAAGCATATCTTCATGAAGCCGCAAGAACCATTACGGGAATATACGTTCCTTCTCTTTATGACGTAAGCTACAACGACGACGGAACGATAAAGGCGTATGCACCTAAGTACGACGATATTCCTACAAAGGTCACTAAAAGAATAATGACCGATATGGATAGATCATATTTTCCGAGCAAGGTCGTAATGCCTTATATTGAAACTGTGCACGACAGAATAATGCTTGAGGTGTTCAGAGGATGTATAAGAGGGTGCAGATTTTGTCAGGCGGGAATAATATACCGTCCCGTTCGTGAAAAATCTCCCGAAGTGCTTAACGATCAGGCGAAATGTCTTTTCGAATCGACGGGATACGATGAAATATCGCTTACCTCTCTTTCAATAAGCGACTATACAGAGCTTGAAGCTCTTACAGAGCAGTTGCTTGAATGGACAGACGATAATAAGGTAAGCCTGTCTCTGCCATCGCTTCGTGTCGATAGCTTTACCAAGGAGCTGATGGATAAGATAGCTTCGGTACGCTCCTCATCTCTTACCTTTGCACCCGAGGCGGGAACGCAAAGACTTCGTGACGTAATAAATAAAAACGTCAGGGAAGAGGACCTCATGAGAGCCGTTGGCGTTGCCTTTGCGGCAGGTAAAAATACGGTCAAGCTCTATTTTATGAACGGACTTCCTACCGAGACTTATGAGGACATAAAGGGAATAGCAACACTTGCGGAGCACGTGATAGATGCTTATTATAAGTGCCCCGAAAGAAACAGATCTCAGAAGCCTCAGGTCACCATAAGCGTTTCATGCTTTATCCCAAAGCCGTTCACACCGTTCCAGTGGGAAGCACAGGATAGCATGGAAACACTTGCCGAGAAGCAGGAATTTCTCCGCACACAGATAACCGACAGAAAGATAAGATATACATATCACGACGCCCGCGTCAGTCGTGTTGAGGCGGTACTTGCCAGAGGCGACAGACGACTTGCCGCTGCCCTTGAGCTTGCTTGTCGCGAGGGCTTCAAGTTTGATGCATGGGACGAATGCTTTGATTACGACAGATGGATATCTGTCTTTGAAAGATGTGGCATAGATCCCGCGTTCTACGCAAATCGCGCATTTGGTCTTGACGAGGTGCTTCCTTGGGATATAATCGACTGCGGAGTAACCAAGGAATTCTTAAGGAGAGAAAGAGATAAGGCTTATGCCGAAAATACCACTCCACATTGCCGCGAAAAATGCAGTGGGTGCGGAGCAAATAAGCTTGGAGGTGAGAAGACATGCTGCCCGAAAATAGCAAAATAAACGAAATGGCACGGCTTAAAAAGCTTCAGAAAATAGACCCTCCGAGAAATATCCGTCTGAAGTTCAGGAAGGTAGGCTCTCTGCAGTATACCTCTCACCTTGATCTTCAAAGAACATTCAACCGAGTGATCGTAAGAGCCTGTATTCCCGTTTGGTATACAAAAGGCTTCAATCCACACATAAAGCTTGTTTTCTCAACACCTCTCAGCGTTGGGGCGCAGAGCGAGTGCGAGTATCTTGATATAAAGATAGACAGAGAAATGAGCTGTGGCGAGATCATGGAAAGACTAAACCACGAGCTTACCGAGGAGCTTTGTATTACCGACGTGTATTATCCCATAGACGACTTTTCCGAGATAGGTTACGCCGAATACGATATGAAGATACATACCGTAGGAAACAGCGAGAAAATGGCAGAGGATATAAAGAAGATACTTATCACCTCACCCTTGATGCTTACAAAACGCACAAAGGCAGGGGATAAGGAGATAGACATAATCCCCCTTATAAAGTCTATTGACGTGAGATATTCCTCTGACGAAGATACGGTAAATATCAATACCGTTCTCCGTGCGTCAGCCACCGAGTTTCTAAACCCCGAAATGCTTGTCACAGCCCTTAAAAATTCTCTCGGAATACTTTCCACCGATCTTTCTAAAGAATGGTATGAGATAGTAAGAAAAGAGATATTCAAAGAGGATATGGCGGTATTCAGATAAAATAAATAAAGCTTAATTTAATAATATTTGTGGAGGAACAAATGAAAATGAAAGTAAAAATTTTGTCTCTTATAATGGCACTTCTTATGTGTGTTGCGGTATTTGTTGCATGTGATTCACCAAAAGCATCAGATGACGATGACGAAAAAGGCGGGGGTAACAAAAATAACGGAAGCGGAGCAAAGGAAAATATAAAATATTCCGAAGGACTTGAATATGAGGTAAATGACGACGGAAAGACCTGCTCTATTACATGGATAGGGGAGTGTACCGATACCAAATTGATGATCCCTAAAGAGATTAACGGATATACGGTAACCGCAATTGGCGCTGAAGCATTTTATAAATGCGATGAGCTTGAGAAGGTAGTTATTCCCGATACCGTTAAAAGAATTGGCACAAGCGCGTTTGTTTCTTGCTCGGAGCTTAAAAATGTATCTATTCCCGATGATATTATGTTTATCGGAGACAGTGCATTTGATAATTGCAAAAATCTGATATTTAATGAATATGAGAACGCTAAATATTTGGGAAATGAAACCAATAAATACGTGTGTTTCTATAAGTTGATAGATAAAAATAAGAGCACCTCGGTCACAATGAATCCTTCAACAAAAATTATTGCAGACAACGTGTTTTATTTCAACACCAGACTTAAAAATGTAATCATTCCCGATAGTGTTAAAACTATTGGCGAAAGTGCTTTTTCCAGTTGTTCAAGCCTTGAGAATATAACGTTGCCGGACGGTGTTACATGCATAGGGGATAGTGCTTTTTCCTATTGTTCAAGCCTTGAGAATATAACGTTACCTGACAGTGTTAGAATCATAGGGGACAGCGCCTTTTCCGGTTGTTCAAGTCTTAATAGTATAACATTATCCGACGGTATTACAAGCATAGGTGACAGCGCCTTTTACCTTTGTTCAAGCCTTGAGAATATAACGCTACCCGACGGTATTACAAGCATAGGTGACAGCGCTTTTTCAAATTGTTCAACTCTTAAGAATATAACGTTACCTGACAGTGTTACAAGCATAGGAGACGGAGCTTTTAATTTTTGCTATGAGCTCATATTCAACAAATACGGTAACGCATTATATTTGGGGAATGAAACAAACAAATATGTGTATCTGTACGGGGCAATAGATAAAGATAATTATTTTAACCCTGCTCAGATCACAATACATCCTTCAACAAAAATTATTGAAAAAGAAGTGTTTTCCGATTTCGGGGGGAATGAGTATATAACTATTCCTGATAGCGTAATAAGTATTGGAGAATACTGCTTTAGCTTTTCTCGGGAACTTAAAGGTGTGACAATAGGCAACGGAGTTACGAGCATTGAAAAAGGTATGTTTTATTCTTCTCAAGAATTGAAATATGTAACTATCCCAAAAAGCGTCACGTCTATTGGGAAAGAAGCATTTCATAGAAACGATAACCTTACAGACATTTATTATACGGGAAGCAAGGAAGAATGGGAGCAGATAGAGATATCTGACGGAAATGATTCACTTGAGAACGCAACCATACATTACAATTACAAAGGTTAACTATAAAACAAATAAAAGACCGAGACCGCTCATTTGAGCGGCCTCGGTCTTTTATATTTATTTGTTTTTAAAACTCAATAATACTTTCATCCCACATGTCGGGTGCTTCGTAACCCATAAGGTTTACCATAGTTGCGGCAACGTTGGAAAGACCGAAGTTGCCCTTGTCCTCTTTGACCTTATAATCCTTGCTGTTTACGTTGTCGTAAATGATGCAGGGAACTGCGTTGAGGGTGTGGCTTGTCTTTGCTTTGAAGTTTCCGTTCTTGTCAGCCTTTGGAAGTCCCGTCTTCTTGTCTATCTCGTACATCTCGTCAGCGTTTCCGTGGTCTGCCGTGATAAGAGCGACACCGCCTACCTTGTCGAGAACGGGAAGTATACGTGCCAGCTGAAGATCAAGCGCTTCCATAGAGCATCTTGTTGCGAGAAGTGAGCCTGTGTGACCTACCATGTCTCCATTGGGGAAGTTTACACGGAGGTACTTATATTTGCCCGATTCGATGCACTCAATGAGCTTGTCGGTGATCTCTGCGCATTTCATCCAAGGTCTCTGCTCAAAGGGAACGACGTCAGAGGGGATCTCGATATAAGTCTCAAGCTCATCGGAGAATTTGCCCGAACGGTTTCCATTCCAGAAATATGTTACGTGACCGTATTTCTGTGTCTCGGAAATTGCAAGCTGGTTGACACCTGTGTTTGCGAGATATTCGCTCATTGTATTGGTTATTTCGGGGGGAGAAACAAGATATCTCTGCGGAATGTGAAGGTCGCCGTCGTACTCGAGCATTCCCGCGTAAACTACCTTGGGAACTCTTACTCTGTCGAATTTGTCAAATTCACCCTCTGCCGCGTCAAATGCCTTGGAGATCTCGATTGAACGGTCACCGCGG
Organism: Clostridia bacterium; assembly: GCA_017631085.1. Taxonomy (GTDB): domain Bacteria; phylum Bacillota; class Clostridia; order Oscillospirales; family CAG-272; genus HGM12713. The sequence goes on from JAGBTY010000050.1 coordinate 34,441, forward strand.
AAATTGAAGAATATTACGCTGTCACCGTCCTCAACAGTACCGACGGGCTTGCCGTCCTCTGCGATAACGAAGGGGGGGAGATCCTGGTCAATGACCTTTGCCTCAGCTCTGTATGTGTTTACTGCCTCTTCAGCAGATGCAAACTGTCTGCCTTCACCGAGAACGTGTGTTTGCCAACCGCGTTCAACCATAGACCAGTCAGCTTCGTATCTGTCCATGGTTATCTTCATGCGTCCGCCGCCCGATGCTATCTTAATGTCAAAGCTTGTGTCACGAAGCTCGGAGAGGAATGCTTCAAAGGGAAGAATGTATTCAAGAGCACTTGTCTCCCCAACGTCACGTCCGTCTATGAGAATGTGAACTCTGACACGGGAGATACCCTCTTCTTTAGCTCTTATGATCATAGCCTTGAGGTGATCGATGTGAGAGTGAACGTTACCGTCCGAGAAAAGACCGAGGAAGTGGAGAGTTCCGCCCGTTGTCTTTACGTTTGAGGTTATCTCATTCCAAGTGTTCGATGCGAACATTTTTCCGCTCTCGATCGATTGAGAAACCAGCTTTGCGCCCTGCGCGAATACCTGACCTGCTCCGAGTGCGTTGTGTCCGACCTCGGAGTTGCCCATGTCGTCGTCAGAGGGAAGACCAACTGCCGTTCCGTGAGCCTTGAGCTTTACCATAGGGTATTTTTCCATGAGCATATCAAGAGTAGGTGTATATGCACCTGCTACCGCATTTGCAACAGTATCGGGAGCAAGTCCGACTCCGTCCATAACTATTGTAAGAACAGGACCTTTAACACCTTCAAATGAAGAAAGTTTTTTGAGTGTTGTAGCCATTTTAGACCTCCGAATTAAAAATATTTTCCAATCTTTAATAGTATAACTCATTTTTTGTTTTTTTTCAAGTGTTTAGCAAAAAAATATAATATTTCTTCTAAAAAATGCCAAACTACTTGAAAAAAAGAATTTTCGGGTGTATAATAATATACGTTCAATGTTTTTTTAAGAAAGGGAAAAAAGAAATGGCAGATGGATGCACACACAACTGTTCGACCTGCTCGAGCAATTGTTCTTCTAAAGAAAAGAATTCGCTTAAGGAAAATCCTCATGAGCTGAGCAGCGTAAAGCATATAATCGCTGTTGTAAGCGGAAAGGGAGGAGTTGGAAAATCACTCGTTACCTCTATGCTTGCGGTAAATATGCAAAGACTCGGTTATAAGACCGCGATCCTTGACGCGGATATTACCGGTCCGTCAATACCCAAGGCATTCGGTCTTCACGCGGGAGTTGACGGAGACGAACACGGAATGATACCTCCTACGACTACTTCGGGTATTGATATTATGTCTGTAAACCTTATGCTAGAAGACGAAACGAAGCCTGTGGTTTGGAGAGGACCGGTTATCGCAGGTGCTGTAAAACAGTTCTGGACAGATACTATCTGGCACGATATTGACTATATGTTTATTGACTGTCCTCCCGGAACTGGTGACGTTCCCTTGACGGTATTCCAGTCTATTCCGATAGACGGTATCGTTATAGTAAGCAGTCCTCAGGAGCTTGTTTCCATGATAGTTGCGAAAGCAGCAAATATGGCACAGATGATGGACGTTCCCGTATACGGACTCATTGAAAATATGAGCTACGTTAAATGTCCCGACTGCGGAAAAGAGATAAAGGTATTTGGTGATAGCCATATCGAAGAGATCGCCGATAAATTCGGTTATGACCTTCTTGCAAGAATACCTCTTGATCCAAAGCTGACGGCTCTTGTTGATAAGGGTTGGATAGAGATGATGAACAATGACTATCTCGAGACTGCAGCAGAGGTGCTCGTTAACAGAACGACAAAAAAACCGGAATAAAAAACAAAAGCGGCTTTATAGCCGCTTTTTGTAAAAATAATTAAGGCTTCGACGGAATATAGTTACAGGTTACTGATATTTGATTTAAGATACTGTTGCCTTCTTTTATTTCGATTTTTTGATATTTTGAAATGCTTTCCTCATAAAGCAGTCCGCAAAGATCCTTGACACCGTCAAAGGCATAGGCTTCAATTACCTTTACACTTGTTGGGAGGAGATATTTTACTCCGGGACGCATTTGCGGATAACAAACGAGAGAGGTCTTGTCCTCTGAAAACAGTACGCCACCCACCGAGCAATAATAGTTATTGCTGGAGCTTACGTAAATTGCTATAAGAGAAGAACAACCAATAAAAGCTTTGTCTCCTATATATTTTACTGTGGCAGGGATCGTAATAGTGACGATCTCCTTGCAGTTTGCAAAGGCTTCCGCGGATATTTCCTCTACCACCTCTCCCGACGGACTTTTTGCGGGTATCTTTACTTCGGTATCCCGATACGTGCCAAGTCCCGAAATACAGCATGTGCCGTCTCCGTTTGATACGTAGAGTAGCTCATTGGCGCTTTGAGGTGTATTGTTGTTTCCGTTTTGGTTTTTGTTTTCATCTGTAGGCGGAGTGGAAGAGAAAACATCTTGTGTCTTATTTTCTGTGTCTTGCGATTCTTCACCGGGGGTTCGTATGCATAACGCTACGATTCCGGCGGTTATCAGTATAAGACTTAATAAGGTAACTACAATTATGATGGCAAGCTTTTTCTTTGGCATTGCTTTAAGTTTTTCTTTTGCCTTTATTGTTTTTTCTTTGATCGAAATAAATATTTTTTTCATTTTTCTTTCTCCTTATTTTTGCTTTTATGAGTTTATATTACCATAATATGGAAATTATGTCAAATAATTTCGCTCGACAAATATAGTGACAAAGCAAACAAAAAGAAGAATAAAAAAATAAAAGTGAGTCCATGTGACAAAGTGTAACAAGATAGACAGAAGTAGTGATTTTAGAAAGTGTAAAAAAACAAGTTTATTTTGGTTTTTAATGGTGAATTATGGGTTTTAAGATTGGAAATACAGAATTAAAATACGGACTGATGTTAGCGCCCATGGCAGGAGTTACGGATAAAAGCTTCAGAGCAATATGCCGCAGCTTCGGAGCGGAATATACTGTCAGCGAAATGGTATCGGCAAAGGCACTGTGTTACGAATCGAGAGCCAAAAAGCAGACGGCGTCTGTTACGGCATCTCTTGCATACGTGAGTCGAGAGGAGCTACCATTTTCTGTTCAGCTTTTTGGGAGTGAGTCCGAATTTATGGCGGAAGCCGCCAAAATGATAGAGGAGCTTTCATATAAGGGTTGCCGCGCTGACTGTCCACCCACTGCAATTGACGTAAACATGGGTTGTCCTATGAGAAAGATAACCGGAAACGGCGAGGGAAGCGCCCTGATGCGTCAGCCAATGCTTGCGGGTAAGATAATTGAAAATATGGTAAAAAGTATATCCTTGCCCGTTACCGTAAAGATCCGTTCGGGTTGGGATAAGGACAGTGTAAATGCCGTTGAGATGGCAAAGGTACTTGAAGCGAGCGGTGCGTCTCTTATTTGCGTTCATGCAAGGACACGAGAGCAGCTTTATTCACCGGGAATAGACCTTGGAGTTATCGAGAGCGTGAAAAAAGCGGTAAAAATTCCGGTTGTGGGAAACGGAGATATTTATTCTGCGGCTGATGCTATGAATATGATAGAAAAAACGGGCTGCGACGGTGTTATGATAGGACGGGGAGCAGAGGGAAATCCGTGGATATTCAAGGAAATACTTTCGGCAATGGAAGGAATAAATTATATTCCACCGACAGTAGAAGAAAAAATCGAACTTGCTAAAATGCAGCTCCATGAAATGATAGCCGATAAAGGCGAAAGAGTAGGACTTGCCGAAGCGAAAAAGCATATTGCGTGGTACACTGCGGGAGTTGTTGGCTCTGCGAAGGCAAGAGCAGAGATAATGACAGCTACCACAAAGGAAGAAGTAGAAACGGTATTGAATGCTTTAGTTATTTAATTGAAAATGGCTGTCTCAAAATTGAGACAGCCGTTCAAGGCGCTGATAAACTTTGCCCACGAGAAGTGGGCTTTCAATTTGCACAAATCAAAAAGGCTCCCTTGTGTAAAGGGAGCTGTCGCGAAGCGACTGAGGGATTGTATCTGATAAAAGAATTTGTTTTTACAATCCCTCCGTCATTTTCTTGCGAAAATGCCACCTCCTCGATGTTTGCTTGGCAAACTCGACTCCATTGCGGTAGCTTTACACAAGGGAGGCGTTGGATTTATCAGCTTTGTTTATTTTGCTGATATTGATTTTAAAAACATACTTTGTGAGTAATCCGAATGGCTGCCTCTGTTTTGAGGCAGCCATTTTCTGTGGGTATTTATTATTCGTTGTCTTCTTTCTTTTTGCGTATAACTGCCGATGTGACAAGAACTGTGATAATGCTAACGCCCATACCGCTTATGACCGACGAACCGCAGCCGATTTTTTGGGTATCGGTTACGTCTTCGGTGGTATCGCTAAAGATTATATTCGCGTTTTTCAACGTTTCGTTATCTTGACCAATATTGATAGCGCTCCATTTTTCCTCTGTGCCGCCGTAGTATACGTCGGTAAGGGAAGTACAATCTTTGAATGCAGACGCTCCAATGCTTGTTACGCTTATAGGAATAGTCACGCTCTCAAGGCTTGAACAGCCGGAGAACGTAGATATTCCAATGCTTGTTACCTTGTCGGAAATGTAAACACTCGCAAGAGATGAGCAATCGGCGAAAGCCAAATGCCCAATAGTCGTTACGCTGTCGGGAACAGTCATACTTACAAGGCTGTCACAATCTCCAAAGGCATAATCTTTAATATTTGTTACGCTGTCGGGGATAGTCACATTCGTAAGACTTGAACAACCCGCGAACGCAGAGCTTCCAATGCCTGTAACACCATCCGGAATATTTATGCTTGTAATGGCGGAACAATTCCGAAATGCGTGATTTTCAATTTTTGTTACACCGTTGGGAATAGATATGCTTGTGAGAGCGGAACAGCCGTCGAAGGCAGAAGCTCCAATGCTTGTTACAGAGTCGGGAATGGTTACGTTTGTGAGAGCGGAACAGCCGTCGAAGGCAGAAGCTCCGATGCTTGTTACAGTGTCGGGAATGGTTACGTTTGTAAGAGAGGAACAACCTTTGAAGGCGGAAGCTCCGATGCTTGTCACTGTGTCGGGAATAGTCACGTTTGTAAGGTCAGAACAATTATCGAAGGCGCCCTCGCCAATACTTGTTACACCACTTTCGATAACAACAAACATGGGTCTTTTATCCCAAGGCGAGTAGCTCGGATAGTCATCCATTTCTCCTGTACCGCTTATAGTCAGTACTCCGGAGTCAAGATTCCAAGTCAGGTTTTCTCCGCAGTCCCCGGAGTTCGGAGCTATGCTGAGCGCCGACGTTGTGACCGCGCCGAGAGGTATCATTATAAATATCATGACAAATACAGAAATGGCGGAGATCACTTTGAGGTTTTTCATTTTTTTCATTTTCGTTTCCTCCAATAGAATGATATTTGTCTTTTGGGATTTACAGATTATTATTTGTCTTCTTTCTTTTTGCGTATAACTGCCGATGTGACAAGAACTGTGATAATGCTAACGCCCATACCGCTTACGACCGACGATCCGCAGCCGCGTTTTTCTTCGGTTCTGTTATCTCCGCTATCTGAATTGTCCGCTTCATTGTTGTTGGAATCATTTTCTGATACTTCAGGTGTTTTTGTCTCGGTGTCGGTAACGCCATCAGTGGCAGTATCAGTATCGGTATCAGTATCGGTATCAGTATCGGTATCAGTATCGGTATCAGTATCGGTATCAGTATCGGTATCAGTATCGGTATCAGTATCAGTATCAGTATCAGGATTATTATCGGAAATATCGCCCTTTACGTGTTCGCAACCGTCGTGCAAGGGAAGATCGACCGTTATCTCCTCGACCAAGCTTGGAGATAGGATACCTTCAGATGTGGCTATTACAGTTGAATTTTTGAGAGAAAAGGTAAGGGTAAGCTGTTCGTTATCACCGATGGGGAGCTCTCCTTTAAAATAAACCGTCTTTTTTTCGTCCGAGAGGTGCGAAAAGCTCATTGTAATTTCGCTGTCGCTCTCTTTTACATAAACGGTAGCCTTGGCGTCTTCGAGGGTTGAATATAGTTCGTAAACCTCTTTTGTTAAATTGAGAGCAAGGATTATTTCATTGTCACCGCATAAGGAAGCATCCTTCAAAGGAGAAAGGGTTGCAATTGGTTCTTTTTCTTCTTCTTTTGACGGATTTGTCAGCTTTTCGATGGAATATTCGTCATAAATGAGAGGGCCGGGTTCATAAAGGATCGCGATATTTCCGTCACCTTTATCCGCGAGACAGCTATACCAGAAGGCAGAATCGTTTATATCGTAGGAATATTTCCATTCTACGCTGTATCTTCCGTAAGCGGGGGCATCAAACCCCTCGTTTTCTGTTATAAGACCTATTTTCAAAACACCGTTGGTTCTTGAAGCTGTATCATGTGTTCCTTCGGGGTAGGAAATTGCGATAGCATCCTTTCCGTCGATCTTCGCATTGAGATTTGTGACCGATACCATACAGTCCTTGCAGTAGAATAGGTCTTTATCATGAACGACGGGACTGAATGTCACACCGCCGTCAATACTGTCCGCGTATCCGATATATCGGGTGTTTGTTCGGGTATACATACGGATCGTTCCGTCGGGAAGCTCAATAAGCTGTGTCTCACTTGCCTGAGTGGGCGAGTCTGTCGTTCCGAATGTGGTCCTCTCACCCATGAGCCATGTTTTTCCGCCATCGTCGCTGTAAAGCATTCTCGTGACGAGCTGTCCGCCGCTGTATATCGGGAAAAGGATACGTCCTGCATATTCACCCGTCTTGACTTGGATTCCAACACCGGGACTCTTGTTGAAATAAGGTTCATTTTTTTCAGCGCGATATTCGCTTCCTACAAGCATGGGGTCTGACCAGGTGAATCCACCGTCGTCGCTGTAAATAAGCCAGAAGTATGAGGTGCAATAGACTTTGAAAAGGGAAGCGCTGTAAAAGATATTCATTGGAACGTCTTTTTCAAGGTTGGGCTTTTGCTTTACCGTAAGAGGTGTTCCGTTTTGATAGATATAAAATTCCGAGTTTGTCGTGTATCCAGTATCAGAATTATCTGCTACTTTTTTAATTATGTATTTGTCATACGTTTTTGTCGAATTGGGATTTGGACACAGATAATATTCGTAGTCTGCGCTTGGAGCTGTGGGGTCTCCCATGGTAAGAGCGTAATAGGATTTGTCTCCTACCTTGACCGTGCCGTTTCCTCTTCCGCCTATACCGCCGCCACCGTTTGCGGGCATGACGTCTGTAAGGAGAAAGATTCTTCCGCTATCGACCTGAACGATAGAAGCGTCTATAAATGATGCTGAATCGCGATCGGAGTAATCGTGCTCATAATCATTGAAATTACAGGGAACTATGGCATCTGACCAGGTGTTAGTTTTTTTATCAAGGATTCTGACACCTATCTCAATGTTGTTCGGTGAATCCGCAAGAGTTGAACGAAGGTCGGCTGCTGCTAACATATTGCCATTCTGAAGAGTTATAAGGCAGGGAATACGGAATGTGGAAATATTAAAATCGTCTCCGTGGCTGAATGGCTGTCCGCATTCAAGATGAGAATTGACAGAGGGTGTTGCCGAGGTGTATTTTTTTAGCTCCGAGGACGAAAAAGCTTTTCTGTATACTGCAAGCTTTCCGATAGATCCCTCAAAGAGATATTCATTGCTTCCTGCAGATCTGTCTGTTGCTCCTATAAGAATACTGTTAAGACCGTCGATGTCAGAAAGCTTTTTATATGTTCCTTCGTCGAATTTTTTTGTGTCGATCAGCGAGCCGTTAAGATAGAGCTTGAACGTATAGTCGTCAGCGTTTGCGGAAAATGCAAGAGTATTTATTCCGTAAGGATTTGCAGAATAAGAACTTACGGACAAGCTGCTGTCCGCGCCCATTCTGAATTCGTATCCGACTCTTTCTCCGTCTACATATACGTGAAAATGATGAGCAGGAGCGGAGCTGTTGCTTATTCCCAAAAGAGAGGAAGCAATTCCGTCGGTCTGCATAAACTGGCACATAACGGTAAAAGATTCTGCTTCTTTCATTTCGTCAAGATGCTCCGTAAAATCCAAAACGTCAAGTCCATTCTTCCTGAATTTTTTTATTCCGTCTGTTGCAAAAACGAGAGAATCCTCGTGAGCCGTGCCTATATCCCCAGAGTTTTTTGTTTGTGCCGAAGCGGAAAATGCCAAGGTATTTATAAGTATAAAGGCAAGAACGAATACAGATATCAATCTTCTTTTCATAAATCCTCCCAAAACATATGAATTTTATAACAAGTCTACAATTTTATTTTAACATATAGGAACAATATTTTCAATACATCAAAGCAAAATTTGTGCATAATCACGAAAAAATTAAAAGAATAATTAAAAAATATAGATCGAAAATAATGTCGCAGAAAAGGTGGATCTGGGAAATATTTAGATAAAAATAATTGACAACGTAATAAGCTTATGATATAATAATTTTAATAAAATAATTTAGATTTAAGAGGTAAGATAATGGAACAAAAAAAGCAAAATCTGACTATGATCGTTATAATGGCTGTGTTGGCGGTTGTCGGAATAGTTCTTTTCGTTTTTGGATGCGTATTTGACGGAAGTCTTTTTGTAAAGATATCGGCGATAATAACCGCTGTTATTTGTCTTGCTTTGGCGGGGGAGCTTGCATACGTTACCTTTTTTGCGGGAGACATGAATTCAAATTATTTTTTGTATGATGCTAAAACAAAAAAGAACGTTTCTCTCCAAAAGCTAACATTTCAAACGGTAAACGCGAGAATGAACAGATATATTTCGTACTATGCGTCCTCCGAGGGAAAGCTTTGGACAGAGGGTGTACTTGAGTCGCCCGAGCTTGATATGGGTGAGGAGTTTAAGCCTTTGGTCGCATATAAGCTTTTGTATGATCTTGCCGAGGCAAACTCTGAAAACGCATGGAAGTGCTTTGAGGTTTGCGGGGAAGGAACGGTTGAGTGTATCTGCTCGTGGATAGCATCGGCAGGAGATGCAGAAATGGCTGATAATATCATAAAAATGAAGCAGCTTCGCCCTTATAACGGAGCATACATAAAGGACTATCTTGTAAGAAACCGTAAATATCTTCAGAGCAGAATGTTTAAGTACGTATACGAAAACATTGATAAATTTTAAAATATTTTTGGCAAAATATTGAGGTATTGGTGTGTTTACTGTCAAAATGGCGGATATCGTTATCCGTATTGAAAATAAATACGACTACATTTTCGGACTCTGCTCGAAATTTATCATAAAGGATACCGAAAAGGCAGATATGACGGTCAGTGCAGATATTTCCGAGCTTCAGGAAGAGATAGATGGGGCAGAGCATCCTATAAGCGAAGCGTATGCTGAAGCATTGGTGGTATACCGTAAGATATGCGTAAGACTTCCGATAGAATATGACGGCTTTCTTTTCCACAGCGCTCTTATAGAGTACGAGGGAAGAGGGTATGCTTTTGCGGCAAAGAGCGGCACGGGAAAATCAACCCATATATCGCTGTGGCAAAAGAAATTTGGCGAGTCGGTCAGAGTTATAAACGGAGACAAGCCCATATTCCGTGCAGTAGGAGAGGAGATAATGGCTTACGGAACACCATGGTGCGGTAAAGAAAATCTTTCCGAAAATGCCTCTGTTCCCCTTAAAGCAATTTGCTTTATCGTGCGTTCAAAAATCAATTCGATACGCAAAATTGAAGCGAAGGACGCAATAATACCCATGTTTTCGCAGATATTACGCCCTACCGATATTGAAACCACCGACGCGCTGTTTGCTTTGCTGGAAAAAACACTGAACAAGGTAGAGTGTTACGTTCTCGAATGTAACATATCCGAAGAAGCGGCAGAGGTCGCATATAACGGAATGAAAGAGTGAGGAAAATATGAAAATAAAAGAAGGATTTGTTATAAGAGAGGTCGCAGGTCAGAGTGTCGTTATCGCGCTTGGAGCAGCGGCTAAAAGCTATAACGGTATGATAAGACTTAACGATACTGCAAAGCTTATCTGGCAATGTCTTGAAAAGGGACAGGATAAGGATGCTATCGTTGATGCTATCCTTTCCGAATACGACGTTGACAGAGAACTTGCAGAAAATGATTTCGACAAGTTTATAAATGCTTTGATAGGAGCTAATATAATTGAGTAATTCGGAATTCAGCTATGCTGATATTATAGACGTGATAAGAGAGGTTCTTGACAGTGACGGAGAGATAAAGATACAGCCTCACGGTACGAGCATGCTTCCTCTCATTGTTCAGGGAAGAGACAGCGTAGTTTTGAGAAAACCTAAAAAAATAAAAAAACACGATATTATTTTTTACCGTCGTGATAACGGACAGTTCGTTCTTCATAGAGTAATGAAAAAAAGCTCGGACGGAACATTTGTGTTGCTTGGTGACAGTCAGACCGAGTTTGAATATGATATAAAAGAAGAACAGATAATTGCATACGTATGCCGTATTGAGCGAAAAGGCAAGGTCTTGAAGATCACTTCCTTGTCATATCGCTTTTACGTTTTTTTATGGACGAAAATGCCGATCCGCAGGGTGCTTTGCTTTGTGGGGAGAAAAGTCGCTTTTTTGCGAAAAAAAGTTTAAAATTCTTTAAAACGTATTGACTGTAGGTGGAATTTATGGTATAATCATAAAGATAAATATGTATCATTTATAATCAAATAAAGTTCTCGGAGGTACTGTCATGAAAATGGTTTTTAAAAATTCAAAAATGTTTCAAAACGGTACATTTGTTTCCACTGATGCTTTTTTCGACGGGAAAGTGTTTTCTTTGGGATATCCTTCTTCTTCGGAGGACGAATATACCGTATACGATAATTGTTTTATAATGCCTGGTTTTTGCGATGTGCACGTGCATTTTCGTGAGCCGGGTTTTTCTTATAAAGAGGATATTGAGAGTGGCTCAAAGGCTGCTGCAAGGGGAGGATATACCTGTGTTTGCACTATGCCAAATCTGAATCCTACCCCCGATTCAAGAGAAAATCTTGATATTCAGCTGAATGCTATAAAGGAAAAAGCAAAAATAAAGGTCGTTCCATTTGGTACAATAACCAAGCTTGAAGCGGGACTTGAGCTTTCGGATATGGAGGATATCGCCTGCGACGTCGTTGGATTTTCCGATGACGGCAGAGGAGTTCAAAGCGAGGATATGATGCTTCTTGCAATGAAAAACTCGGCGTCCCTTGGAAAGATAATTTCCGCTCATTGCGAGGACAACTCTCTTTTGAGAGGCGGCTACATTCACGACGGTGAGTACGCCCGTATTCACGGACACCGCGGAATATGCTCGGAAAGTGAATGGGGACCGATAAAAAGAGATATAGAGCTCGTCAAAAAGACGGGGTGTTCTTATCACGTCTGCCATATATCCACCAAGGAAAGCGTTGAGCTTATACGCAAAGCCAAAGCCGAAGGAGTTGATATAAGCTGTGAGACAGGACCTCATTATCTTGTTATGAATGACATGATGCTTGGTGAAGAGGGAAGATTTAAAATGAATCCCCCCATACGCTCCGAAGAGGATAGATGCGCGCTCGTTGAGGGAATACTCGACGGAACGATTGAGATGATAGCTACCGACCATGCTCCTCACTCTGCGGAAGAAAAATCCAAAGGACTCGAGAAGAGCCTTATGGGAGTAGTAGGACTTGAGACCGCTTTCCCGATACTTTATACCGAGCTTGTTATGAAGGGGATAATTTCTCTCGAGAAGCTCGTTGAGCTTCTGTCCTTAAATCCAAGAAAGAGATTTGGGCTGGAGGGAGATGCGGGAATTACGGTGTTTGAATGTAATACGCCCTACGAGATAAACTCGGACGAGTTTGTCTCAAAGGGAAAGAGCTCTCCATTTTTGGGAAGAAGAGTGTATGGCAGAAATCTTATGACCTTATATGATTCAAAAATTGCTTATATTGCCGAATAAACGGAGGAAATAATGAAAGACGTACTTTTTGAGATCAGTGAAAATATACCGCTTACGTCAAGCGTATATAAAATGACGTTGCTTGGTGATACGGACGATATAACCGCTTCGGGACAGTTCGTAAATATCAAGCTTGAAGGACAGTATCTTCGCCGTCCTATTTCGGTCTGCGACTATGAAAAGGGAAAGCTGACACTTATTTATAAGGTGGTTGGTGTGGGAACCGAAAAAATGAGCAAAATGACGGCAGGGGACAAGCTTTACGTTCTTACGGGACTTGGAAACGGTTATGACCTTTCTCTTTCGGGTGACGCTCCGCTGCTCGTTGGCGGAGGAGTAGGTATTCCACCTCTGTATAATCTCTGCAAAAAGCTCACCTGTGAGGGCAAAAAGGTTTCTGTAATTCTCGGAGTAAATACAAAAGACGAGTTGTTTTACGAGGACGAGTTTAAAGCGCTTGGCGCAGACGTTTACGTAACTACAGTAGACGGAACGTATGGAATAAAAGGCTTTGTGACCGATGCTCTCAAAACCATCCACAAAATAAGCTATACATATTCTTGCGGACCTTTTCCAATGCTCAGAGCTTTGGCTAAGGCGACAGAGTGTAGCGGACAGTACAGTCTTGAGGAAAGAATGGGCTGCGGATTTGGAGCATGTATGGGTTGCTCATGCAAGACAATGCTCGGAAATAAGAGAGTATGCAAGGACGGTCCCGTTTTCGTAAAGGAGGAGATAATATGGCAGACACAAGAGTAAATCTTTGCGGAATAGAGATTGATAATCCATTGATACCCGCAAGCGGTACGTTTGGATATGGAAAGGAATTTGCCGAGCTTTACGATATAAATTGCCTTGGAAGCTTTTCTTTTAAGGGAACGACGTTGAATTCAAGATTCGGGAACCCAACTCCGAGAATAGCAGAGTGCCCGTCCGGTATGATAAACGCAGTGGGACTTCAAAACCCCGGTGTGCAGGCTGTAGTAGAGCATGAGCTTCCCGAACTTGCAAAGTTTTTCCATAAGCCCGTAATGGCAAACATATGCGGATTTTCAATCGAAGAGTACACCGAGGTGGCAAGAATACTTGACGCTGAGGAGCAGGTAGGTTGGCTTGAGGTCAACGTGTCTTGTCCTAACGTCCACGGCGGTGGAATGAGCTTTGGAGTTACCTGCGACGGAGCAGCGTCGGTGGTTCGCTCTGTTCGAGCAGCAACCAAAAAGCCTCTGATAATAAAGCTCAGTCCTAACGTTACCGACATCGTGTCCATAGCAAAGTCTTGTGAGGACGCGGGTGCAGACGGAATCAGTATGATAAATACCATGCTTGGTATGCGAATAGACCTCAGGACCAAAAAGCCTGTGATTGCAAACAAAATGGGGGGATTTTCAGGTCCTGCAATAAAGCCTGTGGCTCTCAGAATGGTTTATCAGGTTTATGAAGCCGTTAAAATACCGATAGTTGGAATGGGCGGACTTTCCTCTGCGGAAGATGTAATAGAAATGATGCTTGCAGGTGCTACGGCGGTCGAGATCGGAAGCGCAAACCTTGTCGATCCCTTTATCTGCCGTGATATAGTCGAGGCGTTACCTGAGGTAATGGAAAAATATAATATTAAAAATTTAAAGGATATAATAGGAGGAGCACACTAATGGGTAAGGACGTAATTATTGCTTGTGATTTTAATAGCAAGGCAGAGGTTTTGAATTTTCTTGATAAGTTTACGGGAAGAAAACCATACGTAAAAATAGGTATGGAGCTTTATTATGCGGAAGGTCCCGAAATAGTAAAGGAAATTAAAAAGAGAGGTCATAAGATATTCCTTGACCTTAAGCTTCACGATATTCCCAATACAGTTAAAAAGTCCATGTCAGTTCTTTCAAGACTTGACGTTGATATGTGTAACCTTCATGCAAGCGGAACTATCGCTATGATGGAAGCGGCAATTGAGGGACTTACAAGAGCTGACGGAACACGTCCTCTTCTTATAGCAGTAACACAGCTTACCTCTACAAGTGAGGAGAGAATGAAGAACGATCTTCTTATAGACGCTCCTCTTGACGAGGTCGTAATGCATTACGCAAATAACGCAAAGATCGCAGGACTTGACGGAGTCGTTTGCTCACCGAGAGAAGCAGGTAAGGTCCACGAAAGATGCGGAAATGAATTTTTGACCGTAACTCCCGGAGTTCGCTTTGCTGACGGAGTTATCGGAGATCAGGTAAGAGTAATGACACCTGCTGACGCAAAGGCTATCGGATCTGACTATATCGTTGTGGGAAGACCTATAACCGCGGCAGAAGATCCCGTTGCGGCATACGAGAGATGCGTTGCTGAATTTGTTGGTTAATAAAAAATAAAGTTAATATAGAGGAGAAGAAAAAATGTATAACGACACACAAAAGCTTATCGCTAAAGACCTTTTATCTATCAAAGCAGTATTTTTCAGACCCGAAGAGCCTTTTACCTGGGCATCGGGTATCAAGAGCCCCGTATACTGCGATAACCGTTTGACACTTACTTCCGTAAAGGTAAGAACAGACGTTGAGACAAGTCTCGCTAAGGTCATAAAAGAGAATTATCCTGACGTTGAGGTGCTTATGGGTACTTCTACAGCAGGTATAGCACATGCTGCTATAACAGCACATCTTATGGATCTTCCTATGGGATACGTTCGTTCGGGCGCAAAGGACCACGGCAGACAAAACCAGATCGAAGGAAAGCTTGAGGCAGGACAGAAGGTAGTCGTAGTTGAAGACCTTATCTCCACCGGCGGAAGCGTAATTGAAGTCGTAAATACACTTCGTGAAGCAGGAGCTGTCGTTCTCGGTATCGTTTCTATCTTTACTTACGGTATGAAGAAGGGAATCGACAGATTGAACGAAGCAAACGTTAAAAATATAAGCCTTACTAATTTTGACTGTATTGCGGAGGTTGCGGCTGAGAGCGGATATATCAAGGAAAGCGACGTAGCACGTCTTATCGCTTTCAGAAATAACCCCTCCGACGAGAGCTGGATCGGAAAATAATTTTCAGTTCCATATAGACGGATACATTTCATTTTAGAAAGGATGTATTAAACATGAGAAGTTTGATAGATATTCAGGAGCTATCGGTAGAAGAGATAAACGATCTTGTCAAGTGTGCCGAGGATATAATTGCAAACCCTGCAAAATACAGCGAAATGTGTAAGGGAAAAAAGCTTGCTACTCTGTTTTTTGAACCCTCAACAAGAACAAGACTGTCCTTTGAGGCGGCAATGTATGAGCTTGGCGGAAACGTTCTTTCTGTTTCAAGCGCGGCTTCTTCTTCCGCGGCAAAGGGAGAAAGCGTCGCTGATACGGCAAAGACTATATCAAGCTATGCCGATATAATCGCGATGCGTCATCCCAAGGAGGGAGCACCTCTTGTTGCGGCAATGAATGCTACGATCCCTGTAATAAACGCAGGTGACGGCGGTCATAACCATCCCACGCAGACCTTGGCAGACATATTGACGATACATTGTGAAAAGGGAAGACTTGACAATATGACTATCGGTCTTTGCGGAGACCTTAAGTTCGGAAGGACCGTACATTCACTTATCTCTGCAATGTCAAGATACGAGAACGTTAAGTTTTATCTTATTTCCCCCGACGAGCTGAAGGTTCCAAGCTACGTTAAAAAGGATATACTCAAGAAAAACAACGTTGAATATGTTCAGACGTCGGATCTTGAGGGATCGATTTCCGAGCTCGACGTTCTTTATATGACAAGAGTTCAGAAGGAGCGATTCTTTAACGAAGAAGATTATCTGCGCCTGAAGGATAGCTATATTCTTACTCCCGATAAGCTTAAGACGGCAAAGCCTGATCTTTCTATACTCCATCCGTTGCCCAGAGTCAACGAGATCGCTGTCGCCATAGACGACGATCCGAGAGCATGTTACTTTAAGCAGGTATATTACGGTAAAATAATGAGAATGAGCCTTATACTCAAGCTGTTGGAGGTAGTAAAATGAAGATAGATTCTATTAAAAACGGTATTGTTCTTGACCATATAACCGCAGGAAAATCCATGGAGATATACCGTCTTCTCGGTCTTGATTCTCTTGAATGCTCTGTAGCGCTTATAAAAAATGTTCATAGCTCAAAAATGGGTAAAAAGGACATAATCAAGATCGATGCTGATATTCCGCTGAATCTCGACGCAATAGGATACGTTGATCCGGGCGTTACTATCGATATTATAAGAGACGGACAATTGGTTGAAAAGAAAAATATTTCACTTCCGACCACGATAACAAACGTTATCTTTTGTAAAAACCCCCGTTGTATTACCAGCACCGAGCAGGAGCTGCCTCACGTTTTTCGCTTGACAGACGTTGGGAATAAGGTTTTCAGATGTATGTATTGCGAAACCAAGGAAACAAACTGAAAAGATATAAATAATATGTAAAAATTACACCGCAGAATTGACATTTTGTCAGTTTTGCGGTATAATTATTATATTGATTTTTATTTGGGATCGGAGGCAAAAATATGTTTCCTTATGAGATTTTTTCAGGATTTGATACATATGCATTGATGCTTTGTATCGGTCTTGTTGCCGCTATTTTATCATTCAGATTTGTGTCGGATAAAACAAATATAAGCGGAAAGCTTCAGAACTTATGTCTTTATAACGGAGTTGTATCGATCGGATTCGGTTATTTTTCGGCAGTTTTCTTTCAAGCTATGTATAATATTGCAAAAAACGGAGGCTTCGTGATAGATTCCAAAACGGGAGCTACCTTTTACGGCGGACTTGTGGGCGGAGCTGCGATCTTTTTAATTATATATTTCGTTGCAGGTGCAGTTATATTCAAAGAGGGCGGGGAGCATAAAAAGAAGTTTTGGATCATGAGCGACGTTGCGTGTGCCTCTATTGCATTAGGTCATGCCTTTGGCCGTATTGGCTGTCTTTTTGCGGGGTGCTGTCATGGAGCAGAGACAGATGCATGGTACGGCATATATATGCAAAGCATAGATAAAAAGGTCATTCCCACACAACTTTTCGAGGCTATCTTTCTCTTTGCCCTTTCTGCATTTTTCTTCGTTCGCGTGAAAAAACATAAAACGTATAATCTGCCTATATATATGGGTGCATATGGCGCATGGCGTTTCGCTCTCGAATATATGAGAGACGATTACAGAGGAACGACCGTCGTTGATTTTTTGACACCGTCGCAATTTATAGCCTTACTTATGATCATAGGTGCTGTTGTTCTTTATATTATCGAAAAGGCGCTTATTGAAAAAGCCGAAAATGAAGTAGACCAAGAGATCGTCGGCGTAGCAAAAGAAGAGTGAAAAAATGAGTAAAACAAAATTTGATAAAATATTATTTGTCACTGTAATAGGACTTTTTGTCCTTTTGCTTATTGAGACCTTTCAAAGCACGATCTTCGGTGACGGACTTATAGGCGGATTTCTGTATTCTATTACCACAAGATATCTTGGTAGCGTACTGTGTATTCTGGTAATATATAAATATTCGGCAAAGAGGATTCTTTATAATTTGCCAAAAGCTAATTCGTTGCTTCTTTTTTTGGTGTGCATGGTCATAGCGGTAAATAATTTTCCGTTTTTAGCATACGTTCGAGGAGATGCATATATAAGTGAAGGTATATTGGAGATAATATTATTTGCCGTAATGTGTCTTGGCGTAGGACTTTTTGAAGAGCTTGCTTTTCGCGGTTGTGTCTTTACTCTCATTTTAAGAAACAAAAGAAGCAGCAGAGCAGATGTTTTTTGGTCGATAGTACTGTCTTCAGCAGTTTTTGGAGTGATACACCTTACAAATCTTTTCGCGGGGGCATCACCCGGATCTGTTTTCTTGCAGATAGGATATTCCTTTTTGATAGGAGGAATGTGCTCGGTCGTCCTTATTAAAACGGGAAATGTTTTTTGTTGTGCCATAATACACGCGGTATATAACTTTGCAGGAACTGTCATACCCACACTCGGTGGAGGGAATATGCTGAATGTTCCCACTGTGATCATTACCGCAATACTTGCATTGGCGGTGGCTACATATATTGTAATCGAGCTTGTAAGATTTGACGTGAGCAGTCTGGACCTTATTTTTGAAGAAGAGAGCAGGAGTGTATGACGTCTCTTGCGAAAAGGAGATAAAGTGGTCACATTTGAAGAAATAAAAAATAACGAAGTAATAAAAACGTATATACGTGAGGCAGATGAATCGCTAAAGGCAATTGGATATACAGAACATAGCTTTGCCCATGCGGGAATAGTTGCTAATAACGTTGGTTATATTCTCAAAACATTAGGCTATTCGGAGAGATACGTTGACGTGGCAAAGATAGCTGCATATCTTCATGATATAGGTAATCTAATAAATCGTATCGAGCATTCCCAAAGCGGAGCAATAATGGCTTTTCGTATCTTGAGTGAGCTCGGCATGGATGCGGAGGAGATAGCAACCATAATAACGGCTATCGGAAATCATGACGAGGGAACGGGCGCTCCCGTAAATTCCGCGGCTGCGGCTCTTATACTCGCAGATAAATCTGACGTGAGAAGGTCGCGTGTAAGAGAGCGAAATATTCCCGCGTTTGACATTCATGACAGAGTAAATTATTCGGTTGCTTCTTCTAAGCTTACGGTAGATGCGGAGAAGAAGGAGGTCTATCTGTGCCTTGTTATAGAGACCGAATACAGCTCGGTCATGGAGTATTTCGAAATATTTCTCGATAGAATGCTTTTGTGCCGAAAGGCCGCCACAGCTCTTGGTCTTGAGTTTCATTTCAAAGTAAACGGCCAAGTCCTTTTATAATTTGAAAATAATACAATTTTTTTGCTAAAAGCTATTGACTTTGTCTGTTTATTGTGTTATCATATTAAAGTGCTAAAACGGAGGTGCAGAAAATGAACATAAAAGAAAATGAAGGCTATAAGCTGCTTGTAAAAGCAATCGTTGCAATAAATGACGAGGAAGAGTGTCATTCCTTTTTAGATGACCTTATGACAAAAAGAGAAATGCTTGATATATCCCAAAGACTTCTTGTTGCAAAAATGCTCTCGGAGCAGGCGGTATACACCAAGATCGTGGAGGATACCGGAGCAAGTACGGCAACTATCAGCCGAGTAAACCGTTGCTATTCATACGGTGACGGTGGTTACGCGAAGATCCTTAAAAAGCTTGAGGAGGAAAAGTAATGAATTATTCCGATGGCGTTTTGAGAAATGATGAAAAGGCAATATACGCTCTCCGTGAGCTTTACGGAAGATTCGGATATATGCTTTACAAAGTAAATAAATTTGAAGAATACGACCTTTATGCTCACAATAAAAATTTTCTTGTAAGCGATAAGGTCCTTGCATTTACGGATACAAACGGAAAGCTTATGGCACTCAAGCCCGACGTAACACTTTCCATAATTAAAAACATAGCATATGAGGACAATACGATAAATAAGCTCTGCTATAATGAAAACGTTTACAGGACCTCCGACGGAGACGGCTTTAAGGAGATCATGCAGACGGGACTTGAGTGCGTTGGAAACGTAGATATGTATAACGAGTGTGAAGTTATCATGCTTGCGGCAAAAAGCCTTGAGACAATAAGCAACGAATACATACTCGACCTTTCACATATGGGATTTACCGACGGACTTCTTGACAAGGCAGGAGTTGATCTCTCACAAAGAGAAGAAATACTTAAGCTTATAGAATCCAAAAACGTTTCCGTACTGAAGGCGTATTTAAATAAGATCGGAATGACCGAAGAGTATTGTGAAAATCTTTGCAAACTCGTGGAAATGTATATGCCTCTCGGCGAGGCTCTGAAAGTTATTGAGGGTTGTGTCAGCGGTGAAAAAATGAGGGCTGCATATGAGGAGCTCTCACTCATAGCCGAAATGATGGTCACCTACGGTGTCAGCGATAAGATATATCTTGACTTGTCGGTGGTAAATGACCTTAACTACTATGACGGTATTACGTTTAAAGGATTTATAAACGGAATTCCCGCAAGTGTGCTTTCGGGCGGAAGATATGACAGATTGCTCCGAAAGTTCCGAAAAAACGTAGGTGCTATAGGTTTTGCTGTATATCTTGACCGACTTGAGCGATTTAACGTTCAGGAGAGAAAATATAACGTTGATGTTTTACTGGTTTATGATGAGAATGCCGACGTCAAGAAGATATCCGAAGCGGTTAAAAAGCTCAATGATGAAGGAAAATCCGTGTTGACATCTGTTTCGGACGTAACGTCTGTAAGCTATAAACAGCTTGTCAGAATATAAGACGGAGGTGTCAGATTATGAAGCAGATGATAAATATTGCTCTTCCCAAAGGACGACTTGGAGAGAAAGCATACGGAATACTTGAAGCGGCAGGCTTTGAGTGCCCTTCTATAAAAGAAGAAAGCAGAAAGCTCATATTTGAAAATGAAGAAAAGGGAGTACGGTATTTCTGGGTAAAGCCCTCGGATGTCGTAATATACGTTGAGAGAGGTGCAGCAGACATAGGTATTGCGGGAAAGGATATTATTCTCGAATATTCTCCCAATATATATGAGCTTGCCGACCTCGGTATTGGAAAGTGCAGAATGGCAGTAGCAGCAAAGAAGGACTTTTACGACAGAAGAGACAGAACTCTTCGCGTTGCTACAAAATTCCCGAATATTGCGAGAGATTTTTATAATAAGCAAAGCAGAGAGATAGATATTATCAAGCTTAACGGCTCAATAGAGCTCGCTCCTATTCTCGGTCTTTCCGATGTTATAGTCGATATTGTTGAGACAGGAAAGACACTTTACGAAAATAATCTCGAGCCCAAGCAGGATATCGTTCAGATAAGTGCGCGCCTTGTTGCCAATAAGGCAAGCTATAAGTTCAAAAACAAAGAAATAAAAGAAATTTGTGAAAAGGTCCAAAATATAATTGGATAAAATACATGGAGGCAAAATGATTCGTATACTTAATTATAAAGAGATGAATAATGAGGATATTTTCTTGCGTGTTGAAAGCAAAAGCAACGTGGAAAATATTGTTTCGGATATTATTGCAAACGTAAGAAGCAACGGTGACAAGGCTCTTTATGAGTATTGCGAGAAATTTGATAAGGTAAAGCTCGAAGGTCTCTTGGTTACAGACGAGGAAATAGAGGAGGCTTGGGAGACTGTTGACGAAAAATTCAAGGAAATAATCAAAAAGGCTTCCGAAAACATTTATGCTTTTCACTCAAGACAGGTCAGAAACAGCTTTCTTATCAATGAAAAAGACGGTGTTGTTATAGGTCAGAAGGTAATACCGATAGAGAAGGTAGGACTTTACGTTCCGGGAGGAACAGCGGCATATCCCTCGTCGGTGCTCATGAACTGTATCCCCGCAAAGATCGCTGGCTGTCAAGAGATAGTAATGGTAACACCTCCGTCTAAAAACGGAAAGGTCAATCCCGTAATTCTTGTTGCGGCAAAGATCGCGGGTGTGGGAAGAATATTCAAGGTCGGAGGAGCACAGGCGGTAGCGGCTCTGGCGTACGGAACAGAAACGATCCCCTCGGTCGATAAAATAGTCGGGCCCGGAAACGCATTCGTTGCCGAGGCAAAAAAGCAGGTGTTTGGCAAAGTTTCGATAGATATGATAGCGGGACCCAGTGAGATACTTGTGATTGCCGACGGAAGCTGTGATCCACGTTACGTTGCAGCTGACCTTCTTTCTCAAGCAGAGCATGATAAGATGGCAAGTGCCGTCCTTGTTACAGATTCGGAAAAGCTCGCAAGGGAAACAGCTGAAGAGATCGAGCGTCAGCTTACTTTGCTCGAAAGAGAAGAGATCGCAAGAACGTCGATAGAAAATAACGGAAAGATAATCATAACAGAGAGCATTGACGAAGCTGTTCGTGTGGCAAATGAAATTGCACCGGAGCACCTTGAGATATGCGTTGACGAGCCCTTTATGTATCTTGATAAGATAAAAAATGCAGGCTCGGTATTTATGGGTAAATATTGTCCCGAGGCTCTTGGCGATTATTTCGCAGGACCTAACCATACTCTTCCCACAAGCGGAACGGCACGCTTCTCAAGCCCCTTATCGGTAGACGATTTTGTAAAGAAAACACAGTTTACATATTACACCAAGGAGGCTCTCGCAAAGGTCGGACGGGATATAGAATTTTTTGCAAATAAAGAGGGCCTTGGCGCTCACGCAAGAAGCGCGGTTATAAGACTTGAGGACGAGGCTGAGGACGAAAACAAGTAACGGTTGAGGAAAAACAATTATAATGAGTAGATTTTTAAACGAAAAATATCTGTCGCTTGAAGCGTATACTCCGGGAGAACAGCCGACAGATATGAAGTACATCAAGCTGAATACCAACGAGTCTCCTTATCCTCCCTCCGAGGGCGTTATAGAGGCGTTGAATTCAGAGGAAATAAAAAAGCTTAATCTGTATCCCGATCCTACGGGAAACCAACTGAAAAGCAGTATAGCAGAGCTTTACGGAGTGAATAAGGAAAACGTTTTCTTGTCCAACGGCTCGGACGATATTCTTAATTTTTCCTTTATGGCGTTCTGTAATGATTCTACAAGTCCCGTAAAATTCCCCGAAATATCTTATGGATTTTATAAGGTATACGCAGATCTTTACAAGGTTAAATACTCGCAGATATCATTGAAGGACGACTTTTCAATAAATATCGACGATTATATGGGAAACGATGCAACCGTTGTTATCGCAAACCCCAATGCTCCGACCGGTTTGGCACTCGGTATCGAGGATATTGAAAAGATAGTATCGAATAATAAAGATCATATAGTCCTTATTGACGAGGCATACGTTGATTTCGGCGCTGAAAGCGCCGTGGAGCTTACCAAAAAGTATAAAAATCTTTTGGTGGTATGTACTTATTCGAAATCACGCTCCATGGCGGGAGCAAGACTTGGTTTTGCCATCGCTGACAGTGAGATAATTTCGGACCTTGAAAAGATCAAGTATTCTACAAATCCTTACAATATAAACCGTCTTACCATGACAGCGGGAATAGCTGCCATTAAGGACAACAATTATTATATGGATAATTGCCGAAGGATAATCGAAACAAGAGAATATACCGCAGCGAAGCTTCGCATGGCGGGATTTGAGCTTACAGACTCAAAATCAAACTTCTTGTTTGCAAGAACACCGAAAATGTCAGGTCAGGAACTTTATTCTATCCTTAAACAAAAGGGAATACTCGTAAGGCATTTTTCTTCTCCAAAGATATCGGACTACGTCCGTATTACCGTGGGCACACGAGAGCAAATGGATAAGCTGCTTGATACTATTGAAGATATACTGAAGGACAAATAAAAGAAAAGGTAAGAATGAAGATGAGAACATCGGAAATAAAAAGAAAAACTGCAGAGACAGATATAGAGATCAAATTGAATATTGACGGAAAAGGAAATGCAGAGATAAATACCGGATGCGGATTTATGGATCATATGCTGACTCTTTTTGCGTCTCACGGAAAATTTGACCTCTATGTAAAATGCGTGGGAGATACCGACGTTGATTATCACCATAGCGTAGAGGATATAGGAATAGCGCTCGGACAAGCTTTTCTTGAAGCACTGGGAGACAAGCGTGGAATCGTTCGTTACGGAAATATGGTGCTTCCCATGGACGAATCGCTCATTTTGTGTGCTCTTGATATAAGCGGAAGAGACTGCTTGGTATATGATCTTGATATTCCAACCGAGAAGGTCGGGAATATGGATACCGAGCTTGTGGAAGAATTCTTCCTCGGATTTGTAAGAAACGCAAAGGTAACCCTGCATATTAAAAAACTTGACGGTAAAAACAGTCACCATATTATAGAGGGAACGTTCAAATCCTTTGCAAGAGCTATGAAAATGGCTGTTTCTATCGATCCGGCGTATGCCGATGAAGTCCCTTCAACCAAAGGAGTCCTTTGATGATAGCAATAATAGATTACGGCGTGGGGAATCTTTTTTCCCTCAAAAGCTCCTTTGCGAAAATATCCGAGGATGCAGTTGTGACCTCGGATAGAAAAATAATTGCTGAAAGCGACAGAATAATACTTCCCGGTGTGGGTGCTTTCGAGGATGCTGCACGAAAGCTTCACGAAAGTGGCATGGACGAGGCTGTCTACGAGGAGGTAGAAAAAGGAAAGCCACTTATGGGGATATGTCTCGGTATGCAAATGCTTTTTGATAAAAGCTATGAATACGGTGAGCATAAAGGGCTTGGACTTATAGGAGGCTCTGTTACGGCGCTTAAGGGCAAGATAGATCCCTCCTTGAAAATACCGCATATAGGCTGGAACGCACTGAGTTTCAGAGAGCGCAAGGACGAGCTATTCAAATACGTAGACGAAGGCGATTTCGTTTATTTTGTTCATTCTTTTCATGCAATTGACTGCGACGATGCCGTTATCGCAACGTCAGAATACGATATAAACGTGACTGCCGCAGTAAGAAAAGAAAACGTAATGGGATGCCAGTTCCACCCCGAAAAAAGCGGCAAAACAGGTCTTGCAATATTAAAAGCTTTTTGTGAGATATAAGAGAAGACGGCTATAAGAGAAAGGTAAAAAGAATGAATATATTTCCTGCAATAGATTTGCTTGGCGGATGTGCCGTCAGACTTCAAAAGGGTGATTACGAAAAGGTAACGGTATACAGTAAAGATCCCTTGGAGGTCGCAAAATACTTTGAGAGTGTCGGTGCAAGATATTTACATATAGTCGATCTTGACGGAGCGAAGGACGGAACGACGGCAAATTTCGAGACGGTAAAGAGGATAGTCGATAATACTTCCTTATCGGTTGAAATAGGCGGCGGAGTGAGAGATATGGAAAGAGTAGATAAATATCTCGAGCTTGGAGTCGATAGAGTTATAATCGGAACTGCCGCGGTAACAGATCCCATTTTTTTGACCGAAGCGGTAAAAAAACATGGGAATAAGATAGCTGTCGGTGTTGATATCAAGGACGGCATGGTTGCAATAAAAGGCTGGAGAGAAGTATCGGGCGTTAGTACAGACGAAATGTTTGCGACTCTTCAGAATATAGGAATTGACAGTGTTATATGTACCGATATATCCAAGGACGGAATGATGTCGGGAACAAATATAGACCTTTACCGTGAGCTTTCCGAAAAATATTCTCCGAAGCTCATAGCATCGGGCGGTGTGTCAACCATGGACGATATAAAAACTCTTAAGAGTATGAATGTGTTTGGCGCAATAGTAGGAAAGGCTATTTATACGGGTGCTATTGAATTGAGCGAAGCACTCTCTGAATGTCGGGAGGAAGACCGATGATAGCTAAAAGAATAATACCATGTCTTGACGTAAAAAACGGCAGAGTAGTAAAGGGCGTAAATTTCGAAGGACTTTCGGATGTTTCAAATCCCGTAACTCTTGCTGAATATTATAGTGATTGCGGTGCGGACGAGCTTGTTTTTTATGATATAACAGCATCCTTTGAGGGCAGAGCGCTCTTTACGGATATTTTGACAGAGACCGCAAGAAACGTATTTATCCCTTTGACAGTTGGAGGCGGAATAAATACCATCGAAGATTTTGACCGTGTACTTAAATGCGGCGCGGATAAGGTCAGCGTCAATTCGGGGGCTTTGAGAAACCCCTCATTGATATCCGAGGCGGCAAAAAAATACGGAGATCAGTGTGTTGTTTTGTCGGTCGACGTAAAGCGTGTTGACGGTGTTTTCAGAGTCTTTGCCAAAGGCGGAAGAGAAAACACGGGAAGAGAAGCGATATCCTGGATAAAGCAATGCGTAGCCGACGGAGCGGGTGAGATAGTCGTTAACAGTATCGATACCGACGGAGTTAAGAAAGGCTTTGATCTTGAGATGCTCGATGCCGTATGTAATGCGGTATCCGTTCCCGTTATTGCTTCGGGAGGAGCAGGCTCTGCGGAGGACTTTGTTACGCTGTTCAAAACATTGCCCAAGGTCGACGCAGGACTTGCGGCGTCTATCTTCCATTTCGGAGAGGTAAATATCAAGGATTTGAAGCAAAAGCTTTCGTCTGAAGGCATAAATATGAGAATATAAAAACAAAATCTATGGAGAAGAAAAAATGATAAACGTAAATGAACTTAAATTTGACGCAAACGGTCTTATTCCTGCAGTAGTGGTAGACGCAGTAACGAAAAAGGTACTTACCGTTGCCTATATGAATAAGGAAAGCCTTGAGATAAGCATGAACGAGG
Source organism: Clostridia bacterium (assembly GCA_017631085.1). Lineage (GTDB taxonomy): Bacteria > Bacillota > Clostridia > Oscillospirales > CAG-272 > HGM12713. The sequence goes on from JAGBTY010000050.1 coordinate 60,681, forward strand.
GAATGACTTGTTTCTGGTCTCGCTCAAGAAAGTGCCTTTGGAGAAAGGGCGAGACGTCAGGAAACCGTCAGCATATCGTGAACATAACTGCCGATTGCGACAGAGATGCACTTACAGTTTCGGTCTACAAGGACGGTCCTGCATGCCATCTTGGAACAGATTCTTGCTTTAACGACCTTGTTTATGAAAATAACGAGCTTGAGGGTGAGTTTTCTCTCGATGCTCTTATGAAGGTCATCGAGGGTAGAAAGATAGAAAAGAAAGAGGGCTCGTATACCACGTATCTTTTTGAAAAGGGAATAGATAAGATACTCAAAAAGGTAGGAGAGGAATGTACCGAGGTAATTATAGCGGGTAAGGCTAACGATAAGGCAGAGACTATCTATGAGATATCTGACCTTGTATATCACGTAATGGTGCTTATGATAGAAATGGGAATTTCTCTTGACGATATAAATAACGAGCTTGCGTCAAGACATGTTATCGACCATAAAGTAAAGCAGGAGAAAATGACAAAATGAAAGACCTTAAATGTACACTCCACTCCCATACCACTTACTGTGACGGAAAAAATACGGTAGAGGAAATGGTCGAGAGTGCTGTGGTGCTTGGCTGTCATACAATTGGCTTTTCGGGTCACGCATACATAAAGGTCTTCGACTGGGTCGAGGATTGGTGTATGACACTCGAAAATGAGAAAAAATATCAGCAAGACGTAAGAGCGGTCGGGGAGAAATATAAAAACAAAATCGACGTCCTGCTCGGTCTTGAGCTTGATTATTATTCAAAAGCTCCCGAATATGAATATGATTATATCATAGGCTCGGTGCATTACGTAAAGACGCCAAATACGTATATTGCGGTAGACCTTTCTCCCGATGACCTTAAAGTCAAGGTGGGAGAAGAATACGGCGGAGATTTTATTGCCTTTGCAAGAGACTATTACGAGCTTGTGGCAGATGTGTATAATAAGACAAAATGCGATATGATCGGACATTTTGACCTTATAACCAAGTTCAATGAAAAATTTAATTTCTTTGACGAAAATGATAAAAAGTACCGAGAATACGCATACGATGCACTTGATACACTACTTAAAACGGGAGTGCCATTTGAGGTAAATACGGGAGCAATATCAAGGGGCTGGAGAACTACTCCGTATCCGTCACCCTTTATACTATCACGAATTGCCGAGAAAAACGGCTCGGTCATTATAAATTCTGACACACATAGCAGAGACAGTATTCTTTGCGAATACGAAAAAGCATATGAGATTGTTAAAAACAGCGGAGTGAAGAACATTTGTACCGTAAAAGATAAAAAGATCATATGTATATAATTTAAGGGGGCAATATGTCGAATTTTGTGTTGATAAAAAATGCAAATGTCGTCCTTGAGAACGGAATCCTTTGGAATGGCGCTATTCTTGTAAAAGATGGGATCATTGCGGATTTTGGAAACGAAAAAGAGATTTCAGCTCCTTCGGATGCAAAGATCATTGACGCAAATGACCTTTACGTCGGTCCGGGGTTTGTTGACATACATGTTCACGGTGGCAGTGGATACAAAACCTATGAAGAACCCATCAAGGCATCCGGATATTTTCTTGATCACGGTGAGACGACTATTCTTGCGACACCCTCATATTCTATGAATTTAGACGAATTTCTGGAAGCAACGATAAATGTCAAAAAAGCATGGGGCGAGGCAAAGACCATCAGAGGAATCTATATGGAAGGACCTTATACAAATCCCGAATACGGTTCTCTGTCGTGGCTGAATCCTTGGCGTAACGGAGTTCTCGAAAAGGACTATAAGCCACTTGTTGACGAAGCGGGAAAATACGTTAAGGTCTGGTCAATAGCTCCCGAAAGAGAGGATATAATGCCTTTCCTTGAATACGCTAGAGAAGTAAATCCCGACGTTGTGTTTGCGGTAGGACACAGCGAGGCTACTCCAGAGCAGATAAGAGCCATCGGTTCAAAATACCGTCCGACACTGATGACACATACCTTCAATGCCACGGGAAGACAGCCTGTTGCGGGTGGTACAAGAGGGTACGGACCAGATGAGTATTGTATGAGAGAGCCTGAAATGTATGCTGAGCTTATAAGCGACTCCTGCGGTATACACGCTCACGCGGAGATGCAACAGCTTCTTGTTCACTGTAAGGGTGTTGACAAGGTCGTTCTTATAACCGACAGCACGACAAGTGATGGTGAAAATCCTCCCGAACTTAAACATATAAAAGATCTTAATTTCGACGAACAAGGCGGTTTGTCGGGCAGCAAAATGACCATGGAACTGGCTTGTCGAAATATAATGACACATACCTCGTGCGGTATCACACAAGCTTTCAAGATGGCGGCTCTTAATCCCGCTAAGGCAATAGGTATGGATAATGAGCTTGGCTCAATAGCCAGAGGAAAACGCGCCGACATCGTTTTTGTTGACGACAAATTTAATGTAAAAATGGTAATGCTTGGCGGAGAAATGTGCCGAGGTTAATAAATGAAAAAACGCAGTTGCTGACAGCGACTGCGTTTTCGTCTTTTTTCCAAGATTATATGCTCCTTTCATAAGGAAAACTAATTTTGAGTATTTTTATATGCTCAAAAAATAAAGAAAGGAGAAAAGACATGAAAAAGATCATTTTGCTTTTGGTGCTCGTTCTTTTAGCCTTTTCATTTGCAAAAAGCGGGGCTTTTGCGGAAGATTCTATCGGATGGTATACGGTTAGAAACACCGAACACAAACAGCCGAGACTTGACAGCTCACTTGCTTTTATTGAAAAATACGGAGCAGTATATGTAGACCGTGCGCATGGAGATAATAACGAAGAAAAGGTGATATATCTTACCTTTGACGTTGGTTACGAGAACGGAAACGTAGAAAAAATACTTGACGTTATGAAGGAAGAAGGTGTACAGTCGTCTTTCTTTGTGCTTGGAAATATCGTTGTGAAAAACACCGAGCTGGTTAAGAGAATGGTAAAAGAAGGTCACCTTGTTTGTAATCACACCTATCACCATACGGACATGACAACCGTCTCCTCTTATGAGAAATTTTCTGAAGAGTTGAAGCTAATGGAAAATGTATTCAAAGAAAAAACGGGAAGTGAGATGGCTAAATTTTTCCGTCCGCCGGAGGGAAAATTTAATGAAAAGACTCTTAGATACGCAAATGATTTGGGATATAAAACTGTTTTCTGGAGCTTTGCATACGAGGATTGGGACAATAACAAGCAGATGCCTTGCGGAAAAGCGTTGGAAAAGATAAGATCAAATATCCACAACGGAGCTATACTTTTGTTGCATCCTACCTCTTCTACAAACGCAGAAATAATGAAAGAGCTTATCATTTCTCTGAAGAATGATGGATACAGATTTGCGACTCTTGAGGAAATAGGAGGATAATGTTAAGATGATTTGCAGGAAAAGAATTTTTTTGTTTTTTTGTTTGACCGTTTTAACCTTTGCTTTTTGTGTGTCCTCTTATGCAGATAATATTGTTTCATCTACGGGATTTGATAATGATAAAAAGACGAAACGTATTGCTCTGACATTTGACGACGGACCACACCCCAGATTTACGCCTCAAATACTTGAGGTTTTAGGTGAATACGGTATAAAAGCAACCTTTTTTGTAATTGGCGTAAACGTGCAAAATTATTATGAAAGCTATCAAAAAATAATTGATAGCGGATGTGAGATAGGAAATCATACCTATTCTCACGCAAATCTTAATTTTGCAGATAGTAAAGCGATCAGAGACGAGATACTACTGTGTGCGGATGCCATAGCAGGCGGAGACAGTGACAGACTTTTAAGACCGCCGCAAGGAGCGTGTAATACCGAGGTGAAAAGAATTGCATCAGAGCTCCAATACGACCTTGTTTTTTGGACGATAGATACGATGGATTGGGCTCACACGGGCACAAAGGAAATAATAGATACAGTGCTTTTGAATGCTTCGGACGGAGATATAATCCTTATGCACGATTACGTTTCGGGTAAAAGTCATGCGTGCGAGGCGTTAAGAGTTATAATTCCGGAGCTTCTGTCACGCGGATTTGAGTTTGTGACAGTTTCGGAAATGATGAGCAAATAAAAACTAAAGCCGATGCATTAATGCATCGGCTTTAGTCATTTCAGTCGTTATTATTGAAAATATCTATCTGATCAGATCGTTGTTGAGATGAACGGGTTTGAGAATTATAGGGAATACCCAAATGTTCATAAGCCATTCTGGTAACGCATCTTCCTCGTGGTGTACGGCTGAGATATCCGATTTGAAGCAGATAGGGCTCATATACGTCCTCAAGTGTTATGGCTTCCTCACCTATGGTTGCTGAAAGAGTTTCAAGTCCGACAGGACCGCCATCATAGAATTTGATTATAGCTTCGAGCATTCGTCTGTCTGTGTTGTCAAGTCCCAATGCGTCTATTTCGAGTCTTTCGAGCGCGTATTTAGCAATATCGTCGTCAATAGTATCTCTGCCCGAGACCTGCGCGAAATCACGTACACGCTTCAGAAGTCTGTTGGCGATTCTTGGAGTTCCGCGTGAGCGTGAAGCTATTTCATATGCTCCGTCGTTGGTGATAGGAAGACCAAGAATACCCGCACTTCTTCTGACTATAAACGCAAGCTCCTCGGGAGTATAAAGCTCAAGCTTAAGTACTACACCGAATCTGTCACGGAGAGGTGTGGTGAGCTGTCCCGCTCTTGTTGTAGCGCCGATAAGTGTAAAGTGTGGCAGGTCGATACGAATACTTCTTGCCGCAGGTCCCTTTCCGATAATAATGTCAATTGCATTGTCTTCCATTGCGGGATAGAGAATTTCTTCGACACTGCGTGAAAGACGGTGTATTTCGTCGATAAAAAGCACGTCGCCTTCTGAAAGGTTGGTCAGAAGTGCTGCAAGGTCACCCTGCTTTTCAATAGCAGGACCTGACGTAACTCTGATGTTTACACCCATTTCGTTTGCGATTATGTTTGAAAGAGTGGTCTTACCAAGTCCCGGAGGTCCGTAAAGAAGTACGTGGTCAAGGCACTCGCCGCGCAGTTTTGCGGCTTCTATATATATTTTTAGATTTTCTTTTACCTTGTCCTGACCGATATAGTCGTCAAGGGACTTGGGACGCAGAGAGTTGTCAATATCAGAATCCTCTCTGGTATATGAGGTATTCATGATCCGATTTTCAAAATCGAAATCTTCGTTAAAATCCATGTTTTAGTTGTATCCTTTCATAAAAATACGGGGGAGTGCATCAGTTCTTCATAAGCTTTTTGAGGGCTTGTTTGATTATTTCGTCAAGATCGAGATTTTGTGTGTCTATCGTTCCGAGAACCTTTGCGGCTTCACTTCTGGAATATCCGAGAACGGTCAGTGCATCCTGCGCATCCGCAAATTTAGAGGACGACGGATCACCCACAGAAAGCTCATATATGTCTGAGTCGGAGGCAGAATCGATCGTGCGTTCCTTGTTGAATTTATCCTTAAGCTCAAGTATTATTCTTGCGGCAGTTTTCGGTCCTATGCCGTTTGCGGCAGAAATAGCTTTTTTGTCGTCGGTGCAAATAGCAAGAGCAAGCTTACTTGGAGAAAGCTGCGAGAGAATAGATATCGCCGCTTTTGGACCGACTCCCGATACACCTATAAGCATCTTAAAGCTTGAAAGCTCCTCTTCGCTTATAAATCCGAAGAGTTCAACTCCGTCCTCGCGGACTGCCATGTGGGTATATAGCTTTATATTTAGTTGATTTTGAGAATTAGAGAGCTTTTGTATTTCAAAATAAGTATTTCCGCTGATATTGAGCTTATAGCCTACTCCAGAAGCATCTATGACAGCAAAGCTTTTGTCAAGATGTGCCAGATTTCCGCTTATAAAATAAAACATTTTATTCCTACCCCTTTTGGTTTACTGTATATTTTCGTCGGTATATTCGGAGGACACGATCCTTTTTGTAGCTTTTTCCAGCTTCAGCCTATCGACAGTCATGTCTCTCCCGCAACCGAGGCAAAGAAGCCTTACGTCGCTTCCTACACGGAGGACCTTAAACTGCTTGTTTTGGCAAGGGTGTTGCTTTTTTAGCTCAATTATATCGTTTACCCTGAATTTTATGATCTGCATATGTATCTGCTCCGAATATTTTTATATATTAACTATATTATAACCTTATTTTATCATATTGTCAATAATTTGTAAATAAGTGAATAAAATAAAAAAATTCGTTTGACTTAATCTTTATTATGTGATATAATGTAATATGGTTTATTATGGAGGAATGCGATATGGTGATTTTAGGAATAGATCCAGGACTAGCAATAGTCGGGTGGGGAGTTATAGAATATAAAGGTTCGCATTTTACCATTTTGGGATATGGCTCTATCGAGACACCTGCGGGAATGGCAACAGAGGAGAGGCTTTCACTCATATACGACGGGATCGGTGAGCTGATAGACAAATATCACCCCGATCAAATGGCGGTAGAAGAGCTTTTCTTCAATACAAACCAAACTACCGGAATAAGAGTTGCAGAAGCGAGAGGCGTTATACTTACACAAGGTTACCGAAAGAGAGTCAAAATATTTGAATACACTCCTTTGCAGGTGAAACAGGCAGTCGTAGGATATGGACGAGCTGAAAAGAAGCAGGTAATAACTATGGTCACTACTATTTTGGGACTGCAAAAGCCACCAAAGCCCGACGATACCGCAGACGCACTTGCGATCGCTGTGTGCCATGCTCATTCGGGTGCTTCAAGACTTGCTGCGTATTATAATAACAAATAACGAAAAGGATATTGCTGTATGTGGATTGCTGACAATTGGAAGGATTACGAATTGCTCGATGCGGGAGACGGAGAACGCCTCGAAAAATGGGGTGAATATATTCTCATACGCCCCGATCCCCAAATAATATGGAAAAGAAATTCAGGGCATCCTATGTGGAGACGGGCAGATGCTATGTATAAGCGTTCTTCAAAGGGTGGAGGAGAGTGGTCTAAAAATGACCTTCCGGAGCAATGGACGATAAATTACGGTGAATTAAAATTTATTTTAAAGCCTATGGGCTTTAAGCATACGGGACTTTTTCCCGAGCAGGCGGCAAACTGGGATTGGTTTTCAGAGCTTATAAGAAAATCTGTTGCCGAAGGAAAAAGCGTGAAGGTGCTTAATCTTTTTGCATACACGGGTGGAGCGACACTTGCAGCAGCCTCAGCAGGAGCATCTGTCGTCCACGTAGATGCTTCCAAGGGAATGGTTGCCCAGGCAAAGCAAAACGCACAGATATCGGGACTCGGAGATAAGCCGATACGTTATATTGTTGACGACTGTAAAAAATTCGTTGAACGGGAAATACGAAGAGGCAATAAATACGATGCAGTAATAATGGATCCTCCTTCTTACGGAAGAGGGCCTTCGGGTGAGATATGGAAGATAGAAGAAAGTGTTGACGAGCTGATATCACTTGCAGCCGAGCTCCTTTCGGACGATCCGATTTTCTTCCTGATAAATTCCTACACTACTGGACTGTCTCCCCTTGCAATGCAGTATATTTTAGGAATGAAGGTCGCTCGCCGTTACGGTGGAAAAATGGAATCGGGTGAGCTGGGGCTCAGGGCTTCGGCTACCAAACTGCCAATACCTTGTGGCGCAAGTGCCAGATGGCAGAGAATATAAGGGTTATCGTTTTTGATGGAGAAAAAATGGAAGAAGCTTTTATAAAAATAGAAAACGTATCATATATGTACGAGGAAAACGACGGGTTCGCAAAAATCGATAGATATGCGGTAAAAAACGTCTCCCTCGAAATAAAAGAGGGCGAATTTGTTGCGGTGCTCGGTCATAATGGCTCCGGCAAGTCAACTCTTGCAAAGCTTATCAATATGATATACACCCCCACGTCAGGAAAAATATATATCAAGGGTAGAGATATAACCGATGAAAATATGAGCGACGAGGACATAATGGGGCTCAGAAAAACTGTGGGAATGGTATTTCAGAACCCGGATAATCAGCTGGTCGCTACAATAGTTGAAGATGACGTTGCCTTTGGACCTGAAAATCTCGGTATTCCGTCAGAGGAGATACGTAAACGTGTGGACGATGCTTTGGCTGACGTTGGCATGACGAAATACGCAAACCACGAGCCACACAGACTGTCGGGGGGACAAAAGCAAAGAATTGCCATCGCGGGAATAATCGCAATGCTTCCCGAATGTATAATCTTTGACGAGTCAACAGCGATGCTTGACCCCGTTGGAAGAAAAGAAGTAATGGAGTCGATAATCAAGCTCAACAGAGAAAAGAATATAACCGTGCTTATGATAACTCATTACATGGAAGAAGCAGCTTTGGCTGACCGAGTAGTCGTTATCGACGACGGAAGGATCATATCCGATGGAAAGCCTATTGAGGTTTTTAAAAAAGAAAAAGAACTCAGAGACTGCGGTTTGTCAGTACCTCAGTGTACAGAGCTTGTTCATTGCCTCTCTGAAAACGGCTTTGATATAAAGGGCGAATGCGTTGACGTGGTGAGTTGCGCAAATATGATCTTCGAGGCGCTAAATTTATAAATTTCGGGAGATAGATATGTCTCGTATTGAACTTATCGATATAGAATATTATCATGGCAAGGATACGCCATATGAGATCCATGCTCTAAAAAATATAAATATTGCAATTCCTGAAGGGCAGATCACGGGTATAATCGGACATACCGGATCGGGAAAATCCACCCTTGTCCAGCTTTTTAACGGTATATTGAAGTCTCATTCAGGAAAGGTTATGATCGATTCTGAAGATATTTGGCAAAAGCCAAAGCAGATAAAGCGATTCAGATATAAGGTCGGTCTCGTTATGCAGTATCCCGAGTATCAGCTTTTTGAGGATACCGTATATAAGGATATAGCATACGGGCCCAAAAACATGGGATTGTCCGAGGAGGAGATAGATAACCGTGTCAGAGAAGCGGCAGCCTTTGCCGGACTTGACGCAGAGCTTCTTGAACGTTCCCCCTTTGATCTTTCGGGCGGACAAAAAAGAAGAGCTGCAATTGCGGGTATTATTGCTATGCGCCCTGACGTGCTTGTTCTTGACGAGCCTGCGGCAGGACTTGATCCGAGAGGAAGAGATTCCATATTCAATAATATCAGAGAGTATCAGAAAACGCTGAATACTACTGTAATAATCGTAAGTCATAGCATGGAAGATATGGCTCGTCTTTGCGACAGTCTTATCGTTATGCATGATGGCGAGATAGCTATGACAGGAAGCTGCGACGAGGTGTTTTCCAAAGCAGATGAGCTTGTAAAAATGGGACTTGATATTCCGCAGATCACAAAAGTTATGCAGCTACTGTCTGAAAAAGGAATTGACGTTCCCAAAGGAATATATACGGTAGAGCAAGCCGTGGAATTTTTAAAGAGTTTAAGAAAAAGTAAAAAGGAAGCCTTACAGTAAATGAAAAACATTGCATTTGGGCAGTATTATCCTGCTCGATCACCGTTGCATAGGCTTGATCCAAGAGTGAAGATCATTTTAACTATTCTTTATATAGTTTGCTCGTTTTTGTGTAAAAACGTGTGGAGCTTTGCTCTGTTGGCGATATCGAGCATCATGCTTATAATTTTAGGCAGAGTTCCTTTCAAGATAATACTTGGCGGTTTGCGCCCCGTATTGATAGTTTTGATATTTACTTCCATAATAAACGTCTTTTGGACTAAGGGCGAGATATTGCTTCTCGAATGGAGGTTTATACACATATATCTTGAAGGAATTTTCAGCGCGATCTTTATAATCGTTCGTATATCCTCACTTATAATCGGAACGGGAATGCTTCTCACCTATACCACTACACCCATAGCACTTACCGATGCGCTTGAGGATGTACTGTCACCGCTTAAGAAAGTAAAAGTTCCCGTTCACGATTTTGCTATGATGATGACTATAGCTCTTCGCTTTATTCCTACTCTTGTTGAGGAGACAGATAAAATAATGACCGCCCAAAAAGCAAGAGGAGCAGATTTCTCAAACGGAAATATAATCGACCGTGTAAAAGCGTTGATACCAATAATCATTCCGCTTTTCGTGTCTGCCTTTAGTAGAGCGGGAGACCTTGCAACTGCAATGGAATGTCGCTGTTATCAGGGAGGCGAGGGAAGAACCAGACTTCATGTAAGGCATATGAGATTTAAAGACTTCATTCCGCTTGTTCTTATAGTCGTTTTTGGAACAGGATTGGTTTTACTCAATATATTTGCCCCTGGGTTTACAATGTCATAAATTAACTTTAAGGAGTCCATGCCCAATGAGTAAAATATTGCTTTACATTTCTTTTGTTGGAACTAATTATTGCGGTTATCAGATACAACCTAACGGAGTAACTATTCAACAAAGGCTCAATGAAGCCGCAGAAGCACTTTTTGGGTATCCTTGCGACGTGGTCGGCTGTAGCCGAACAGACAGCGGTGTTCATGCAGCGCAATTTTGCGCAACCGTATCTAAAAAAGGCGAGGGGCATCTTTTGACGACTGTCCCAACAAATAAAATTCCTCTGGCAATATCAAAGTATTTACCCAGTGATATTTCTGTTTACCTTGCGCGTGAAGTTGATGATGATTTTCATGCAAGGTATGACGTAGTGTCTAAAGAATATATTTACCGTATCTGGAACAGTCAGGTAAGAAATCCATTTGAAGATGGTAGAAGCTATCATTATCCCAAGGCAATTTCAAGGGAATCAATAAATCTTATGAACGAGGCTGCAAAGCATTTTATCGGTACGAAGGATTTCACATCATTTATGGCGGCAGATTCCAAGATAGTTGATGCCACCAGAACCGTTTATTCTGCTGAGGTGGAAAGATACGGAGATTTGGTTACGTTCAGAGTGAGTGCCAACGGTTTTCTTTACAATATGGTCAGGATAATGACGGGAACGCTGCTGGCGGTTGCCGAGGGCAAAATACTACCCGAAAATATAGATGCGATCATTGAGTCGAAAGATAGGTCAAGGGCAGGCTTTACAGCTCCGCCTTGTGGGCTTTATCTTAACAAGGTCGAATATAATATAGACCATAAATAAAATTTATCTAAGGAGGGCTTATGGGGGATTTTTTTAACAAGAATAAAGAAAAGAATAATAACGAGTCTCCTAAAAAGACCTCCGATAGAAAATTTTATTCTAAAATAACCGATCTTTTCAGTACCGAGCCTCAAAAGGAAAAGGTTTTGCGGCACGAGGATTTTAACGGGGCAGGAGATGTATATTATGCATCTGTTTCTGCAGCATATAAGATCGCTTCACGAATTTTGTTGTTGCTATTGGTTATTTTTCTTGTCTTTTCGGTAATTATAAATTATAAACAGATAACATATGATAACTTTTTTTATCTGCTGAAGGATTTTTCAGCATCGGTCGATGCTGAAAGTACGAATTATGATACGTTATCCTACGATTCGGATTCAAGGCACTCTTTCTCATTATACAGAGGAGGACTTGCCATAGTAAATCCTTCGAGACTGACGGCGTTTACGGCTACGGGAAGAAGAACGCTTGACGTTACGTCTGAATTTTCATCTCCTAACGTTGTCTGTTCGGATAAATACATACTTGTATATGATAGCTCTGACGGATATTTTGCAATATATAATTCCTTTGCAAGAGTGTATTCGGAGACGTCAGAGACGCTGAAATATCCCGTGACCGATGCTTGCTTCGGTGATGACGGCTCTTTTGCCATAGTAACCAGAAGTGCAGAAAACAAGTCGGTTGTCAGATATTATTCCAAAAACATGAAAGAAGTTTTTGCAGATAATTCAAATGAGCTTTGCTTGGACGTTCAAATAAACAGCAAACAAAAAATTCTGACTTCGGTACACTATGATGTGGGTGATAACGGAGGAAAGACCGTAATATCGGTCATAAATAATATTGATGATAAAAATAAAAGAGAAAAGATAGAATATGAGATAAGCGGAGAGTTTCCAATTGCATCGCAATTTTTGGATAACGGAAATAAATTTGCGGTTATAACCGACAGATCCATAAAAATATTTAATTTTGATAAAGAATTAAGACAGATCGTATCTGAAGAATTTTCAGCCAGCTATATTTCAGGCTTTTACGCGGAGAAAAACGGAATAGCGATATCATATGTTTCCGAGTCGAAAAATCATATAATTGTATTTGACAAATCGGGTGAAATGGTATATAATGATTTAGTGTCGGTAAACGTAAGAGATATCGGATATGATGAATACGTTTTTTTACAGACAGATTCAGGCGTTTTACGTATGGATATAAGCAAAAATGAAGCTACAAGCATGCTTCTTCAGGCTCAAAGCGGGAAAATGATCGTATATGATCATAAAACGGCTGTAATATGCGGAGAATCAAAGGCGGAATATGTCGTTTTTGAATAAATTGTTCAAATTGATTAGATTAATTTAGAGAGGGACATAAAAATGAAGTTAAAGTACATTCCAAATATTTTATCTGTAATAAGGATCTTATTGGTCTTTGTTTTTATATATTTGTTTTTTGTGCCGGAGAATATAGTTGCTGCAATAATCGTTTTTCTTATTGCGGGACTTACCGACGTAATTGACGGTATTCTTGCAAGAAAAAACAATTGGATAACAAACCTCGGAAAAATACTTGATCCGGTTGCTGATAAATTTATGCAGTTTACCGTTCTTATAAGCTTCAGTATTAAAGGCTTGTTGCCATGGTGGTTTTCATTGCCTTTCTTCCTGAAAGATATAACGACTCTTATTTTGGGAGCTATAGTTATAAAGAGAAGGAGCGTGGCTATAGTGAGCAGATGGTACGGAAAGCTTGCGGTATGCTTGTTTTATGCAACGGTTGTATTGTCTGTTATACTTAAGGACATTCTTGCAGAAAATATTGCTGCGTCGATCGCTCTTTACATCCCTGCGATAGTGTGCGCGATAGCATCATTCATTGCCTATGTAAAGCATTATGCATATCTCAAGCATGAAGAGATAGTAAAAGGAAATTTTCGAAATATCCGAAAGGAATTATAATGCTGACAAGCATTTAAAGATAATTGATAAGTTATGGTTATGTGTTCAAGATGCCACAAAAGAGTGGCGGTAGTATTTGTTACAAAGCTCGAAAACGGAAATAAAGTAAGCGAGGGCTTATGTATAAAATGTGCCAAGGAAATGGGTGTTCCCGTTGATAATATGCTTGGTAACGTTATGAACCAATTCGGTATATCCTCCGATCAGCTTGAATCTATGGAAGACGATATGGTTGGTTTTCTTGAGGAGATCGGAGAAGCTCCATCCGAGAACGATGACGTTGAGGAGGGCGGAGCTCCCGCTATCGATATTCCGAAATTGTTTAAAGAGGCAGGATTCCCGGCGCCAAATCAGAATGAGGATCATCAAAAGAAAAAGACCGAAAACAAGGGCAACAAGCCTAAAAAATATAAATTTCTTGATACCTATTGCAGAAATCTGACAAAACGTGCCGAGGACGGTAAGCTTGATAAAATAATAGGTCGCGATAAGGAGCTTGAAAGAGTTATACAGATACTCTGTCGCCGCCAAAAAAACAATCCGTGTCTTATAGGTGAACCGGGTGTAGGAAAAACGGCAATATCCGAAGCATTAGCTCAAAGAATTGCAGACAATGACGTTCCTTATAAGCTTAAAGGAAAACAGATATACCTTGTGGATCTTACAGCACTTGTGGCGGGAACTCAATTCAGAGGACAGTTTGAATCAAGAATTTTGGGCCTTTTGAATGAGGTTAAAGAAGCGGGAAACGTAATACTTGTTATTGACGAGGTGCACAATATAGTCGGTACGGGTGACGCAGAGGGAAGCGTTAATGCGGCAAATATATTAAAACCCGCACTTTCAAGAGGTGAGGTGCGCATTATTGGCGCGACCACTCTCAATGAATATCGAAAATATATCGAGAAGGATACGGCGCTTGAGAGAAGATTCCAGCCCGTAATGGTAAATGAGCCTTCGGTTGAGGAAACGGTAAAGATGCTCGAAGGAATAAAGCATTATTATGAGGAATTTCATTCAATAAAAATTCCCGATGCAGTAGTTCAAAGATCTGTCGTTCTTTCTGAAAGATATATTATGGACAGATATCTGCCCGATAAGGCGATCGACCTCCTTGACGAAGCGGCATCAAGACTTTCTCTTACAAGTCCGGCGCTAAACGAGACTCAACAGATAAGAGAAGAGCTTCTTACGTTGCGTGAAAGGAGAGAGACTCTCGAAGCAGACACCCCTGCGGACGATAAGGCAGCTCAAAAGAAATATGAAGAGATCGCCGAGATCAAAGCGAGAGAGATACAGCTTTCAGGAAAGCTCAAGGAGCTTGAGCCAACGGTAGAAAATATCGTTTTAACCGAATCGGATATAGCCGACGTTATTGAAATATGGACGGGAGTTCCCGCGGCGGATATAACCGAAAATGAATTCAAAAGAATAGATGACCTTGAGGCGCGTCTCAAATCAAGGATCATAGGACAGGATGAGGCGGTAGTTGCCGTTTCTAAAGCCATAAAGAGAAACAGGGCGGGAATTGCATATAAGCGTAAGCCTATTTCGTTTATTTTTGCAGGACCTACGGGAGTTGGAAAGACAGAGCTTGTAAAGACACTTGCTTCCGACCTTTTCCATTCACCCGAAACACTTATTCGACTTGACATGTCGGAATTTATGGAGAAGCATTCTGTATCGAGAATAATCGGAGCGCCTCCCGGATACGTTGGATACGACGAAGCAGGACAGCTTACCGAAAAAATAAGAAGAAGACCCTATTCCGTGGTGCTCTTCGACGAGATAGAAAAAGCACATCCCGACGTATTGAATATCATGCTTCAGATACTTGACGACGGAAGAATAACCGACGCAAGAGGAAAGACTGTCAATTTTGAAAATACGGTTATAGTTATGACGACCAATGCAGGCTCGGATCACTCGTCGTCAACAGTAGGATTTTATAATGATACTGCCAAAGCAAATTCAGATAAAACCATGAAAGCGTTATCTGCGTTTTTGAGACCTGAATTTATTAACCGCGTAGACGAAGTGATAACCTTTAATTCTTTGACAGAAGATAATTTTCGTGCTATTGCCAAAATTATGCTGGGTGAGCTTAAAATTGCGCTCGGTGAAAAGGGAATCGATTTTTCGTATTCAGACAAGGCTGTCAAGTATATTGCCGAAAACTCATTCTCTCAAAAATTTGGCGCGAGAAATATGAGAAGGTTCATAACGAGCAACGTAGAAGATCTGATCGCCGAAAAAATAATTGCGGATTATTCTCATACTATTTCTTCGGTAATGCTTGAATATTCCGAAAAGCAAAAAAATCTTACCGTTAAATGTCTGTAACCTAAATGATAGTTAAGGAATTTTATATTTAATGAAGAACGAAAAATGGTTTTCTTTAAGTGTTGAACAAATAGAAAAAAAATTAAAAACTAATGCCGCCTCAGGACTTTCTCCCAAGGCGGCTCGTTCTCGTTCTCAAAATAGCGATATAGAAGCCGTAAAAATAAAAGGTAAAAGCTTTAAAAATATTTTATTTGAACTGTTTGCCGATTTTGCGTGGCTTATATTCGTTGCATCAGCTATTCTTGCATGGACATTTGGAAATATTTATTTAGGTGCATCAATTACCGTACTGTTGGTTTTAAACGCTCTTATATGCATTGGCTTTTATTATAGAAGTGAGAAGTTTGAAAAAAACATGGAAAAGCACTTTCTGCCAACGGTAAAGACAATAAGGGGCGGACGTCTATATAATCTTGATTATTCTTCACTTGTTGTCGGAGACGTAATAATCATAGAAAAGGGTGACGTCTTATGCTGTGACGCAAGACTTGTTACGTCAGAGGCATTGAATGTGACCATGCAGATAGAAAAAGACAAATATATTTCTCTTGATAAACAGGCACAAGGACGTATTGTGGAAAACGCGAATCTTGCGGAAAACCATGTAAATATGGTTCATGCGGGCTCTGTGGTGGAAGAGGGAAGTGCAAGAGGAATAGTTGTTGCCGTAGGAAAATATACATATGTTTCGGCAAAGTTTGGTACGGTATATCACGAGGCGAAGCAAACATTTCCATATGAAATAGAAAAAATGAGACGGACAAGTGCATCGATTTCTTTTTGGGTCATACTGTCTGTGTTACCCTTTTGCGTATTGAGCCTTTTACTTTCAAAGCTTACGGGCGGAGCTGCTTCGTTGTCCCTTGTATTTATAACTGCTATGTCTCTGGCGGTTTCTACTATGCCAAGACTTTTGTGTTCTCTTTGTAAGGTGTTTTTTATTTTTAATATGCAAACTCTTTTGAAAAACAAAGAAGCGGCGGCACTGCGTTCGTCACGTATATATGACAGATTGAGTCGAGTCAAATATTTATTTTTGCTTGACGGAGCGGTACTTACAGACGGCAAACTTCATTTTGAGGGGGCTGTGGGCGCGGACGGTAATATCTTCAAGGACACAAAGCTTACGAAAACGGGACGGCAGTTAGCCGATCTTGCAGGACTTTATTATAGCGGGGAATCATCCTCGTTGAGTACGGGAGTAAGCTCCGCAGATAAGATCCTTGTGCCACTCAAGGAATTTTTAAACGAAACGAAATGTGATATTGAAGCATTAAAAATACGCTGTAATATTTTGTCGTGCCATAACGAAAACAACAGTGTCGGAACAGATAAGATCATATATACCGACAGAGGAGCTGTGCTTGTTTTGAGTGTTTCCAAATCCGACGAAATAATAAAAAGATGCGGTTTTGTTTGCTCGGGTGCGAGAAGGGTGGAAATTACAGAAGAAAAAAGAGAAGAGCTACGTACCATCTGTGCAGCCTTGAAAAGAAAAGGAAGCGAATATCTTATCTTTTCGACTTCTACAATGAATAGTAACGATAGTGATTCCGAAAGATGCTTTGTTGGAATCATAGCCTTCGGTGAGGGTGTTGATAAAAAAGCCGCCGAGAAGATATCAAGACTTGAAAAAAACGGTGTTAAGGTCATTTGCTTTGATAAGTGTACTGACGCAAACCAAATGCCGCTGATACCGCAAGGCATATCATTCGAAAAAACAGTAACCCCGTATTCTTTCAGCTCGAGAAATCTTCCGCTGACATATAATTTCGGAAAATATGACAGATACCTTGGTTTTTCATCGGATGAGATCTTATTACTTCTTAAATACGCGCATAGTCACCGTATGGGTGTGGCAGTTATGGGATTCACCGATTATGCACCGCAGGTATTATCCGAAGCAGACGTATTTATAACCTGCTCGGAAATAGATAATAAAAAGAATAAAAAAGATAAGCGAATACAGGAATCAAACGAATCACTTGGAGAGACGTCATCGGCATCGTGTATGCAGGTGATCAAGAAGGAAGCGGATATTGTCATAACAAGACCAAGTAAAGAAAATGGCGGACTCAATTCATTGATCAAGGTCTTTGTATCTGGTAAGACGATCCAAAGAAATCTTTCAAGCTTCTTTTTGTATTTGACAGTCTCCATGATGATCAGAATTGCTGCCGTCGGAATTCCGATGCTCTTTGGCTATGATTCACTTGATGCAAGACACGTGATACTTGTGTCGACAGTTTTCGATCTTTCTGCACTGACGCTATTCTGCTATGATATGTCAAAGTATGACAAAAGAAAGACCTATGCTTCCTATGATCTTAAAAGAGAAATATTGAAAAATATTCCGATAATTACCGCGGCA
This sequence comes from Clostridia bacterium, assembly GCA_017631085.1. Taxonomy (GTDB): domain Bacteria; phylum Bacillota; class Clostridia; order Oscillospirales; family CAG-272; genus HGM12713. The sequence continues at coordinate 78,455 of JAGBTY010000050.1, forward strand.
CTCATATCTGTGATCGTATGTATATTCTCGCCATATCTGATTGAGCAAAGCGGAATATTCGGAGTGTATATTTACAAGATGGAATATATGCTTGTATCTTTGATCCTGCTACATATACACGTGATTTGTTCTATAAGGTTTGTTTTGGTGAAAAGAATAAGGGAAGTCATAAAAAATAAAATATTCCTGTCACTTCTGGTTATATCATTTGCTTTATTATTAGCTATGGGAATATTCAAAAGCTTTGGAATATTCTTTGGAATGGAAAAATTCGTGTTGTCATATACGATTGCATCAATTATTACAACATTTGTTTTTTATCCTTTACTACTTCTTTTTAATAGAATACTCAAAGCAAAAGAGTAATAATAGACATGCCCCTTTGCATAAATTAAAAAAAATTTATGCAAAGGGGTTTTTTATGGAAAGAGTAAGCACATGGAGACTGCGTGAAAAAGATGTAATAAATCTCTGCGACGGCAGGAATCTCGGTTGCCCTGAGGACTTTGAGGTCAATGTTTGCGATGGAAAGATCACCGCAATAATAGTAGCGAGACCGTCGGGATTTTTAGGACTTAATCACGAAAAGGATCTTATAATACCGTGGAATAAGGTAGAGTGTATAGGTAGCGATGCCATACTTGTAAAGATAATGCCGGGGGAATGTAATTATATACCGGACAGAGATAGAAGACGCAAATGTTAATATACTGTAAACTTTTGGAAAGGTATTGAAATTCATATTATAATATGATATAATATCCACAATTGCGTGTTGAGAAACGCAAAAATAAAATACACACACATGAGCTGTCGGCAATGCGGTATCGTTTTGCATTAAAAAGCGATAGATTTGCTGTGCTATGTGGTGGAAAAAACCGAAGGAGGACATAAAAATGTCTATTATCTCAATCAAACAGCTTCTCGAAGCAGGCGTTCATTTTGGACACCACACAAGAAGATGGAACCCCAAAATGCAGGAGTACATCTTCACAGAAAGAAACGGAATCTACATCATCGACCTTCAGAAGACAGTAAAGAAGTTCGATGAGGCTTATGCTTTCGTTCGTGACATCGCAGCTGAAGGCGGCACACTTCTCTTTGTTGGTACAAAGAAGCAGGCTGCTGAAGCAATCAAGGAAGAGGCAACACGTTGCGGAATGTACTACGTAAACGTACGTTGGCCCGGCGGTATGATGACCAACTTCAAGACCATCAAGCGTTCTATCGGTCGTCTTAACAGCCTTGAAAAGATGCAGGAGGACGGAACATTCGATCTTCTTCCCAAGAAGGAAGTTGCTGCAAAGCAGAAGGAGATCTTCGACCTCGAAAAGAACTATGGCGGTATCAAGAACATGGATACACTTCCTGCCGCAATCTTCATAGTTGACCCCAAGAAGGAAAGAAACGCAGTTCTCGAAGCTAAGAAGCTCGGTATTCCGGTAGTTGCTATCGTTGACACTAACTGTGACCCTGACGATGCAGATTACGTAATTCCCGGTAACGACGATGCTATTCGTGCTATCAAGCTCATTTCTGCAGCACTTGCTGATGCAGTTATCGAGGGCAGACAGGGCGAGCAGCTTGTAGAAGCAGAGGGCGAAGAGGCAGTTGAAGCAACCGAAAATGTTGAGGCTGCTGACGCAGAATAATTAAGATCCAAAAAGTTTATATAATCAGAAAGGAAGTAATTATTATGGCAAATATAACCGCTAAGGACGTTGCCGCTCTTCGTGCAAAGACCGGTATCGGTATGATGGAATGTAAGAAGGCTCTCGTTGAGGCTGACGGTGACGTTGATAAGGCAATAAAGATACTCCGTGAAAGAGGAGAACTCAAGGCAGAGGCAAAGGCAGCTACAAGAATTGCTGCAGACGGTATCGTTGATATCATGAAGGAAGGCAACGTAACGGCAATGATCGAGGTTAACTCCGAGACAGACTTCGTTGCAAAGAATGCTTCTTTCCAGGAGTTCGTTAAGAACCTTCTTAAGACAATAATCGCTAACAAGCCTGCTGACGTTGACGCACTCATGGCTTCTCAGTATATCGATGGCACAGCAACCGTTGATGCAAAGCTTAAGGAAATGATCTTCGTTATCGGAGAAAAACTCAGCATTCGCCGTTTTGCTGTTGTTGAGGGTGTTGCAAGCACATATATCCACGGCACAGGAAGCATCGGTGTTATCGTAACCTTTGATGCTGACGAGGCTATTGCTGCAAAGGACGAGTTCGTAGCATTCGCAAAGAACATCGCTCTTCAGGTAGGCGCATATCCTACTCCTTATCTTAACAAGGAATCCGTTCCCGCTTCTGTTATTGAGGAAGAGAAGTCGATCCTTATGGCGCAGATCGCAAACGATCCTGCAAATGCTAAGAAGCCCGCTCAGATCATCGAAAAGATGGTTTCGGGAAGAATCAGCAAATTCTACGACAACAACTGTCTCCTTGATATGTCTTACGTTAAGGACGATGAGATCAAGGTTGGCAAGTACGTTGAGAATACCGCTAAGGAGCTTGGTGGCAACATCACTATAACAGGCTTCTACCGTTTCGAAAAGGGCGAGGGTATTCAGAAGAGAGAAGAGAACTTCGCTGAAGAGATCGCAAAGCTTACAGGTAACTGATAATTCAGATAAAACGAAATGGGCTACGCAAATTGCGTAGCCTATTTTATCTTTTACCCATTGGACGGGGAATCCTTTATAAGAGAAAAAATGCAATATTTGTATTAATAATCAACCGAATGAAACGGTATTTTATTATATTTTAAAAAAGTATTGAAAAAAAAGAGAAGTTATGATACAATTGTTTTGTATGCAATGTAATTTACGCATAAACAGTTTCATAAGGTAAAGGAAAAGTGAAATGTACAAAATAGTAAAAAAGGAATTCTTGAATCCTACGGTCACACTTATGGAGATCGAAGCGCCTTTTATTGCAGCAAAAGCAGAGCCGGGGCAGTTTATAATTCTGCGTGTCGATAATGAAGGTGAAAGAATACCTCTCACTGTTGCAGGTTACGACAGAAAAAAGGGGACTGTAACTATAATATTCCAGATAGTTGGGGCAACGACCGCCCTTTTGAATCAAAAGGCAGAAGGCGAATTTATTTCTGATTTTGTAGGGCCTCTCGGAAAAAAGACTGAAACCGACGGACTTAAAAAGGTATGTATCGTCGGAGGAGGAGTGGGTTGCGCTATCGCTCTTCCCGTTGCGCGAAAGCTTCATGAGCTTGGCTGTCACGTTACGTCTATTATTGGATTTCGCTCGAAGGATCTTCTTATTCTTGAGAAGGAATTTACGGACGTGTCGGATAAGCTTTATATAATGACCGATGACGGCTCTTACGGCAGACAGGGTAATGTTTGTGTTCCGCTCAACGAGATGTTTGCCGAGGGAGAGAGCTTTGACGAGGTCATTACCATTGGTCCGCTTATTATGATGAAATTTGTTGTGGCGGCAGTTAGACCTACGGGGATCCCATGTACCGTATCAATGAATCCCATTATGATAGACGGTACGGGAATGTGCGGAGGCTGTCGACTTACACTCAACAGAGATGGAAAAAAGGTGACAGAGTTTGCATGCGTAGACGGACCTGATTTTAACGGATACGAGGTCGATTTTGACGAGGCGATGTCAAGAGGTGTAATGTACCGTGACTTTGAACGTCATGCTTACGAGGAGACCTGCAATCTTTTCTCAAAGGAGGTAAAATGAGATGGCTGCTAACATGTCGCAAGTGAAAAATCCGATGCCTACTCAAGCTCCTGAGGTAAGAGCTCATAATTTTGATGAGGTCGCAACAGGTTACGATGAAGCAACTGCAATTGATGAGGCTCTCAGATGCTTGAATTGTAAAAATATGCCGTGTGTATCGGGTTGTCCGGTAAATATACATATTCCTCAATTTATCTCAAAGGTCAAAGAAGGGGATTTTGAAGAAGCATATCGCATAATAAGTGAGTCTTCAAGTTTGCCTGCGGTGTGCGGACGAGTATGTCCACAGGAAAAGCAGTGCGAAAGCAAGTGCGTAAGAGGAATAAAAGGGGACCCCGTCGGTATAGGCAGACTTGAGCGATTTGTAGCCGATTGGCACAATGCACATTCTAATGAAGCACCTATAACAGAAGCTTCCAACGGTCATAAGGTCGCCGTTGTTGGTTCAGGACCTTCAGGACTTACGTGCGCAGGCGATCTTGCTAAAAAAGGATATAAGGTAACCGTTTTTGAAGCGCTTCATGCTGCGGGCGGTGTCCTTGTATACGGTATTCCCGAATTCAGACTTCCCAAAGCAATCGTTCAAAAGGAAGTAGACAACCTTATTGCTATGGGTGTCGATATGGAAACTAATATGGTAATAGGCAAGACCTTGACCATAGACGAGCTTTTTGATATGGGTTACGAAGCCGTGTTTGTAGGTTCTGGCGCAGGACTTCCCAGCTTTATGGGTATACCCGGTGAATCCTTGAAGGGCGTATATTCGGCTAACGAATTTCTTACGCGTTCAAATCTTATGAAGGCATACAGAGGCGTAGCAACTACTCCCATAATGAAGGGAGGTCGTGTGGCGGTCGTAGGTGGCGGTAACGTTGCAATGGATGCAGCAAGAACGGCCTTAAGACTTGGTGCTGAAAAGGTTTATATCGTTTACCGTCGTTCCATGGAGGAATTACCTGCGAGACGTGAAGAGGTAGAGCATGCAATGGAAGAGGGTATCGAATTTATGCTCTTGAATAATCCCGTGGAGATACTCGGATATGAAAATTCCGAAGATAAACGTGATCCTAAAAATGGTTTTGTAACGGGTATGAGGTGTGTACGCATGGAACTTGGTGATCCCGACGAAAGAGGTCGCAGACGTCCCGTTGAAATTAAAGGAAGCGAATTTGTTCTTGATGTGGACACGGTAATAATTTCTATCGGTACTACACCCAATCCATTGATAAAAATGACTACAGATGGACTTGAGGTAAATCAGCGCGGCGGAATCATCGTAGAGGAAAGTACAGGCGCGACGACCAAAGAAGGAGTCTATGCCGGAGGAGACGCTGTTACGGGTGCCGCAACCGTTATATCTGCTATGGGGGCGGGAAAGGTAGCCGCTACTGCCATAGATAATTATTTAAAGAAGAAATGAAAATTTTAGTTTAGAGGTGTAATATGATAAAACTTGTCGCTTTTGATCTTGATGGAACGTTGACACAGCACAAGACCCCACTTGATCCTAAAAACAAATCGGTTCTCGACAGACTTTCTGAAAAATATTCCTTGCTTATGGTAGGGGCAGGTCAGTGCAGAAGAATATTTAATCAGCTTGGCGGATATCCAATAAACATAATTGGTAACTACGGACTTCAGTACGCAGAGTATGACAGTGAGACCAAAGACATAAAAATTGTCAGAGACCAGATCTTTCCTGTAGATAAAGAATCTGTTTCTGAGCGTATTGAATTTGCAAGAAAAAAATACGGTTTTACGGAATATAAGGGAAAGAGTATTGAATTTCACCCTTCGGGATGTGTGACATTTCCTATAATCGGAACAGAAGCTCTTATAGAGGACAAGCTTTCTTTTGACCCCGACAGAGTAAAAAGACGTAAAATATATGACGAGATATGTGAGCTGTTTAATGACTATATCGTTTTTGTTGGAGGCTCGTCGTCATTTGATATGTCTCCAAGACCGTATAATAAATATTACGCATTGGATCTTTACTGTAAGGAGCACGGACTCACTCACGATGAGGTAGCGTTTGTGGGAGACGATTACGGAATCGGCGGAAACGACGAATCGGTATATAAATCGGATTTCAAATTTATATGCGTAGACAATTATCTTGAACTCGAAGAGGCACTCGCAGAGCTTCTGTAATTGAATATGAAAAAGCAACGCCAAAGATTTAAACCGTTGGCGTTGCTTTGCTATTTGTATAAAATGAAAATGTTTAACTTCTGTGATTTGGAAAGTCAAAAAACAGCTGTGGATCTATTATGCTTCCGTTTACCGAAACCATAAATATAAAACCGTCTGATGAGGATAACTCACATATTCCGCTTCTGCCTAATGTTTCACCTTGCAATATATAATCTCCCAACGAAACCGAAATGTCGCTGATGCCGAAATACCATGTTTGAATTCCGAGACCGTGATCTATTATCACGGTGTTTCCAATCAGATCGTATTTTTCGATGGCAACTATTTTTCCTGAGGTTGCAGCCGTTACTTTTTGTGCCGATTCTTTCGCGATAAATTCTGTAGCGCTGATAAGCTCTGAATTGATGAGAATGTCTCGTTGATTAAAGCCTTGCAAAGTAGGTAGTAAGAAATCGTCTTTTATATAACAATTTTTTATATTCAGCGGCGCTGGAGCTGTCTTAAGTATGTTGCTTATCTTTTTGTCAAACTCTTTGTCATATTCATTGCTGTCCGATGATTCGTTTTTATCGATGCTTATTGTAAAGGTCTCGGATGATGCCCCGTATTTTACTGACAAATTAAATTTATCGGATAGGTGATTTGTGGGGTAGGGAATTAGACATTTTAAAACTTCGCCGTCGTATGCAAAGTTCGGAGAGAAGCCACGAAGGTCTGTGGAAAATTCAAGGTCATCTGTGTTTGAGATGTTCGTGCAACTTAATACTATAAATTCTTTTGGAGATACGGAGTTATCGCTTATATAAAACTCCGAATGATTTCTTATTTCAACTTTAAAGTTATATGTTGTTGAACCGAAATAAAGTTCTTGTTTGGCTTTTTTCCATTCGGCATAAACGTTAAGGGTTAAAATTTCATCCGAATTTACGGTAATATTGGAAATATCATTAAGTGGTCCTTCGAATATCTTTTTGCTATTTTGGTTGTAAACGGTAACAGTACAGTAGTCCGGGGTGGTTGTGAATTGTAATCCAAGTGAGTCTGTGATGTTATATGAGTTTATTTGGCTTGAAATCTTGTTCTTTGAAGCTGGGACAAATTCGTTTTTGTAATTTTTGTAGTGCCATTTTACCGAGTTGGGAAGAATAATATCTCCGTCTGCTGTTGATAACAGCGGAGGTATTGAGTGTTCATAAAGCGTCTCCGAATATGAGGAGATAAGAAAATTGTATGCATCTGTTCTTTCAATTTTGTACCAAGAACCCGAACTGTCGGTACAATATGAATCAGAGTTTGATGCTAAAAAATAACACGTGAGGGTTTCGCTTATTTTGTCAGAGGTAATGGTTGCGGTAATTGGAATGAGATCTGATGTCGAAGAAAGCGGAGAAAAACGCAAGGGCGATTTGTTGGTTAAAATCGCGTGGAATAATTTTACCAAAGAATCTTCATTCGCGTAAAGAAGACTGCTTGACTCACTTTCCAAAAGAGTATTGTTTGAGTCATATATAGAAACGGTTATTTCGTCGAGCGCTAAAAGGTCGGTATTCCTGTTCACAGAACGGTAGCTCGCAGCCGCTAATGCAAGAGGAATGAGAGATAATAATATCAGAAAACCAATTAAAATAACTTTTTTTATTAAGCTTTTTCTTGACGATGTGTTATTTAATGATCTTTTTATTGCTCTCACCCCTTTGTGTAATTTAATATGCTACCATATATTATACACTATTATTAGTGAGAGGTCAAGTGAATTTTTTAAATGCTTGTTAGTATAATTCGTGTTTTATGCCGTAGCTTTTTGCATATGATTCTGCAAAAGAGCCGTCAGGGCAATATATAGTGATTTGATCTGAAAATGAACCGAACGCTGAATGACCTATACTCGTTACGCTGTCGGGGATGGTTATTTTTATTAATGATGTGCAATTGCTGAAAGCGAACCAACCGATCTTTTCAATTCCTTCGGATATCAATATTACTCTTGCTTTTTGCGGCAGATTACAATTGTCTGCGATGGCTATTATTTTGTACCCATCTATGTGTGACGGTATTACCATATTTTCTTCATCGCCTGAAAAACCTGTAATTACCGCAGAATTATTGTCGATCTCATATGTAAATTGCGCGGACGGTTCGGGTGTGGGCTCGGGGCTTGATGTGGGAATGTCTTGCTTGAGGCCTAAAATAATGTCTTTTAAGCTCTCAAGTTCACTTTTGTATTGTTCGATAGAGGTGGTTTGATTTTTGATCAATTCTTCTAATTTTTGCACATCGGTATCTTGAGGTTCTGGATCTGCCGGAATGTTGTTTTGAGGTGATTGGGGGGAGCATGATATCATAAATACAGGTAAGGCTATTGCAACAATAAAACAGATGTATAATATGAATCTTTTCATGTTATCTTCCTTTCAATAATGGTAATAATATTATATTGGTAGATTTTGAGATGTATAATAGTCTTATAAATAATATCACCGAGAAGAAATTTTTTCAAGAAAAAAACGTCGATAAAAAATAATAAAAAAATTTCAAAAAAGGTATTGACAAATGGAAATAAATGCGATATAATAATCAAGTCGCATCACGTGGGCCATTAGCTCAGTTGGTTAGAGCAACCGGCTCATAACCGGTTGGTCCGGGGTTCGAGTCCCTGATGGCCCACCAAACCCACTTTTTTGCTTCGTTTTTTGAAAAATTTCAAAAAAGGTATTGACAAGGAGAAGAAAAGGTGGTATAATAGTCAAGCTGTCCGCGAGAGCGGGTGGTGGAATGGTCATTGAAAATTGAACAACAAGAGAGATAAGTACAA
>JAGBTY010000051.1 GCA_017631085.1 Clostridia bacterium
AACAAAGAAAAAAAGAAGAAAAAAGAGGAAAAGGATAAGAAAGAGGAGCCTGAAAAAGAGGAACTATGATCAGTTTTTCAGAGCATCGTCTATTGCTTCGAGTATTTTGAAGCGGAGCTTATAGCTGCCCTTATCGGTGTCGGTGATTATTTTGTATTCCTCTCCTGTAAATCCTACTTGTATTGCATCCTCTTGTTCCTTTGTTGCTGCGGACATACAAAGAGGAGGAAAGAGAACACACCACCAATTTTGTCCCTCGGCGTCTCCAATGAGTATTCGAAGAGAGGTATAGCTTCCCGACGGAAAGCATAGCTCACCGTAATCTCTTGTTGGATAATCCTCATTTCCGAGAGTGACCTCAACCGAATAGTCAAAGCCTTCTGCGTCAATTGTTGCAGAGGCTTTTTCTTTTAGCTTGTCTAAATTCTTTGCGAGTATTTTTTCTGCTTCTGATGACGAGGAGCAGTTTTCAACGAGTGAGGTAGTAAGCTCAAGGACGCTGTCGCGTACCTTCAGCTTTAGCGCTTGGTCCTCTTCGGAATCGGAGTTTGCTAAAACGTGCAGACGGACGACCGAATCGTATATCTCATTTTCGCCGTGTACGGGCATGATACCAATAAAAATAAAAATAGCGGAAAGGGAAAGAAAAACCGTAAGTAATTTTTTGGCGTACATAGAATGACCTCTTTTCATTTTTTTATAATGTAGCCTGAATGGCTACTGAAATGATTGAGCAAAAAAGAGGATTTTATTCGCTTTTTTTATTTTTTGTTTGAAAAAACTCCAACGATCTCGCGGTAGCTCATATCGGAGCTTAACTCTACGCGTCCCGTAAATGAAGTTATTTTGTCTTCTGCTCCCTTACTTTTTACGTACAGAGAAAAAATGAACGGATTTGAAATGATGTCATTTTCTTCTATGATATGTGAAAGCTCCGTGAGAGAACAGGGAGACGTTATTTCAATTACCGCTTCTTTTTGAGGTTTAAAAAAAGCGAACATATCGTTTCCTACCGATATTATCAGACAAGCCAGAAAAAGACTGAGGAAAAATATCGGTATGAGGAAAGAATATGCTCGTTTTTTTATTGTATTATTTGTTTTTTCCATAGATCTTGCTCCTTCGGATATATCGCATCTTAAAAAAGGGATATTGCAACTGCGATTATGTATACTCCGAAGCAAGCAATGGCGGAAGGTGTTTTTATAACGCTTAAGTAGGACTCCTTTAGCTTTTCGCGGGTAGATATTATCGGATACCTATATGATGCGGAACGTGCCTCATAAAGATATTTTTTATAAATTCTTGCCGCTTCCGCGCAAAAGAGGGTAGCAGACAGAAGAAACGTAGTTATTACGATAAATATGAAAAACGTTTCATTGTCAGTAATGTTGTAGAGTGTACTCATATAGGGTTGCCCGAAAATTCCGAAAATATTATAAATGAAGTGGGCAAGAATAGAGCCGAGGAGTGAGCGTGTAACGTAAAATGTCAGGGCAAGGATCGCTCCCGAAAAAAGATAGACCGGAAGATTTCTTATATCAAAGTGGAGCAGAGCAAAAAATACCGAACTGAAAATTATTGCTCTTGTTACTCCGCCCTTTTCGTATTCATAGCAAAGGATACCTCTGTATATGACCTCCTCGCAGATAGCGGGGAGAGCGGCATATGCAAGGATCAGATAAAGTTTAGCGGAAAAACCGCCTCCGCTATTTGAAACGAAGGTGTTATAAAGTGTAAAATTTCCCGAAAGGTGATCGAGGCCGCCGAAAACAAGACTTATTAAAAGCCCTCCCGAAATTAACAGAAATGACGAAAAAATTATTATCGGAATGGAATCGACGTTTATAAGCTTGAGTCTTAAGCCCTTCAGATACTTTTCTCCGCTTAATTTACACCATACCGCAGTTGGCAGAAGAAAGATCATCATTTGAAGGAAAACAACGCTTAAATATTCGTTATCACGGTTAAGAAGTGTAACGTCTACAAGCTTTGACACTAACAGAAGTATATACGTTGCAAGAACAACAGAGGTTGGGTTCAATACTATGTTGCGGTCCTTTTTTTGCTTTTTTTCTGCCGTACCGTTTTGAGAGGTATTATTCTGATTTTTTTTGTTAAGTGACATCTGGAGACATGACCTCCTTTTCGGTGATTATAATATCGACCGTCATATCATATTCGTCAGCAGGAAGCTCGTCAAATACGAAGGAGTCATAAACGAGAGCAGCCGTTATACCGTCAAATCCTTCGAGAAATCTGTCGTAATATCCTCCGCCGTAACCGAGGCGAAAGCCGTCTTTGTCAAGGGCAAGCGCGGGAACGATGCAGAGCGTGGCACATGAATTCCCCACGGTAAGCGCAGTTGCTTTCGGTTCGGGGATCTTGTACTCTCCCTCCGACAGCTCCGAAGGGGAAGCGACCAGGTGGAAGGTCATTTTTTTGGTTCCCTTATCGCATCTCGGGAAGGCTATTCTTTTTTTATCGGCAAGAGCCTTACGGGCAAGCTTTAAAATGTCTATTTCTTTTTTTATGGGATAATAGAGGAGAAGCGTGTCCGAGGTCTTATAGCAGGACATATCGGTAAGTTTTTTTATGATAGAGTCGTCAAGAGTTTCCTTATCAGTGTCGGAAATAGACGCGTGCTTTATTAAAAACTCTTTTCTTAAAAGCTTTTTTTGTTCGTCGACCGAAAGGTTTTCCCATTCGGGTGTATTAATCGGCAATGACTGCATGCTTGAGCTCCTCTGATTTTTCCTTTGAGCAAAGAAGCTCAATTATTTTAAGTCCCATATCAATGGCAACGCCCATACCCTTAGCCGTAATGAATTTACCGTCTACAACTATTTTTTCATTCTTTGAAGCTTCAGCTCCTACGAGCTTTGATTCGAATCCGGGGTAGCATGTAGCGCGTTTTCCGTGAAGAAGTCCCATATCTCCGAGAATGGAGGGTGCGGCACAGATAGCGGCAATATATGCGTCTTGCTTGAGTGCCAAGTTTATAGCATCTATCACGACGGAGCTTTTGGCAAGATTGAGCGTTCCGGGCATTCCTCCCGGTAGGAATACCATGTCGACGGTGTCTGACTTGAAGTCCTTGTCGGAAATATCAGCTGTGACAGTTATTCCGTGTGCACCGCAAATATCTTTTTTGCCAATACCGACCGTGGTGACCGAAAGACCTGCGCGTCTCATAAGGTCAAGAGGAGCGAGTGCTTCGACCTCTTCAAAGCCGTCGGCTAAAAACATATATATCATGGGATATACTCCTTAAATCAGATTATTTTGTGAAGTAATCAATAAAACCGTCAAGAGATACGGTCGTTTCCTCGCGGGAAGCAAGGTCTTTTATTTTTACAGAGCCTGCCTCAAGCTCGGACGCGCCCATAATAAGAACGTGTGAGTAATTTTCTTTTACGGCATAATCTATCTGCTTTCCGAATTTCTTCTCGGAAAGGTATACCGAAGATGTTATACCTGCTTCGAAGAGCTTGTCAGAGACAGCCATGTAGCTCTCATAGGGAACGTCAGAAAATCTTGTTACAAGGACCTTCTTCTCGCAAAGAGATTCGGGGATAAGTCCATGTGTCTTGAGGAAGTTTTCGAGAGTTACGTCGCCCATTCCGTATCCGACACCCGATATTTTTGCGTTGTTTACGAAAAGACCTACGAGGTTGTCGTATCTGCCTCCGCCAAACATTGCTCTGTTGTTTTCGGGAGCATTGTCAAACACTTCGAAAACAGTACCCGTATAATAGTCAAGGCCTCTGATTATACCGAAGTCAAAGGCACAGTAGGAGTCAAGTCCTATCTTCTTCAACATATCAAAGAGGTGCAAAAGCTCCTGTGAGCCAACAGAGTCGGGGCAGAGGGCGGTAGCCTCTTCTACCGATGCAGAGTAGAGAGAATCGAGCTTGTTTATCTGCTCGTCGCTCATTCCAAGCTTTCCGAGCTCCTCTATATATACCTCCTTCGGTATCTTCTTGCGCTTGTCGATGACCTTGGATATCTTGCGACAGCCCTCGGTATCGGTGTTTGCGATGGAAGCGACCACGTCGTTGAAGAAACGGCGGTTGCTTATGTGAACGGTAAACATTGTGTCGTCAGCGCCGAATGCCTTAAGAAGTCTTATTGCACTTATGATACACTCAAGGTCAGCCTCGTAGGTATCGCAGCCGAAAACGTCAACGTTTACCTGCCAGAATTCACGAAGTCTGCCTCTTTGAGGATTCTCGCAACGGTACATATTTGGGAAGGAGAACCAACGGAGAGGGAAGTTCAGCTCTCCCATTTTAGCGGCTACCATTCTTGCGACCGTGGGTGTCATTTCGGGACGGATAGCCATATGGCGATTTCCTCTGTCAACGAAATTGTATGTCTGCTCGTTTGCGAGCTCATCACCGCTTTTTGCTGCATAAAGAGCGAGGGATTCGAGCATAGGGCCGTTGTATTCCTCAAAAGCGGAGGTCTCGAGTACGTTTCGTATCACACCGAAGAACCAGTTGCGAAGACGCATGTCCTCGGGATAAAAATCTCTTGTTCCTTTATAGGGCTGTGTTGGAAGAAGCTGTGCGCACATTTTTTTACATCCTTTCAGTGTCTTGCATAATAATTATTTCAAATCATGAATATTGTATCACAATCTCCCTCTTTTGTCAATCTTGAGAAAATTTTTTTACACTTTATTATTATATTATTTCTCTTATACTCTTGAAATAAAAAAAATTAAATGATATAATGTTTAAAATACATATGTATATATAAAGAAAGGGACGAAAAATGGCACGAACTAAAGAGATAGTAGATATGACTAAAGGTCCATTTTTTAAGAAGATACTCATCTTTGCCATTCCTGTTATACTAACGGGCTTTTTGCAGCAGTTTTATAATATGGCGGACCTTATAGTCGTGGGTCAGTTTGTAAATGCTAACGCCTTGTCTGCCGTTGGAAGTACGTCTCCCATAACTGCCGTGGCAACGGGATTTTTTCTCGGTCTTGCTATCGGTGGAGGAGTGTGCGCTGCTCACTCTGTAGGTGCAAAACGGGAGCATGAGGTAGGGAACGTGCTTCACACCTCATTTATTTTATCTACTGTTCTTGGTGTTCTTATTGGTGCGGTGGGAATAATCTTTGCCCCGCAATTTTTGATGCTCATGGATACGCCTGCGGATATTATGGACATGTCCGTGTTATATCTTCGCATAGTATTCTTTGGAGTTCCCGCAAATCTTATATATAGCTTTATGGCGGCAATAATGCGTGCCTGCGGAGATTCAAAAAGACCTCTTTTATTTTTGAGTATCTCGGGAATATTCAATATTGTTTTAAACGTGATATGTGTGACCGTATTTGACTTGGGTGTCTTCGGAGTTGCACTCTCAACGGCACTCGCCAACTATCTTGCCCTGATAATGATAATGGTCTATCTTATGAGACAAAAGGGATATCTGCGTTTTTCATTTCGTATGCTTTCGGTGGATATCGAAAAGCTTAAAAAGATATTAAAGATAGGTGTTCCATCGGGAATACAGAGTACGCTTTTCAATATTTCCAATGCGTCAATACAGGCGGCGGTAAACGGTTTTGGCTCGGACGTTATTGCGGGTGTTACCGCGGCGGGAAGCATCATGAGCCTTATAACCATGTCGATGCACGGTCTTTACGAGGCTTCGGTGACCTTCGTAGGACAAAACTACGGCGCAGAAAACTACAGAAATATTAAAAAGGTCCTTTTGAACTGTGTCTCAATAACCGTGCTCATAGGAACGCTTATGGGGGCACTGGTGGTCCTTTTCCGTTATCCTCTCATAAACCTGTATACCAAGGGTGATGAAGGTGTCACTGCCGCGGCAATAACGAGACTTCTTATAATGGGACCGCTTTACGTTACTTTTGGAGTGTTTGATACGGTCAACGGCGCGCTCCGAGCAATCGGAAAGAGCTTTACCTCTATGGTCATATCCATATTCGGTATAATCTTTTTACGACTTCTTTGGCTATGGACGATATTTAAGCTCATACCAACGCCCGTATGCCTGTATTGGTCGTATCCTGCATCGTGGATGACAACTATGTTTATAGTAATAATCGTATTTATCTATTTTTACCGCAAGCTCGTCAGGGAAAATGAAGAGCAGACAACAGACGCGGAGAAAACTGAAGTGTTAAATTGAGGGAGGAGCAGTTAATGATTGAAATCAGAGGCCTTTGCAGTAAAGCCTTGAATATAGATAGCCTGAATATAACCAATAAAGGCGTGTACGGTCTTTTGGGAAATGACGGAGCGGGGAAAACGTCTCTTTTGAACGTTTTGTGTGGAAATTCCGCTTACGACAGTGGCAGTATATCGGTCTGTGGTCACGACGCCATGTCCGAGCCTATGGAAGTGAAATATAAGGTCGGATTCGCTCCCGAAGATTTTGGATTCTTCGGAGACGATACAATATTCGAAACTCTTGATTTCGTCGGAACGGCAAAGGGTGTTCCCTCGGAGAAAAGATACAGGCAGATAAAGGAAGCCTTGGAGCTTGTTGGACTTGAAGGGCAGAGAAAAAAGCTTTGCGCAGAGCTCACCTTACATGAGAAGAAGCTTCTTGGTATCGCCGTAGCGCTTCTCGGCAATCCCGAGATCATTCTGCTCGACGAGCCTATGAAAAATGAAAGCGAAGAGGAAAAAGAAGAAATTGCAGAGCTTATAAAAATGCTCGGAAAGCATAAGACGGCTATAGTCTCTTCAAATGAGCCAATTGACGTCGAGGGCTTTTGCACTCATTTTATTATTCTTTCAAAGGGAAGATGTATACTTGATTCAAGCGCTGAAGATATTCATTCTGCAATAGATCCGGAAATAAAAGCTTGTGACGGAATAGCTCTTTCCATAAGCGACGTTTACTGCGTACTTACCCATGAGGCAGAGGAGGGAGACAAATGAGAGCTGTATTTAAAAGGGAATTTAAGGGACTGTTTCATGATATAACAGGATTTTTGTTTATAGCGGCTCATGCTTTTTTTGTGGGGCTATTCCTTATAGACCATTGTATGAAGGGCGGCCGAAGCGACGCCGAAGGAATCCTTTCAAAAATGGCTATCGTTATGGCAGTATTGCTTCCGATTCTTCTATTGAAGATAAAAAACGGAGTCCGTAAGGATACAGAAAGCTTTATGCGTACACTACCAATAAGTGCTGCAGGAGAGGTCATTGGAAAATATCTGGCAACTCTTGCGGTCATTTTCATAAGCGTTATCCTGACGTTGCTCGGCTTTGCTTTTATAGGCTTTTTCGGGGACATAAATTATCTTTCGGTAATGTCTGCTCTCCTTATATATTTTTTGTTCAGTATGCTTTTTGCCTCGATATATCTTTTTATAACGGTATCACTGAAAGGCTTTAACGCGTCGGCTATCGTTTGCTACGCTGTGTCTGTTGTTATCTTCGCTTTCGGATTCTTTGGAGTTCTGCTCAAAAAAGTGGGTGGCGGTATTCTTGAATCGATAGCAAGACGTGTATCTCCGTTTTTGCGTGTTGACGAGGTTGTATACGGTATTTTTGATATTACAACGGTGGCGTATTTTCTTGTTCTTACCGTTCTGTTTTTGCTTCTCGGTATTTTCGTTGCCGACAGAAGACGCGCGAATGCGCGAGGTGGGGTGAGGTCATGAAGAAAAATAAGCTTATATTAACAAAAAAATCGGTATGTATAGCTATTGCCGTTGCGGTACTATTATGTGCCGTATTGATGTTCATTCCTCAAAGATTCACCGCATTGGACACTACTATCGGCGGTGTGTATACTCTGTCTGATGCTTCGGTTGAATTTTTGCGCTCTGTAGACGAAGAGGTAAATATCTATATCGTAAAGCCTGACGGAACGAATTACAAATTCGAGACCTTTGTGGAACGTTTCGGGGAAATAAACTCAAATATAACGGTCGAAAAGATATACGAGGACAACAGAGAATTTTTTGAGAAGCTTTCTGTAACCGCAGATGCCCTTGGCAATTACACCCTTGTGGTTGAGAGTGAAAAAAGAAATACCTATATAACTCTTGATTCTTTATTTTTATATTCCAATTCAGAAATAGGCTTTGAGGCCATCTCTGCAAATGACTACGATATGTATTACCGTACTTACGCTACCTATGCCTCCGAAAGTGAGCAGTACGCTGCTTTTTTTGAGACCTTTCTTCGTGATACCGTGCAGTACTTTATCGGTGACTCGGCTATATGCGAAGCGGTGGAATACGTATGCGCAGACGTCATATACAGACCTTATCTTTTGACGGGACACGGAGAAAACGATTTTTCGAAGAGTATTATAAGCGGTGCTTCGTCTTATTATCCAAGCCTTGACATTGACTCTCTCGGATATATTCCCGAGGATGCGTCAAGTATCGTCATAAATACTCCCGCAGAGGATATAAGTCGGGCGGAAGCTGAAATGCTTATCGATTTCGTAAAAAACGGAGGTCTTATAACCTTTATTACGAGCAATGACAATCTTAAAATGACAAACTTATGCTCGGTGCTTTCGGAATACGGAATGAGCGCCAAGGAAGGTGTTCTCGTTATAGATAAAGCAGCAGAAGAAAAGGTTGAGGAAAAGGACGGCGGAACCGCTGAAGGCGGTGAAGAGGAAGGAGCAAAGGTGGAATATTCCTTTGCTGTGAACGTAAATCCAGAGCATGACGTTACAGAATTCGCGTTTGACGATGAGTACGTATTTACGGCAAACAAGGGAAGTTCCATTGTGCTTGACAAGGAGCTGGATAATGACGGTCTTATCCTTACTGAATTGCTTATAACGACTTCCGATGCATACATTGAAAATGGAGTGAATACTCCTAATGAGAAGCATACCGTTGCCGCGGCGGCGGAGATATCAAGCGGAGGACGTATCGTTTGGCTGACGGGTGCGGATTCTTACAATATTGCAGAAGAATCGGTAGAGGCATTCAGTAATGCGTATCTGCTCGTATCGTCTATGTCATGGACAAGTAAGAATTATGCCCCGAGCCCGATACTTAGTGAGATCCCCATGTCGGTCTATGAGCTTTCTCCGATCATTGTCAGCGGGAAAGACCAGACGGTAGCTACCTTTGTTATGATGTTCGCGATTCCTGCGGCAGTGCTTGGCATCGGTGCGGCTAGGATCTACAAGAGAAAAAAAGAATCAAAAATAACACTTTAAAGCATTTATTGGACAAAGGAGAATATGCTATGAATAACGTAGAAAAATTTATAGAAATATATAATTCGTGTATCAAAAGGGAAGGGGCTGACAAACTTCTCGAATATATAAAGGAAAAGACCGATTTCTTTTCAGCCCCTGCATCTACCCGATTTCACGGCGCTTATGAGGGAGGACTTCTTGAGCATAGCCTGAACGTTTACGAATGTCTTTGCGATTTCGTATCACGTCCCAGATTCAGAGATAAATACGGATTTAAATTTGAAAATGAAACGCTTGCCATAGCTGCGCTTCTTCACGATATATGCAAAACTAATTTTTACAAGACCGAGATGCGTAACGTAAAGAAGAACGGAGTGTGGGAGGCAGTACCTTACTATACCATAGAGGACACTCTGCCATACGGTCACGGTGAGAAGTCGGTATATATAATATCGGGATTTATGAAGCTTACGCGTGACGAAGCCTTTGCCATAAGATACCATATGGGATTTTCAGGTACGGAGGATGCAAATCAGGTCGGAAAGGCTCTTGAAATGTTTCCGTTAGCATTTGCTCTTTGCGTTGCCGATATGGAAGCTTCTTACTACATGGAAGGAACGGCACTCCCGAGAATTTAAAGAGGGGAAAGCAAAACGTATGAAAGAAACGAAAAAAACGAAAAACAGAAAAAAACTTGCCTACGTCAGATATTCGTATCCCATGGCTACGATGGCTCTCCTTATAATATCCATGTTCATACCCTGCGGAAGCTACGTTGCCAACAGCAAGAATGTCATGTCGGCGACGGAGCAGATATCATATAGCTGGAAAACGTCAAGAGAGCTTCTTTTTGGTGGCGGTAAGGAGATAAGCGGAGCAGTCAAAAGCTTTGAGATGACTGTTTTGGTAACTATTGCAATATCATTCGTTCTGTTTTTGGCATCGTTGATATTAGCCGTGTATTTTACCTATTCAGTCTTCAGATATATGTCAAATCCCAAGGTGGCTGACAGACAAAGGGCTGTTTTTCTGACCATCGTTCCAAACAGAAGTGTCTCCTTTATTTATCTTGCTCTTTCATTGCCCTTGGCGGCTTTTCAGAGGATTCTTGCTCTTCTTTATTCATGGTATTTTGAAGAAGAAGTAGAGCTGTTCCTTTCATTTGCTGATCCCTTTATTATCGGGGTAATACTTCTCGTCGGCGGAATCGTTATATCTGCCGTAAGCCGAAACGGTGAGAGGATAATAGGTATTGACCCGTTCAAAAAGGTGTTTGAAGCAGACTCGGAGAAAATGTCCGAGGAAGCAGAAGAGAAAGAGCTTTATGTCAAAAACAACAGTGACATGTATGAGGACATATCCGGGCGTGTGAAGAATGAGCAGATGGAAGCGATAAGGCGTTTATTGAAGAAAAACGATCCTGACGGTGAAGAAAAATAAGTTGTCGGTTATGTCAATTTGGTATGACAAAATTTGGTTGTTGTGTCAATTGAAAGAATCCTATAAATATGATATAATATAATTTATGTTAAATAACCTAACGTTTTATTGAAATAAAACAGAAAGAGGATATTATGAAAAAAAGATTAATCGCATTGGCATTGACTTTAGCAATGGTGATATCGTCATTGACCATGCTTTCTTTTGTTTCCTTTGGAGCAGAGGAAGATGTAGCGGTGGCCGCAGAGACACCTAAGCAGAAGCTTTATGCTTACATGGGAACAAACAAGGTGGACGGGGCAATAGATGCTGACGAGCCCTTTACGGCTCGTACCGAAAATCTACTTCCAAATGTCTCTATGAGTGTTACATGGGATTACGATAACGTATATATCTACGTTTATCAGTGGCCCTTCAACGGTAATACGGATTATCTCAACACGTTGAACGTAAACATCGGTGGTGCCCAGATGAATATAACCGACTGGGAGAATAGTGGATACACGGCTTCTCAAGGAGCTAAGGCTGTTATATCCTCTACCAGAACAGAAACAGATTGGGAGAAGGACGAAAATGGCGAATATGTTTTGAACGACAGCGGTAAAAAGATCGCTACGGAATGGACCGATTATCACGGTGTTATCACCGAATTTTCGCTTCCTTTGAGCGAAATGTCGCTTGACGCTGATGCATATTCAAAAGGGGTCCTTTCTTTCCCGATGACACTTTCTCTCGGAGCAGTAGCCGACGGAAAGGCTACTGATGTAAACAAGGAATACGACCTTATTCTTTCGGGACGCTCCATTATTGGTAGAACCATAACCGCAAACGGCTCGGATATTGACACTAACGGATATTCGGGATTCAATTCTACTGGCGCATACAGTGACTCCACAAGTCCCTCATCGCCGGTTTCTGCAGGTATAACCAGAAAAGGAATGCAGCACGGTACATTTACCGTTATAGATGCCAATACTGCGGCACAAAAGATTCGTATATTCGGAGCTATGAATAACATTGTAGAGTATATTTCCTGCCAAAACGGAGGCTCTACTCATATTAGCTTTGAATTGAACATCAAGAATCTTCCTATTGACGGAACGGTTGCTTATAACGATGCTGCGAGCACATATAACAACACAGCGTCAACTGTTGCGATATACGGCGGAGGACGAAACGGAGTGTCTTCCGCAAGCGGAGTTACAGCTCATATATATAACACCGCAAGCGGTCTTATGATAGCCTATTACAACGGTACGTCCACACCGGGAGTAAAGGCACTTGGGGTGAAAGAGGGAGAGGCCTTCCGTCTTGGCTTTAATGAGATAGCAGGCGGCAAGATCGAGATACTCGTAAATGAAGAGGTCATAGCAAGCGATGCAAAGCCATTAGGTAATTCGGCTACAACCAGCGTTGGAGTTTTCTGGATCTCGTCTAAACGAGGAAACAACAACGGATATTCTCTTGACAAAGATAAAAATGGAACGATATCTGCCGAGGAGCAGATCTCCTTTACAGTAACTAACTTTACACTTTGCGCGCTTAACGAGATAGACGTAAAATCGGTTGCGGCAAATACAAAGCAGGGCGGTGCTTCCACTATGTTCTCCTTGAATGCTCCCGAAGCCGACCTCGTGAACACCAACATAACGGTTGACAATGCTTTGACGGCATCAGGAAAGTCGGGTGACATTGGCTCAATATCAAAGGCTTATGCTTCATATAGCATCAGCAAAAAGCTTCTTTACCTTACTCTTACTAACGTAAACGTTGACAGATTTGATATAATTATCGCCGGACAAAAGCTGTCGGTAAGCTATAATAAGCCCAGCGCAAAGGTTCTTGAGCCTGTAGTTGAAACGTCGATGACAGGCGTTGCTGCAACAATGGACAGTCTTTATACCCGTACCCTGTTGGCAATTCCTCTTGATCAAATAGACGCGTCTGTTAATCATAAGGTTGCTACTTGCGTTATTTCCATTGCTGCAACGAGAGAATATCAGGTAGTAAGAAATCCGGGTTTAGCAAATGAAAGCAAGAGACTTTATTCGGCTTACGTTGGTGAATCCACAGGAAATGTTGTATTTGAATATGCAAATGAAAAATCGGTAGTAGGACCTATTTTGGCGGGAATGACATCGTTTGACTATGGAAGTTCTAAAGGAGAAGCAGGGGGTAAGATAACTTTTACTAAATCAAATGCACAAAGAAGCTTTTCCCAGAATGCGGGTGTTGGCACGTATTGTAAGAATAACAAGAGGGTTATAAGCTTTAATTTTAATCCTACTGCTATGCAGGCATATGCAAAGAGCACGATAAAAGCTGAACCACTTAATACGGTCAGCGCGACCGCATCACCTCAAGATAGAGTTCGTTTTATTCTTGGCGCATGTTGGTCAGATGGAACGATAGATACTAACAGTACGAACTCCTCTCTTGTAAATGATAAGGGTGCGTTTGCGTTTACTATCACAAACACTACCGACGGAGGAAGTGATGGAGGAGAGAGCCTTGTTCTCGTTCATACGAACAGAGACGGTACTACCACCATTGTTCCTCTTGATAAAAAGGTTGGAGAGACTGTGTCTCTTAAAATGGTATGGGATATAGGAAACAGCGGAGCAATATACGTTGACGGAGTTTCGGTGCTTAACTTTGACGATGTACGATGTGCTGTTAATCATCTCCTTATAAACAACAGAAATACAGGATTTTTTCATGTTGAGACATACCGACCAAATACAAGCTCCACAGCTGATTTTGCTCATACAATAACCGATATTACAGTAGCAACTTATACTCCCAGATCTATGGACACGTTGCTCGACCTCTTTAAAAACAAGGGCGTTGCAACAGAAGATTTCCCCATTTCGCTTGACTACATTCAGGAAAGTAAGCCCGTAGACGGAAAATATTCGGTAAGATTTACATCTTCCATAGAATCTCTTGCATACGGAAAAGCAGGATACGAAATTGCCGTATTCGGAGCTAATAAGACCGTATCTATGGAAACACGTACGGTATATAAAAAGATACTTGCAAATACCGAAGCAGGACTTAAAACTATCGAGGTAGAGAAGGGTAAATATTTCGTAACCCTTGATGTTGGAAATATTCCCGTTGACAGGACCATGACCTTTGTGGTTAAGCCCTACGTTACCGTTGAAGGCGTAAGATATTACGGACAGGGATATACTGTAAAATATTCAAACGGTGAATATGCAGGATATTCGCTTTACAACGGAGTAATTACTGTTCTTGGTGATACCGACCCATTCTACGACGGAGATGAGGTCATAAGTGATAATATTTATACCTCCTTTGACGAAAACTTCAACAGCCTGGTTTACGACATGGGTAAGGTTACGGATATAAACAGGGCAAAGCTTACTACAAGAAGCGGAAATATTGATTTCTTCAATAAGAGCTTTGCAGGTATATATTACAGTGACGACGGAAAGGAATATAAGTATCTTTCGAGTTATTCGGTATTCCAAAACGGAACGGAGATCTACCTCTATAATTTCAACGTAAACGCAAGATATATTAAGATAAACACGACAAAGAACAATGATTATCTCGGTGACGCGCAGATAGAGAATTATTCTCAGTACATGTTCTCCGCCGAATATTCTGATGCTCCTCTTCTCGCTAGCGACGATTTCGCAATGACTGCCACAGTTCAGGTCAAGAACAATACGGCAGAGGCTATCTACGACGAGGTAAGAGAATTTACTCTTGCGACTCTCGGTATCAATGCAAGTGATCTTAAGTCTGACATGAGTGATATCAGATTTATGTGTGACGGCATGTGCTTGCCTCACTATTATTCAAACGGAGTGTTCTACGTAAGAATACTCAAGCTCGCTCCCTACGAGACGGTAACTATAACAGTTCGTTATAATAGCGATACTGCAATTGACGTTTCCAACGGAGAGGAGACTTTTGAGATCCAATACGGCAATAAGTATCTTAAGGACTATAAGGCATCTCCTTGGCAGAACTCGGTAGCTACCATGCCTAACGGTGATATTCTCAAGATGGGATACAGAAGCGGAGCTCTTCTTATGAACCGTTCTACCGACGGCGGCGCTACCTGGACCGGTTATCAGGTGATTCCGGGTACAGAGGTCGTCACCCACGGCGGTGGATTTATCGTTGATAACAAGACGGGAACTGTATTCTATATGGCACTTGAATATTACGGAGACCCTGATTCTAACGATGAGAATAAGTATGGCGAAGCGGTTTGCGAATACATGATATACAAATCGACCGACAACGGATATACATGGACAGGACCGATAGAAGTGTCAGGCTTTGAGCCTCCTGAGGGAGCAGAAAACGGTAACCGATACTACGCGATAAGCTACTCCGACGGTATTACTCTTTCTACCGCTGACGGCGATGGAGAAGGGGTCGACTACGTATTTTCTACAGGCTTTATGCTTGACAAGGCATGTAATTTCGGTACTACCGTATTCTATTCAAAAGATGGTGGAGCTACATGGCAAGCAAGTGAAACAAAAATAAACTTCAAGCCCTCGGGCTATAAATCGGGATCAGAAATGGGACTTTCCGAGGAGGCACTGTTTGAGCAGCCCGACGGAACACTCGTGATCTACGCTCGTTGTCAGCTTGCTGACGGAGTTCACTTCGCTATTTCTCGTTCCAAGGACCACGGTGTAACATGGTCACAGCCCAGCGAATCGGACGGAACCTCCTTCTCGAATATTTACGCGTCGAATACTCAGCCTATAATTGAGAAGCTTAACGGTAATCCTGTGCTTATGTGGGGCGGTAACAACATAATGGGAGGAACATCTTACTCACGTTTCCCCATGAACCTTGCGTCTACCGATGACTTCGGTAATACCTTTACCGACATTATAGACCTTGGATTCCAGACTCAGATGGGAATACTTGATAACTATCTTGGAAATTACAATCATTACGCTCACACAAACCCCGACCTTACATTCTATAATTATGGCGGAGCAGATTCTCTCTATCTTGTCACCTGTGACTTTGAGATGTACGTAAGAGATATTGAAAATCTTCTTCTCAAGACCAAGGGAGCATTCGACTCCTTTGAGTACGGTTCTGTGATCGACCGCACATATGTTGAGGTCACTAATGCTACAACAGGTGAAACGGAAACGAGAAATCATATTGATTGCCTTGACGGTTGGACGACTTCGAGCGCTACTTCTTCCTTCTCTATAGGAACGCTTGGCGCAACAGACGGAAATTATGCTTTGAGCTTCGGAGCTAACTCGATCGTATCACGTACGCTTCATTATATGGAAAAGGGTAAGATATCCTTTGATTATTATCTCCCCTCTGACTTCAGTGGATCGACAACTATCGAGCTTCAGAGCGGATTCAGTACCAAGAAGAGTATTGAAACTATTAAATATGGCATCTTAAATTTGCAGAGCAGACAGGACAACACCGGCGCGGCACCTATAGTTCTTGATATAACCTCTGACGGAAGCATTAAGTATTATAAGCGTTATGCTTCGACCAGCTACCCGAACCGTGTAACTCTTACAGATACCGGAATCGATCTTAAGAAGGGAAGCAGTAACAGCATTTCTATCGAATTTGACGGAAATGCAGGAACTGCAAGTATCACGGTAAACGGAACGACAAAGAAAATAGCTTACATGGGAGAGATAAGCGGAACGACTTACAAGAGATCCCCATCGAATTTCATATCTAACATTATTGTTCATAACGGTGCGGCTGTTACAGCTATCGACCGCTTCATCGCTATAAAGCATGACGTTGATCTCACAGGAAGCATGGAAGCTGTAACCACATTCCCAACTAAAAATGCGGGAGTTACCGTTTCTTCGGGAACGATAACCTATTCCGATCCGTTATCAGCTGATAAATTCAGAGGATATGCTATTAACACAAATGTTCAGAATCTTAAGCACTACTCCAACAATAACGTAATCGAGTTCAACATTAACGTAAACAGCATGGTTGATGTTGCAGAGAGCTATCTTGTTCCCGAGCAGGGTGAAACCGGTTGGACATGGGATGATCCAAATTGCTACGTTGCTCCCAGAGTTGTGATTGGAGCGACAAGACCTAACGGTGACAAGCTCGATTACGAGGATGCAATGTGTCTTACCATATGCAATATTTCGGGCAAGGGCCTTGTTGTAGTGGCAACTTACAGCGATGGAAAATCGGTATGGTGCGAAACGGCAGAGCTTGGAAAGAAGGCAGGAGAGAACTTTAAGATGACTGTAGTCTGGGAAGCTAATTACGGCGATCTTCACGTATGCGTTGACGGTGAACACGTTGCGACCTTTAAGGATTATAAGTATATATCCGGAGGTATTTACGGTATGTTTTCCGCAAATCCAGGTGTACTTGGATTTAACTTCTGCCGCACAAAAAGTTCAAAAAAGGAGTTCAAGGTAACTATATCTGACGTAAAAGTTACACAGTATTAAAACATAATTCAACAAAAAATTGGCGGACTCGCTTGAGTCCGCCAATTTTTTGTTTATTTAAGTGTTACAAAGGTTGCTGTGGTTATGGTTATGTTTGTTGTAGGTTTGTCGTTGTTGTCGGTTTCTGTTGATGCTATCTCGTCAACTGTATCCATTCCGTATACTACGTATCCGAAAGCGGCATAGCCGCCGTTGTAATGAAAACAGTCTTTATGGCATATAAAGAAATCAGAGGTTGCGGAATTGAAGCTTGTAAGCTCTCTGTCCATAGAAACAACACCTCTTTTGTGAGCAAGGTTATTTTCAAAGCCGTTGTTGTTAAATTCTCCCTTTAGAGTTTCGGTCTCGCTTCCGCCTCCAACCTGGATCTTCGCACCCGATCTGACCTTTTCAAAGGAAAGTCCGTTGTAGTATCCCGAGGATACCAGGGATTTAAACTTTGCAACAGTTTCTGGAGCTACGTCGGGGAAGAGACGTATAACTATTTTGCCGTGATCGGCAACGTCCATCATTACGTAATTGCTTTCGCTCTCGGAAGCTTTGAATGATGTTATATCTTCAACAGAGGAAAGGTCGATATCCTCAAACTTTACTGCATTCGAGGTGTCCTCTTCCTTTTCGGGCATGTCGTATTCAGGCTGATGCACGGGTGTATCAGAAATGTTGGCAAAGCGTATGGAGGAGATGACCACGTCGCTTCTGGGCTTGTCATTTGAATTTGTTGCCACCGATGCTATCTCGTCAACAACATCCATTCCTGCAATAACGTAACCGAAGGACGCATAGCTTCCGTCAAGATGTGCGCTTGTTTTGTGGCATATAAAGAATTGGGAGGATGCAGAGTTTTTATCGTTGCTTCTTGCCATTGAGATAACACCGCGAAGGTGCTTCAGATTGTTCTCAAAGCCGTTGGAAGAGAACTCTCCTTTTATTGTTTCGACTGAACCGCCCATTCCTGTTCCTTCGGGATCACCGCCCTGTATCATAAAGTCTTCGATGACGCGGTGGAAAATAAGTCCGTCATAGAACTTTTGGCTTACGAGTTTTTTGAAATTTTCTACCGTTTTAGGTGCGACCTCGGGGAAGAGTCTGACAACTATTCTGCCATAATCTTCAACGTGGATTATCACGTGATCGGTTACGTCGTCGGTTGCCACTGCCATATCCACATCTTCGAGCTCGGTCATGTCGAGCTCACTCATAGCGGGAGCAGTTCTGTTATCGTTTTCACCTGTATCGGTTTTATCATCACATGAGATGAGTATTGATACTGCCATGATAATAACGAGTAATAAGCAAACTATTCTTTTCATATTTTCTCCTTTTTTATTAAAAATCAAACATTATTATTGTAGCAAATATATTTCTTTTTGTCAAGATATTTATGAGTTTACGGAAAAATAGATAGTCTATAAGGAGGCATAAGTGGGGGGAGGAAAGAGTTATTCTGAAAAAATAACAAAAATATTTTATTACATGTTGATACTGTTTATATCGGTTTTTATTTTTAAAAAAACCGCGGGAATACTTATGCCTTTTATAATTGGAATAATAGTATCGTTTATTGTGTGTAAAATTGCAAATAAGATCTCAAAAAAAATAAGAATATCGGAAAGAATTTTAGCGGTGCTGATACTAATTACGTTTTTAGTTACCGTTGGATTTCTTACATATATGTTAATAGAGCGATTAGTGGCAGAGACGGGGAAGCTTGTGGACTTTATAAGCAGTGGGGCGGAGGATAAATATATAAATAAGATAACACAAAGACTTGAAGAGATCTTCTCCGAAAATAATGTTTTCAAAAAAACAGATGGAGCGGTAATGATCTCAGAGCTTGCGGATAAGCTCATAAATGGACTTTCAACATATCTTACGGCTATTCTCGGAAAGATCCTGAAAATGACACCGCGTTTTATTGTATCGACGGTCATTACGATCATGTCCTGCTTTTATTTTACAGCGGACAGAGAAAGAATAATGAAAGGAATCAATGATCTGTTTTATAAAACGTTTGGAAACGGCTATATAAAAGGGAAGAGGAGAGTAAAAAAAGTGGCTCTCAATTATTTGAGAGCCTATGGTAAGCTGTTTATCTTGACATTCGTTGAAGTTTTTGTAGGACTTTTAATGATCAGAACTCCGTACGCTCTTATAATGGCTATTTGCATTGCGGCTGTTGATATATTGCCCGTTTTCGGTGCGGGGGCAATACTTTTGCCATGGAGCGTGGCAGTGTTCTTGTGCGGTGATCATAGAATGAGTTTGGCGCTTGTGGTGTTATACGGAGCGATAACAATAGTCAGACAGATAGTAGAGCCGCGTATTCTCGGCGATGGACTTGGTATTCACCCGCTCATGTCTCTTTTCTGTGTGAGTGTTGGGTTTGGATTGTTTGGTGGAATAGGTATCCTTATAGGTCCTATATTTGCGTCATTGGTCGCAGAGAGCTTAAGAGAGAAAAGCTTATAAGTTCAAATTGCAAAACCGCCGTCCACACCTATCATTTGTCCTGTAATGAAGGATGCGGCATCTGATGCAAGAAATTCGACGAGAGAAGCTACTTCTTCGGGTGTTCCCATTCTGCCGAGAGGGGTGCTATCACATATATCCGCAATAGCCGAGGGATCAAGTGAGGCATTCATTTCGGTTTTGATAAGTCCGGGTTCAACGCAGTTTACTGTAATTCCCGAAGGACCAAGCTCCTTGGCGAGAGACATGGTAAGTCCGCGAAGCCCTGCTTTAGATACAGAATAATGGCTTTCGCATGACGCACCGACCTTTCCCCACATAGAGCCTATGTTGATTATTCTTCCGCTTTTTTGGGAGACCATTTTGCCGATCACGGCTTGTGTCATAAAAAACGCAGAGGAAAGATTTGTGTCGATCATTCTTTTCCAATCGGCAGGTGAAACATCGTTTGCCATTTTAAATTCAGAAATACCTGCATTGTTTACGAGAACGTCAATTCCACCGAGTATATCAATAGCCTTGGTTGCGGCGTTGTTAGCATCTTCGGGTATGGATAGGTCGGCAGGGATAGCAATAGCTCCCGTGGCGGCTTCAAGCTCCTTTGCCGCATCGTGAGAAGACTTATATATAAAAGCTACCTTATGTCCAAGAGACGTAAAGTGTGTAACGCAAGCTTTGCCTATTCCGCGTGAGCCACCCGTGATAATGATCTTCATGTTTCCTCCAAAAAATTTCATTTAGATAATTATATACCATTTTGGCGAAAAAATCAATAATATATATGTAAAAAGAAATTTTAAAAAATACTTGACAAATAAAGGCGGAGATGGTATAATACATATTTGGTACGGACTAAATTTTTCTGGTCCGTCTCCTTACTGCGTGTAAATTCTTGATGCACGCGGTCTTAAGTCCATAGGGAGGTGTAAAACATGGAAAAGGTAATCAATTCTTACGAGTGCCTGTTCATTGTTGATGTAACAAAGGGTGAAACCGTTACCGATGCAACCGTGAACAAGTTCACATCATTGATCGAGGACAATGCCGAGATCGTTGACGTGGCAAAGTGGGGTAAGCGCCGTCTCGCATACGCTATAAACGATATGCCCGAAGGCTACTATGTAGTTGTGACTTTCAAGTCCGCTCCTGAATTCCCCAGCGAGCTCGAGCGTCTTATGAACATTGACGAAACAGTTATGCGTTCTTTGACACTCAGACTCGAGTACGATGCAGCTGAGAAGAAGGCTGCTAAGATTGCTGCTGCAGAAGCTGCTGCTGTTGCTGAAGCTGCCGTTGAGGTTGAAGAAGCTGCAGAAGAAGTTGCTGCTGAAGACGCAGAGTAATCAAACGGTTTTTTGAGGGAGGTTTAAAATGTCTTGTCTTAATTTAAACAAGGTCGTCCTCGCCGGAAGACTTACAGGTGATCCCGAACTCAAGCAGACACCCTCGGGTGTATCTGTTGTCCGCTTTACCGTAGCGATAAATCGCAGATTTGCCGCAAAGAACGGAGAGCAGGCAGAGCAGCAGGCAGATTTTATCAGTATCACTGCATGGAGAACGACGGCAGAGTTCGTTTCTAAATATTTTAGAAAAGGCTCGGCTATATGTCTTACAGGTAGTATACAGACAAGAAGCTGGACCGATGCTCAGGGACAGAAGCGTTATGCTACGGAAGTAGTAGCTGACGAGGTCAATTTCGTGGATTCCCGTAACGAAGGCGGAGCTGCAAACGGAGGATATACTCCCGATGCATACGGCACCGCGCCATCCTATTCCTCGAATGCAGGAAGCGCTCCTAATTTTGAGGAGCAAAGCACCGACGACGATCTTCCTTTCTGATTTAGACAGAAGGATCAGTCGGAACATCAACAAATAATAACAGGAGGTATCTAAAAATGGATAGAGCTGAAAACACAGTAAAGGCTGCTCGCCCTGTTGTACGCAGAAGAAAGAAAGTTTGCATTTTCTGCGCAGATAAGGTCGATTTTATTGATTATAAGGATTCTGCAAAGCTCAGAAAGTTCATCAGCGAACGTGGAAAGATTCTTCCCAGAAGAATTTCCGGAACTTGCTCGAAGCATCAGAGAGACCTGAACACAGCTATCAAGCGTGCAAGACAGGTTGCTCTTCTTCCTTACGTAACTGACTAATTTTACGTAAAATCAAAGAGGGTTTTTGTCTTTAGACAAAAGCCCTCTTTTTTTGATATTTGTGTGATCCGTTAAAATGTAAAAGATGAAAAAAATAAATATATGCAAAATAACAAAAAATAAAAAAAAAGGAAATTAATATTGACAAACTTCCTGATTTGGTATATAATATATTCGGTTAGCGGAGGCTAACCGAATGAACGCGATTGAAAAACGGAGTGGACAATGAAGTTATTTGAAGCCCGAGAGGGAATAGAACATATTATAAAACGTATAGAAACAGACGATGAAGAGCTGAACGCTTTTTTATTTTCTCTTGGCTGCTATAGCGGAGAAACTATAACCGTGATAGCAAAGCGTAAAAGCGGATGCGTCGTGTCTATAAAGGACGGAAGATACAGTATAGATAGGCAATTGGCAGAGGCAATAATTATAGAAGAATAAAAATGATCCGTCAGGGATTATTTTTTATGGGTCGTGGTTAGCCGTCGCTAACCGACCGTTGAAGCAATGAACGAATGTTTGATTTGATTTACTTGATTTTCAGAGGAGGAAAATAAATGAGGATCGCGCTGACAGGAAATCCAAATAGCGGCAAGACGACCATGTTCAATGCCCTAACAGGACAAAACGAGAGGGTTGGAAACTGGGCAGGTGTTACCGTAGACAAGAAAGAACACCCCATCAAAAAGGCGTATGCGGGGAGTGACCGTTTAATAGCAGTTGACCTTCCGGGCGCATATTCCATGTCTCCGTTTACAAGTGAGGAAAGTATTACAAGCTCATATATCAAGAAGGAAAACCCCGACGTTATCATCAATATCGTTGACGCAGATAATCTCAGCCGCAGTCTTTTCTTCACAACTCAGATAATGGAGCTTGGTATCCCTATGGTCATCGCTCTTAACAAGAGCGATCTCAATGAGAAAAAAGGAACTCGGATAGACACAAAGACCTTGTCGGTAAAGCTTGGATGCCCGGTTATAACTACGGTCTCTACTTCCTCAAACGGTTTGAAGGATCTGATCGATGCGGCCGTTGCCAGAGCGGGAATAAAACAGAGCTCTCCTTATGTTCAGAAAAATATAGATCTTACCAATAAAGCAGCCGTTGAAGCGGCTGACCGCGAGCGCTTTGCTTTTGTCAATAAGATCGTAAAAGCGGTCGAGACACGTAAGGTCCTTACTAAAGAAAAGAACGTTGGCGATAAGATAGACGCGGTGATCACGAATAAATGGCTCGGTATTCCGCTCTTTGCTATTGTCATGTGGGCGGTATTTTGGATATCTCAAGCAGGTCCTGGTGTTTGGCTTTCCGAAGGACTTGACATCGGAAAAACACATCTTTGGGGACTCGTTGATTGTATCGGATGGTTCAAGGGTATCGTGGAGGGCTGGCTTGGCGGAGCGCATCATCTCCTTCAGGCAATCGTCCTTGAGGGTATTATCGAAGGCGTTGCGGCTGTTGTTGGCTTTTTGCCTCTTGTAATGGTAATGTACTTTCTTATCGCGCTTCTCGAGGATTGCGGTTATATGGCACGTGCGACCGTTGTTCTTGATCCCATATTTAAAAAGGTCGGTCTTTCGGGTAAATCGGTCATACCTTTTGTTATCGGAACCGGCTGCGCTGTTCCCGGTGTCATGGCTTGTCGTACAATCCGCAATGAAAGAGAGAGAAGAGCAACGGCATTGCTTGCCCCCTTTATGCCATGTGGAGCAAAGCTTCCCGTCATCGCTCTTTTTGCGGGCGCGTTTCTTGATGGCTCTGAATGGATAGGAACTCTTATGTATTTTGTAGGAATAGTAATTATCCTTCTTTGCGCACTTCTCATTAACGCTCTCACAGGATATAAAGCAAGAAAGTCTTTCTTTATTATCGAGCTTCCCGAATACAAGGCTCCTTCCTTTGGCTTGGCGTTTAGGTCTATGTGTCAGAGAGGTTGGTCATACATAGTTAAGGCGGGAACGGTTATACTTATATGTAACTTTGTCATTTACATGATGCAGACATACGGTTGGAATTTCCAAATGGTCGCAGACTCCTCTGAGTCTATGCTCGCTTCTATAGCAACTCCAATCGCATACGTTATTGCGCCAATAGTCGGAGTGACGCTTTGGCAGTTGGCTGCGGCTGCCGTTACAGGATTTATTGCAAAGGAATGTGTCGTTTCTACTCTTGCAACGGTGTTCATGTTCGAGCATCTTATAAACGAAGATCTTGAGGCTGTTGGTGCAATCGGCGCATCAAATATGGGCGGCATTTCGGTCGTTGCGGGTATTGCGTTTCTTATGTTTAACCTCTTTACCCCCCCTTGCTTTGCCGCAATAGGCGCTATGAATGCGGAACTTAAGAGTAAAAAGTGGCTCTTCTCGGGCATCGGACTTCAGTTAGCTGTTGGTTACACTGTTGGATTCCTTGTCTTTTTCTTCGGTACGTTATTTACGCAAGGAAGCTTTGGACCTATTTGGATGCCTATACTCGGTTGGTCGATAGTTGCGGCTATTGTACTTGTCTTGGGTATTCTTATAGTCAGAAAAAACGCACAGCTTGTAAAGGAGAAGGCTCTCGCCGAAAATGCTTCACGTAAAGAAAAGATAAG
Source organism: Clostridia bacterium (assembly GCA_017631085.1). Taxonomy (GTDB): domain Bacteria; phylum Bacillota; class Clostridia; order Oscillospirales; family CAG-272; genus HGM12713. The sequence continues at coordinate 24,306 of JAGBTY010000051.1, forward strand.
TGTTTGAGGTCAGGATATGGAAATTATTGATTATATTGTAATAGGCGTCATCGCGCTTATAGTCGGTGCGGCTATAGTTTACATAATAAAAGAAAAAAAGAAAGGAAAAAAGTGTATTGGCTGTCCATACTGCTCTTCGTGTACTTCGAAGAAGAGTGGTGAGTGCGGCAATTAGCCTAAGTGGGCAATAAATAAAAGAACTTCTCGGAAAGCTGAAAGGAGCTATAATGCATTTACAGGAATCGGGCGAGATGTATCTCGAAACAATATTTATTCTTACGAAAAATAACAGGTCGGTAAGGGCTATCGACGTAGGCGAATATATGGGATATTCAAAGCCAAGCGTCAGCCGAGCACTCGGACTTCTTAAGCAGGGCGGATATGTTGTCGGAGACGAAAACGGGTTTCTTTCTCTTACTGACGTAGGCAGAGACGTGGCAATGAAAATGTATGAGAGACATACTATTCTTTCCGAATTTTTAGTCTCTGTTGGAGTACCCCATGAAGTTGCTACTGAAGATGCGTGTAAGATAGAGCACGTTATCAGCGACGAATCATTTGAGGCATTAAAGAGGCTTTGGGAAGAAAAGAAAGCATAATAAAAGCAGGTCGGTTTTTAATCGACCTGCTTTATTATTTAAGTTATTTCGTTATCCTTTTCATAAGCTCCTCGGGGAGCGGCTTGTCCGATATGACCTCGTCTATCTCCGCAAGGTCTCCCATATTGTAGAAAAATCTTTTGCCGAATTTTGAGCTGTCGCAAAGAAGTATTCTTTTTTTGCTGCTTTTGAACATTGCTCTGCGGATATCGGCTTCTTCGATCGCTACCTCGGTAAGCTGACCGTCATTCGAGAGTCCTCTGCATGAGAAGAAGAGCAGGTCTGCGTTTATACGTGAGACGAATCGCTCTGCGTGTTCTCCCACGTATGAAAATGAGTGAATAAGCATCTGCCCTCCCGTGCAAAAGGTCTTTATATTGGATTCGGCAAGGGCAAGTGCGGTCTTCGCACCGCTGGTTATTACGATAATATCCTTGAATTTTTTAAGATAGGGAACGATGTGATAAGCACTTGTTGAGCCGTCAAGCATAATGACCATACCGTCTTCAATAAATGTCGATGCCTTCTTTCCCATAAGCGTCTTTACAGAGCTTTGCTCGTTCTCTCGGAAAAAGAATGGTATCTCTCGGTCGGCGTACCCCTCGTTGATTATTGCGCCACCATATATTTTTGTTATTATACCTTTGTTGTGAAGCTCAGTAAGGTCTCTTCGTATTGTCGGCTCGCTTACGTTCAGAAGAGTGGATAATTTGGCCACAGTAATATTAGGCTCTCTCCTTAAAGCTTCGAGTATTTTTTCGTGTCTTTCACCTATCATCATGGTAGATACCTCGTTGAATATTTGTGATTATTTAAGTGAGTTTTTGTGATTATTTATAAAAAATATCGGCGTATATTGACTTTTTGATAAAATCATGATTTAATTATAACAGAAAAAAATCAATTTGTCAATAAAGGAGAATAGCCATGAAAACAAAAGCAGTTCGTCTTTACGGAGCATCTGACTTAAGGCTTGAGGAATTCGAGCTTCCCGAAATAAACGATAATGAGGTGCTCATACATGTTATTACAGACTCGCTTTGCGCGTCTACATATAAGGCGGTAAAGCAGGGAACGGCTCACAAGAGAGTTCCTCCGGACGTTGCAGAAAAGCCCATTATTATCGGACATGAAATGTGTGGTGACATAATTAAGGTTGGAAAGAATCTTGAGGGTAAGTGGAACGTAGGTCAGAAGATAGTTATTCAGCCTGCGCTCAAGCTTGATACGGGATACGACCCCGGATATTCATATCAGTACATTGGCGGAAGCGCTACCTATGCGGTCGTTCCCGAGATCGTTCTTGAGAGAAACTGCATGATACCCTTTGAGGGCGACAGCTATTTCAAGGGTTCTCTCGTTGAATCTGTGGGATGCGTTCTCAGAGGATATAAGGGCTTCTATCATACAGATTACAGCAATTACGTAAGGACCGACGGAGCAAAGAAGCGCGGCAAGCTCGCGATACTCGGAGGCGCAGGTCCTATGGGTATCGGCGCTGTTGAGCTTGCTCTCGAATACGGAGATATCGCTCAGGTGGTCGTTACTGACCTTGATCAGAAGAGACTTGATTATGCCGCTGCAAAGTCGAGCCCCGAAAATGCCGCAAAGCATAACTGTGAGCTTATTTATCTTAATACGTCGGGAATGGACGATGTTGTAGAAAAACTTATCGAGATATCGGACGGTGGATTTGACGACGTATTCGTAATGGTACCTGTTCCCGCACTCTTCAACATGGCAGAGAAGATATGCCGTGAGGACGGATGCGTAAACTTTTTCGCAGGACCTCCCGTACACGATCTTCAAGGCTCTATTAACCTTTACCGCATACACTACGACGGGATCCACGTTGTCGGTACTGCAGGAAGTATTCCCGAAGATACTGTTGAGACTATAAAGCTTATAGAAGATAATAAGATAAACCCAGGTGCTATCGTATCTCACATACTCGGTCTCGGTGCGGTCATTGACGGTATTTTCGCAATGGAAAAGCCGGGCGGAGCAAAGAAGGTATGCTACACGGGACTTGATATTCCCATGGTAGCTCTTGAGGACTTTGAGGAGCTTGGAAAGACAGATCCTCTTTACCGTGAGCTTGACGTGATAGTTAAGAGAAATGGCGGTCTCTGGTGTCAGGAAGCCGAGGCTTATCTTCTTGAAAACGCTCCCAAAATATAATACGAGGATACAAAAATGAAGATAATTACTCTCACACTCAGTCCTGCATTTGATATGCACTGCTTTGTCTCGGACTTTGAGCCTTTTCACGAAAACCTTGCCGACATAACGGCGCTTGAAGCAGGTGGAAAGGGTGTTAACATATCAAGAGCATTGTGTTTTGCGGGAACAGAAAATCTTGCTTTTGTTGTTGTGGGAAGCGAAAACGGAGCGGAATTTCTCCGTGCGCTTGATGCTGACGGTATAAAGTATAGATCAATTGCCGTTTCGGGCAGAATAAGAGAGAATATCACTCTCCATACCGATAATGCTCCCGAGACGAGAATAAGCTTCAGAGGCTTCCGCGCAGACACTAAGCTTCTCGCAAACGTTGAAGCGGAGCTTACTGCCTTGGTCGATAATGATACTGTCCTTACCTTTACGGGTAGAGTGCCCGAGGGACTTGATATGGCAGAGGTCAAGGGATTTCTTAATCGCATGAGAGAAAAGGGAGCGCGAATAGTTCTTGATTCACGTTCATTCTCAAGAAATGATATGATAGAGGTGTCTCCTTGGCTCATAAAGCCTAACGAGGAAGAGATATTCGCATATAGTGGAAGGGAGATATCCGATGCAGAAAATGCGGCTGTCGCGGCTGAAGAATTGAGAAGCACGGGCATCGAGAATGTCATGATAAGCTTAGGTGGCAAAGGCGCGGTCCTTTCTGCTGACAGCGGTATCTATTCCGTCAATGCTCCGAAGATTGATGTGCTTTCCACGATCGGCGCGGGTGACAGCTCCATAGCGGGATTTATTTCCGCAAAAGCAAATGGCGCTTGTGACGGTGAAGCGCTACGTGTTGCAGTTGCTTTCGGAAGTGCCGCGTGTATGAGCGAGGGAACACGTCCGCCCATGAAAGAGGACGTAGACGCGCTGCTTGATAGTATAAAGGTTACCAAAATGAAATAAAAAAAGGTGCTGGCTCAAATTTTTTGTTCGAGTCAGCGCCTTTTGTTTTAAAGAAATTTTTTCATTCTCTCGATCGTATCCTCTTCAAAAGCGACTATATCTTTAGCCAGCTTCAGTACCTTTTCGGAGCAAATTGCGTTTTCGTTTTCTCTGATAAGACGAATAATTTCCGTAACTCCCATGGTAGCTCCCTCGATCACCATTTGTGCTATGTGCTGTGTTGAGGAATCGTTCATTGTGTTCATTGCTATGCCAATTTTTGCGCCCATTTTCGTAAGAATATTTTCTTCCTTGGGGGTGTCTCCCATATCGTATATCATGGTCTCGATGGTTTTAGCGTAGGATTCGTATTCGTTTATCTCGCGGGTGAGTTCATTTCTAAGCTCTCCCTCGGGTACTTTTGAAAGAATATTGATTATAGAATCTGCTCCCATTTTAACGTTTTTGTAAAGGTCAGCCAAGAAATTTTCTGTTCCGAGGTCTTTTTTAGCACTCATGTTTTTTCTCCTAAATAAGAATTTACAATAAGTGTTTCCTGAAGAACGGAAAATATTCATTTTATTTGATTTTTATGTATCTGACCTCAAACGAAATATAAGTAAAAAAACAAATTATTATTGAAAAAAATATTTTTTTATGATAAAATATTATTTGTGTAAAATAAAAAACAAACGGAGAAAAAACATGATAGATAAGGAAATTGCAGAAATAAGAAGAAGGTTCAGATTTGGCAGAAACAATATAGGACATGTCCACGGTTGCTTTGTAAATGAAGCAAAGGAGATAATATCCGAGATAGATCAGAGCCTCGGTCTTATGTCCGAGGAGGATGCCGAAAGAATACTTAAGGTAATGAAAAAGCTTCTTGCGGGTGAGGGTGGCAGAAATCTTCACGACGTGGAATTTTCCACAAAGCAGGTCCTTGAGGGTGAAGAGTACAAGCTACTTGCATCGCTTAGAAGCTCCGAGCTTAAGGATAGCGAGGCGCTTCATAGTCTTTATTCAAAAATAATCGAGAATTTTGAGTATGACGGAAGCTACATGATACTTCTTGCAAGTGACAGATACGATGTATTTGCAAATAATGCCGACGGAACTCAAAGTGATGAGTCGAGCGAGGTGTTTTCTTATTTTGTATGTGCCGTATGCCCAATAAAGATGGGAAAATCAAATCTTACCTACTATATACCCGGTAAATGCTTCAGAAGTATCTGCCCCGACAGTCTTGTTACAAATCCCGAGGTAGGCTTTATGTTTCCCGCCTTTGATAACAGACAGACCAACATTTACGGAGCGCTTTATTATACGAGAGACCTCTCTGACAGCCACGTAGGGCTTACCGAATCTCTCTTTTCGGTAAATCCCCCAATGCCCGCAGCCGAGCAAAAGGTCACATTTGGCACGATACTTGAGGAGACTGTTTGTGAGCAGTGTGATATGAAGCTGGTTAAGGCGGTACACGGACAGATAAGAGAGATGATGGAAGCGCACAAGGAGGACAAATCGGAAGAGCCTTTGACTATCGGTGTTGAGGATATCAGTGAGATGTTAAGATTTTCGGGTGTATCCGACGAAAAGACAACAGCTTTCGAGCAGAAATACGAGGAGGAATTCGGAAAGGATACCGAGATAAATCCGAAGAATATTGCCGATGGAAAGGGAATTCAGGTAAAGACCTCGGAGGTCACGATAAAGGTAAATGCGGGATGCGGAGGCGTTCTTGAAACGAGAGTTATCGACGGAGAGAAGTATATACTTATCCGTGCCGACGGAGACGTAGAGGTAAACGGAGTCAACATACATATATAAACATCAAAAAAACACATAAAAGTCAAAATAAACAACCCCAAAAAGACAAATAAGGACACTTTTTGTGATTGACATTTTTTGTATGCTGTGTTAAAATTAAGAAAAACAAAAGGAGTCAATTATGAATATAGATTTTAGAACCTATAAAGAAAAAGTAAGAAGCTGTTTCGTTGGAAAGACCATAGGCGGAACACTTGGAATGAATCTTGAGGGAAATCTCGACTATCATCCCGAGGTAAGTTATTATGACCCCGTTCCTACGGGTATGCTTCCCAATGACGACCTTGATTTTCAGGTCCTCAACCTTGAAGCGATACTCAAGAACGGTCTTCCCATAAACCGCTATCACCTTGGTGAGCTTTGGTCGCAACACCAGAGCGACTTCTGTCCCGACGAATACCATATTGCAACCTACAATTTTGAATCCAAGATATTCGCACCTCTTTGCGGTGCATACAGAAATAAATTCTACGCAGGAATGGGCTCTGCTATAAGAAGTGAGCTTTGGGCGTGTCTCGCTCCCTGCAATCCCGACCTTGCGGTAAAGCTCTGCCGTGAGGACGCTTGTTCCGACCATACCGAAGACGGTATCTACGCCGAGATGTTCCTCGCTGCCGTGGAAAGTGCTGCGTTTGAGATAAGCGACATAAGAGAGCTTATGGAAATAGGTATCAAGTATATTCCCGCCGGAAACCGTCTTGGTGCGGCGCTCCGTGATACTGTGGCTTGGTGGGATGAAGCCGGTGATATTTTAACCGTAAGAGAAAAGATACTTGCAAAGTACAGAGTTGCTAACTGGACAGACGTTACCATAAATCTTTCCTTTATCCTTCTCGCCATGCTCTCCTGCGAGGATAGCTTTGATAAGGCTATCTGCAATGCTGTATCCTTGGGTTACGATGCAGACTGCACAGGTGCGACGGTTGGCTCATTGTTTGCTATAATCAATCCTCATTCCATAGACGAAAAGTGGACGATGCCAATAGGAAATTCCTTGCTTTTGTCTCCCGGAGTAGTTAACGCTCATTCTCCGAGAACGATAGACGATTTTTGTGACCTTATCATTTCGGTGGCAATGGACGTAAAAGACTACTACAATACGGGTGTTGACTTTGTAGGTATGGATAATATCGTAAGATACGAGCTTCCAAAGGCTTGGACGGATAACGCAGAGCCTCTTTACTCGTGGAAGGTTGGAGACAGATCGTCTCTTGTCAATATCAAGCCCTTTATGGTAGAGGTCCTCTATTCCGAGGAGGTTGCTGCAGATCCCGAGAAGAGCAATAAGTATACTGTAAGACTTACAAATCTCGGAGATACAGACTACACGGGTACTCTCGGCATCAGGTTGCCTTTTGAGTGGAAGGCATCTAAGAATAGCTTCGATATTTCTCTCGGTGCAAAGGCAGTAGCTGAGTATGACCTTGAGATAACCCTTCCTGCCGACAGACAGAGAGGAACGATCAATATAATGTCACTTGATTTTGACGTAAACGGAGTTTCATTTACATACGATGCGGGTCTTCCCGTGACTATTAAGTGGGAGATAACCGACCTTGCAACTAATGAAGTAAGCTACAGAGAGGTATCCGCTCCTTTCTTCAAGCTTGACGCGGGAAGTTACAGATGTAGACTTCACCTTTTCTCTCCCTCGCCGAGAGATATAAAGCTCGTAGCGTCGGGTGACAGAAAGTTTGTTGCGTATCTCAACGGAAAAGAAGAGATGTCCTGCGGTGGAGACAATTACATTCCCGCATTTCACAGAGGAAAGTACAACACGCGCGTTGTAATGAACGCGGGCGACAATATGCTTGAGCTTGTTGTGGCTGACGGGGATGCCGGCGAGGTATACGTGTCCTTCGGTCTTCATTACGGTTGCGGCAGATATATTTCTGCTATGGAGTATGTTCCCGAATATTGATTTTTTGAGAATTTCTCTTGACAAGAGAGGAAAAAGTGATATAATAATACTGTCAGCGAAAGCTGAATAAAATATGAAGAGTAAGAATATCGGCGTGAAGTGCTTGTGGGACGGGGAGTTGCTCATAAGACGAAAAGCAAAGGCTTGCGGTCGGTGTTCTGCATCCCGCTTCCATATAGCATAAGGCATGAAATTAAGATCCTTCTTTACCTTTAGCCATATGAGCCACGGGAAAGGAGGATCTTTTTATGTCAAAAAACAGTCAAAATCACCGCCTTTTCAAAAGCGTTGCGACCTTGACTCTTGCAGCAATGCTTACTGCTATGAGCGTAGTTATAGGAATTTTTTGCAAAAACTTTTTGAACTTTGGAATGGGGCTTTTCAGAGTGACCTTTGAGAATGTCCCAATAATAATGTCAGGTATAATGCTCGGCCCTATATGCGGAGGTGTTGTGGGATGCGCTTCGGATCTTGTAAGCTACTTTTTGTCATCACAGACCTATCCTCCAAATCTGTTGGTTACCCTTGGAGCAACATCGGTTGGAGTTATATCTGGACTTGTCAGTAAGTATGTGGTCAAGAAGAAGGGAAATGCGCAGATAATATTTTCTGGGGCTTTGGCGCACCTTGTTGGCTCTATGATAATAAAGCCGATCGGATTGTTTCAGTTTTACAGCTTTGCGGTGCTATGGAGAATACCTTTATACTTTGTAATAGCGCCACTTGAAATAATGCTTATCTGTCTTATGTTTAAAAATAAAACCTTCAGACGCCTTGTGGACAGTCTGTGAAAGAGGAAAAGTTGAACTACGAAGAATCACTGGAATATATACACTCAATAAGCTGGACCTTTTGCAAGCCGGGGCTTGAACGTATCTCGGAGCTTTGCGAAAAGATGGGGAATCCGCAAAACAGTCTTAAATTTATTCACGTTGCAGGTACTAACGGAAAGGGTTCGTTCTGCTCTATGCTCGATTCTGTCCTCAGAAAAGCGGGATTTCGCGTGGGACTTTATACATCTCCCTATATTCGCTTTTTTAACGAGAGAATGTGTATTGACGGAAAGCCTATCAGTGATGAGGAGCTTGCAGATATAACCTCATACGTTCGTCCCTTTGCCGACGCAATGGCTGATAAGCCCACCGAATTTGAGCTTATAACCGCTATTGCCTTTGAATATTTTGGTAGACACTCCTGCGACGTGGTTATTCTTGAAGCAGGAATGGGAGGTCGACTTGATTCGACCAATATAATAAATACTCCTATCTTGTCCGTAATAACGGGTATAGCTCTCGACCACGTTGCATTTCTTGGAGATACGGTAGAGAAGATAGCCGCAGAGAAGGCGGGAATTATCAAAAAAGGTATTCCCGTGCTTTACGGAGGGGAGGATAAGTCCGCCCAAAATGTCATAAGGGATACCGCTGCCCAGCGGAGCTCTGAATTTGTATTTGTAAATTATGAAAATCTACACGTAAAGTCGGCAACCCTTGACGGCTCTGTCTTTGATTTCGAAGAGCACAAGGATATGAAAATAAAGCTTCTCGGAACTTATCAACCGAGAAACGCGTCGGTCGTTTTGAAATGCGTTGACATTCTTCGTGTTCTTGGCTATAATATATCCGATAAAGCCTTGGGTGAAGGACTATATGATGCCGAATGGAGAGGAAGGTTTGAGATAATAGACCGCTCGCCACTTATCATATTTGACGGAGCTCACAATCCCCAAGGAATATGCTCGGCGGTTGAGAGTATAAAGAAATATTTTGGCAACCAAAAAATATACGTGCTCACTGGAGTGCTTAAGGATAAGGATTACTCCTATATCGCAAAAACCATATCCGAGGTAGCAGAGAAGGCATTTACCATAACCCCTGACAATCCAAGAGCACTCGGCGGTGACGAATATGCAGAGGTACTTAAGAGCAATGGAGTGAGTGCTGTGGCATTTGAGTCTTTAAAAAAGGCTTTTTATACGGCAAGAGAAGAAGCGCTCGCGGCGAATGTTCCTCTTGTATGCATGGGCTCGCTATATATTTATTCGGAACTTATTCCCCTTGTAGAAAAAGACTTGACAGATTAAATAAAAAAAGGTATAATAATCAACGTGAGTTCGAAACCATCCTCACGTAAAACAAAACTAAGGAGAATTTAATAATCATGAAAAACACTACCCGTCAAAAAACGCTGTACATTTGTTATGCGGCAATAATCGCCGCGTGTTACGTCCTCTTGACCTATCTATCAAGGATTTTCGGACTTGATTCGGGAATGATACAGTTAAGACTTTCGGAAATGCTCTGTATACTGCCGATGTTCACCACGGCGGCAATACCTGGTGTAACGCTTGGGTGTTTTTTGGCAAATCTACTTACGGCGGCAGCTCCTCTTGATATTATGGTAGGACCTATCGCCACTTTTATCGGAGCTTTGGGAACCTATTTCTTGAGAAGATTCAGATGGATAGCACCATTGCCTCCCATAATTTCAAACGCATTGATAATTCCATTTGTGTTGGCTTACGGATATGACGTTACCGAAGCAATACCGTTTATGATGTTGACGGTCGGACTTGGTGAAGTGCTTTCCATATACGGCGTGGGAAATCTTTTTTACATGGCAGTTAAGAAGAATGAGAAGCATTTATTCAAATAAAGAGGAGAGCGATCTTGCTCTCCTCTTTATTTGCTTTTTTATTAAAGGACTCTGTAAACACAAACGAGCTTGTCACCGTACTGCGTTTTGAGTGTCTTAACTTCGGTCTCGGTCATTTCGCTCTCTGTAACTGCGGCAGAGAGATCATCGTTGTTGCAGAATTTTGCAGCTTTGAACCCACAGGGAAGTGACTTACCCTTGAAGATAAACATTCTGCGGCAGGAATATTCGTCCATGGGAAGCATATCCTCTGCATCTGCCGCGGTCCATGTGTAGTTTTTAGCATCTTTGTCCATATTCTCGATAATATCGATGATATCGGCAACAACTGCACTTGCGGTTGGGAGCTTACCCGCGCCAGGACCGTAGAACATAACGTCTCCTACCATATTAGCGCCTATGAGTATTCCATTGAAAACTCCGTCGATGCTTGAAAGAGGATTTGCGAGGGGAACCATACGGGGTGACACAAAGGCAATGAACTTGCCGTCGCGTATCTCCGCGTGACCTATAAGCTTTATGGTATATCCAAGAGACTGTGCAAACTCAGTATCTTCAGAGGTTATAGCCGTAATACCCTCGGTGTGTATCGTCTTGGGATCAGCAAGTTTACCTGAAGCGAGGGCGGCAAGAATTGTTATTTTTCTTGCAGCATCTATGCCGTCAACGTCTGCGGATGGATTTGCCTCGGCATATCCAAGCTTCTGCGCTTCTGAGAGAGCATCGGAAAAGGTTGCTCCGCTGTCTCTCATGGAGGTGAGAATATAGTTGGTAGTACCGTTAAGGATACCGTCTATCTTGTTTATCTTATTGGACTTAAGGTCGTTAGTCATTGGACGGATAACCGGGATACCTCCACCGACACTTGCTTCAAAGAGGTATCTTACACCGTTTTTTGCGGCGAGAGCGCAAAGCTCAACACCAAAGGTCGAAACGACCTCCTTATTTGAGGTAACTACACTTTTACCTGCTTCGAGACACGCCTTTGTAAAATCGTACGCGGGGTGTGAGCCGCCCATCATTTCAGCGACGACCGTGACCTCGGGGTCGTTAAGTATGATGTTAAAATCGTGTACCACCTTTGATGCAAAGGGGGAGTCGGGGAAATCACGAAGGTCAAGGATATACTTTATGTTATATTCGCAACCGAGTCGCTCTTCGATTATGCTTTTGTTTTCCGTAAGGACCTCGGCAGTACCGCTTCCGACTATGCCGAAGCCAAGAATAGCTATGTTTATCATGTCAAAATCAAACCTTTCGTTCAGGGTTATTTACGATGGAAAAAATCCTATAATATATAATACCACATTTTTTCGGAAAATGCAAATAATTATTGAAAAAAAATAAAAAATATGGTAAAATATTTTTGTAGAACAACTTTTTCGGAGGAAAAGCATGGGAGCTTTAATAAGAGATAAGGTAAAAGTTAAGATATTTGTGTTGTATCTTATGGAAAATATAAAATATCCTTTGGATTTTATAACTATAAACGATATCGTTATGCAGACAGACTACGTAATGTATCTGGATTTTGCCGAAGCCTTCAATGAAATGCTTGACGCGGTACTTATAGAAAAGAGCGAAGAAGGCGGAGTAGACTATTATTTTGCTACCGAGAAGGGAAGATGTGTTGCCGCGGAGCTTAAGAGTGAGGTAAAGGAAGGACTTTTAGATAAGGCACTCGAAGCAGGTCTTAAATACTTGAGCTTCAAAAAAAGAGGGATAACCGTCAGATGCTCGGTTGAGAAAAATCACGACGGAACCTATCAGGTCGTATGTTCCTTTACCGAGAATAAGAATACTATCTTTACCCAGTCTCTTACGGTGGACAGCCTTGAGAGAGCAAGAAAAATGCAGGAAAATTTTTACGAAAGACCTGAAACGGTATATAAGGGTGTTTTAGCTCTTATGTCGGGAAATGTGAACTATTTATTTGCATGATACACCCCGTATGTTAAATGACACAAAAAGCGCGTCGCATCTTGTGCGAAAATGACGAAATAAGGAGTTTTTTATCAAAAATAAATAAAAATATTTCAAAAAAGCCCTTGACATTATACAATTTCATGATATAATTAAAGAAAGTGCGGATAGTATGCCAATTTATACTCATTTCCGCTCGGAGAAAAAATGAATCTCGAAAAAAACAAAACAGAGGTTAGGGAATTAATATTAAAGACTCGGCAGGGAGATCAGGGAGGACAGGAAAGCTTTAATGAGCTCCTTCGCAGATATATGCCGCTTATTGAATCCCTAGTGTCAAAGTTCGGTGCCGACGAGCTGCTTATGTCTCAGATAGACGACGTAAGGCAGGAGGCAATGCTTGCCTTTTACAATACGGTGCTTGAATATGACATGGAGCAAAACGAAGTAGAATTTGGTCTTTATGCGAAGATGTGGATAACCTTCAGTCTTCGAACTCTCAGAGAAAAGCAGAAAAAAAGACAACCTGAGCTTTTGCTTGATACGGTCAGCAATGATTACTATGTTTGTGATTCCGAAGATCCTACGGGAAAGATACTTGAAGAAGAAAGAATCAATGCTCTGTATAAAATAATCAGAAGTAGCCTATCGGATTTTGAGTTTGAAGTGTGGCAGTTATATATGTCTGGCAGAAGTGCCAAACAAATAAGTGCGCTCGTCGGCAAAGACGTAAGGTCGGTAAATAATACTATTTATAGAGCGAGAAAGAAACTCAGAGAAGATTGTTCGGGTATTGTTTCCCAAAATAAAAAAGAATGATTCGGGGCTTTTCCCGATCATATAGATTATCCTCCGCAGGCACGTCCATACTGCGTCGGATAACAAAAATCAATTCCATTTTACAAAGCGAGGTAAAATCATGAACGAAGAAGTAAAAGCCGTTGTAGAAAATGAGGAGTTTGTTGACGAAACTCTTGTATGTAAGGAGTGCGGAAACGAATTCGTATTTACTGCCGGAGAGCAGCAATTCTACAAGGAAAAGGGCTTTATGAACAAGCCTAAGAGCTGCAAAGCTTGCCGCGATGCAAAGAAGAATGCAGGAAGAGCTCCCCGTGAGTACTTCGAGACAACTTGTGCAAAGTGTGGCGGAGTTGCAAAGGTTATCTTCCAGCCTTCGAATGACAGACCTGTATACTGCAGTGCATGCTTCGAAGAAATGAAGAATGCTCAGTAATTCAAGATATAATATTAAAATTACTTAAGATTAGATATTAAATTATTGATATAAATTGGGCGAAGGGACGTGCTTTGCATCGTCCCTTACAACAAAAAAGTCGGAGGCGATGGACACCTCCGACTTTTTAAAATGCAAAAAATATCCCGAACATTTCTGTTCGGGATAAATAAATATTTTTAATTAGAGAGCAGAAACTATTGCTGCTGTATCCTGTGCGATAACGAGCTCCTCGTTGGTGGGGATAACGTAGACCGCAACCTTGGAGGTTTCCTTTGAAAGCTTTACAGCTTCGGAGGGATGGTTTGCAGCTGCGTTTGCTGCCTTATCAAACTCAACTCCGAAGAATTCCATATCCTCGCAAACGATCTCGCGGAGGTGAGGATTGTTTTCGCCGATACCTGCTGTGAATACAATTGCATCAAGACCGTTCATTGCTGCTGTGTAAGCTCCGATGAATTTCTTGATCTGGTGCTTAAGAATATTTACTGCAAGGTTTGCACGCTCGAAGTTGGGGTTGGATTCACCTTCTTCAATGACGGATTCAAGGTCACGGGAGTCGGAAGAGAATCCCGAAATTCCGATAAAGCCTGACTTCTTGTTCATTACGTCGTTAACCTGTGCGGGAGAAAGGTTTTCCTTTTCCATTATGAAGGGAACGATAGCAGGGTCGATGTCTCCGCAACGTGTACCCATCTCGATTCCTGCGAGAGGAGTAAAGCCCATAGAGGTGTCTACTACCTTTCCGCCCTTAACGGCTGAGATAGAAGAACCGTTACCGATATGGCAGGTTACTATCTTTGTTTCCTCGACAGGCTTATTAAGAAGCTTTGCCATTTCTGCACTTACATATCTGTGAGATGTTCCGTGCATACCGAAGCGGCGAATGCCGTACTTCTCGTAGTACTCGTAGGGAAGAGCGTACATATAAGCTTCGGGAGCCATTGTCTGATGGAAAGCTGTGTCAAATACAAGTACCTGGGGAGTATCGGGCATTGCCTCAAGGCAACCCTTGATACCCATTATATGAGCAACGGTATGAAGAGGAGCGAAATCCTTGCAAAGCTCAAGCTTTGCGAGAACGTCTTCTGTCATAAGAATGGATTTTGAGAAGTATGTTCCGCCGTGGACTACACGGTGTCCGATCGCTTCGATCTCGCTCATGCTCGAAATGCAACCTACTTCGGCATCTGTGAGGTGTTTAACGACCAACTTCATGGCGTCTGCGTGATCCTTCATGGGAGATTCGACCTTGACCTTAAGCCCCTTAACGAGCTGCTTGTGCTCAATGAGAGAGCCTTGTCCGCCTATTCTTTCGCAAATACCCTTTGCGTAAGCGATCCCGCTGACAGAGTCAATGAACTGGTACTTAAGGGAACTTGAACCTGCGTTAACTACAAGAATTTTCATTTTTGTAAATGTCCTCCAAAAAATTTATTATACTTTGTTATTATACTACATTTAATGCATTATTTCAATAGAGTTCATAATATTTTAAAAAATATAAAACAATTTTTTCAAAGGGGAAGAAAAATGTCTGATTTTGGAATCGTTTGTGAATTTAATCCTTTTCATAACGGTCATAAATATTTATTTCAAAAAGCGAGAGAAATGGGCGCCGAAAGGATCGTCTGTGTAATGAGCGGAAACGCGGTACAGCGTGGAGAGTTGGCTTTGACTGATAAATATGAAAGAGCCGAGATGGCGATAATGTGCGGCGCTGATCTTGTGATAGAGCTTCCGTATCCTTGGTGCGCTGCAAGTGCCGAATTTTTTGGAAAAGCCTCGGTACGCGGACTTTCCTCACTTTGTACCGATATTATTTTTGGATCGGAGATCGGAAACATCGGGGTGCTTGAGCAAGCGGCTATTCTTTGTGAAAGTCAGGAGTTCAAAGAAAAATATTCATATCGTCTTGAAAAGGGTGAGGGAGCAGCCGCTGCTTATATAGCTCTTCTTGACGAGAACGGATTTGGAGGAATGTCGTCCAACGATCTTTTAGGCATATCCTATATAAGAGCCCTAATGTCTTACGGCGTGAATATTAAATGTCATGCGATAAAGAGAGCGGGGGCGACTATAAACGAAAAAGAAATAATAGACGGTGAGCTTCAGTCTGCCACTGCGATACGCAGACGTATCACAGAAGGAAATTTTGACGGATTAGATAAATACGTACCCGATTCGGTGCTTGAAAAAATAACAGAATTGAGTGAGGGTGGCAGACTTACCGATATATCGTATATAGACAGAGCGGTGGTAGCTTATTTGCGTCAATTATCGGCAGCCGACGTATCTGAGCTTTTTGAATGTGGTGGTGGCGTTGGAAACAGGATATGCTCGGTGGCTAACGAATGCTGTACGTATTCGGAGCTTATCGAAAAGCTTAAAACACAAAGATATACCGACGCAAAGCTCAGGCGAGCAGTTCTTTATGCTATCACTGGTGTCAGAGAAGAAGACGTAAAGGCAGAGCCCGAATATTTTCTTTTGCTTGGCGCTAATGAAAGGGGCAGAGAGCTTCTCTCCGAAAAGAGACGTTCGTGTGGGATAAATATTATTACAAAGCCTTCAGACGCGCCGAGAGAGAGCCGTCAGTATATTGTGGGCAGAGCGCTTGAGGCTTGGTTTACACTTGCAAGGGCAAGTGCGGAGAGTACAGATATAGGACTTAAAAGAGGGGCGTATATAGAAAAATAAAAAATATATTGACTTTTCTTTCTGAAAGTGTTATAATTATAAAGATATTAAGATTAACGGAGGAGCAATACCATGGCTGAAGAAAAAAGAGAAAAGGTAAGTGGAAAGTATCTTGAGTACAAGGGAAAGCCACTCGTCAGAGAAGGAAATACCATTTGCTACGGCGATATGGAAGATAAATGCATACTTCTCCTTGAGATCATGTCATACAAAAAGACCGAAAACGGAGAGATGCCCGATAAAATACTCATTCAGGTAGTCGATCCCAAAGATCCCAACAAGATTTTGAGACAGGGATCAAAGGAAGGACTTTATGAGGCGACAAATCTCGGACTTGTTTGGTACGAGCACGAGATGAAAAAGCAGTGAGAGCCCTCATATTTGGCAAGAGCAAAAAATAAGAAATAAAAACCGAAGTGATTTTTCACTTCGGTTTTTTGTTATGTTATGTAATTTCTTACTTCTTAAGAGCGATAGCTGCCTTTGCCTTTGCCACGATGTTTTCGGGTGTGAGACCGTACATCTCGAGCAGAGGAGGAACTTTACCTGAACGGCCGAAGGAATCCTCAACACCTACTCTCATAACAGGAACGGGACAAGCCTCGCAAACTGTCTCGGTAACAGCTGCTCCAAGACCACCGATAACGTTATGCTCCTCGGCTGTAACGATAGCTCCTGTGGAACGTGCAGCGTCGAGAATGATCTCCTTGTCGATAGGCTTGATGGTAGCTATATTGATAACTCTTGCGCTGATGCCTTCGTTTGCAAGAAGCTTTGCAGCATCAAGCGCCATTGCTACCATGATACCGGTAGCGACGATGGTAACGTCAGTTCCGTCTGCCATGTTGACACCCTTGCCGATCTCAAACTTGTATGTAGCCTTGTCATTGATTACCGGTACTGCAAGTCTGCCGAAGCGGAGATATACGGGACCGTTGAAGTTTATAGCTGCCTCAACTGCCGCTCTTGCCTCTGTGTCGTCTGCGGGGTTGATAATTGTCATACCGGGGATAGCTCTCATAAGAGCGATATCCTCAATACACTGGTGAGTAGCTCCGTCTTCACCTACGGTGATACCTGCGTGTGTTGCGCCGATCTTAACGTTGAGGTGAGGGTAGCATACCGAGTTTCTTACCTGGTCGTAAGCTCTTCCTGCCGCAAACATAGCGAATGAAGAAGCGAAGACTGTCTTTCCTGCTGCCGCAATACCTGCAGCAACGCTCATCATGTTTCCTTCTGCGATACCACAGTCGAAAAATCTTTCGGGGAATTTCTTCTTGAAAGTTCCTGTTTTTGTAGCTGCTGCAAGGTCAGCGTCAAGAACTACAAAATCATATTTATCGCCAAGCTCCGCCAAAGCGTTGCCGTAGCTTTCTCTTGTTGCTATCTTATCTGCCATTGTACGCCTCCTTATAATGCTGCCTTAAGCTCTGCTACTGCAGTAGCGTGTTGTTCGTCATTGGGAGCTGAACCGTGCCAGCCTACCTGATTCTCCATGAAGGAAACACCCTTACCCTTTATTGTGTTGGCAATGATAACGGTGGGCTTGCCCTTTACGGTACGAGCTTCAGCGAGAGCTGCAGCGATCTCGTCGAAATCATGACCGTTAATTGTGATAACATGGAAGCCGAACGCCTCGAATTTCTTATCGTGAGGCATGGGGTTCATAACTTCAGCGATAGGACCGTCTATCTGGAGCTTGTTGAGGTCGAGGATAACGCAAAGGTTGTCGAGCTTATAGTGAGCGGCAAACATTGCAGCCTCCCATACCTGTCCTTCTTCGGATTCACCGTCTCCGACAATGGTGTATGTACGGTAGTCCTTGTTGTTTATTTTAGCTGTGAGAGCCATTCCGCAGGCTGCGGAGATACCAAGACCGAGAGAGCCCGAGGTCATGTCGACACCCGGAGTGCCCTTCATGTCGGGGTGGCCCTGAAGATAGGAGTCAACACGTCTGAACGTGAGAAGATCCTCTCTCTTGAAATATCCTTTTTCAGCAAGGATAGCGTAAAGTGCGGGAGCAGTGTGTCCTTTAGAAAGAACGAATCTGTCTCTGTCCTCCCACTTGGGATTTTTGGGGTCAACGTTCATCTCCTCGAAATAGAGATAGGTGATGATGTCTGCGATGGAAAGAGAACCGCCGGGATGTCCCGAGCTTGCGGCATGAACTTCGTCAACGATGTTGATACGAACCTGAGTCGCGATCTCTTTCAAACGGTTGAGTTTTGACTGTTCCATTGAAATACCTGACCTTTCGTTATGATATTCTTAAAAAATTATTACCTGTTTATTATATACTAAACGTTTCTGTAAGTCAATACGTTTTATGAAAAATGTAGGAAAGTGTACATTTATATCTTAACAAAGCCGAGCTTTTTCTGTACCTTACCAAGTGTTCTTCGTGCGTAGTAGGATGCTTCCTCCGCCCCCTTCTTCATAAGAGACTCAAGGTAAGCCTTATCTGCAAGAAGCTCTGCGTGTCTTTGGCGAACTGGGGCAAGTGCATCTGCACAGACCTCGCCGACGGCAAGTTTAAATTCACCGTAGCCCTTTCCGTCAAATTCTTTTTCTATCTCGTCAAATGTCTTGCCCGTGAAGCAGGAATAGATAGTCATGAGGTTGTTTATTCCGTGCTTGTCCTCGGCGAATCTTACAACAGTGTCCGAATCGGTAACGGCACGCTTGAATTTACGGATAACGGTATCCTTGTCGTCGAGAATGTAGACGACAGCATTTACGTTCTCGTCGGATTTTGACATTTTCTTCGTTGGATCGGCAAGCGACATTATCTTCATGCCCGATTTGCTGATAATAGGCTCGGGAATGGTAAACGTATCGGGGTAGAGCTGGTTGAAGCGTTCCGCAATGTCGCGGCAAAGCTCAACGTGCTGCTTCTGGTCGACACCTACGGGAACGACGTCGGTCTGATAAAGAAGGATATCTGCCGCCATAAGTGTGGGGTATGTGAAGAGCCCTGCGTTTATGTTGTCGGAGTGCTTTGAGCTCTTGTCCTTGAACTGTGTCATTCTTGACAGCTCACCGAACATTGTATAGCAGTTGAGTATCCATGCGAGCTCTGCGTGCTCGTGAACGTGAGACTGAACGTAAAGGGTGTTTTTGTCGGGATCAAGTCCGCAGGCAACGTAGAGAGCAAGTGTTTCGTATGTACGGCGGCGAAGATCTGCGGGTACCTGACGTACCGTTATGGCATGTTCGTCGACGACGCAGTAGAAGCACTTGTATTTTTCAGAATAGATCGAGAAGTTCTTTATTGCTCCAAGGTAGTTTCCGATAGTGAGATTTCCGCTTGGCTGAACCCCCGAATATGATACGAGTTGGTTGTTAAACATTTTGTACCTCTATTTTATAGCTTTTCTATAATAATACCACATTTTTAGCAAAAAGTCAATTGACTTTTTCCCGAATATATGATAATATTATAATATATTTTCATTTTATTTCACAAGGTGGGTAACAGAAATGATAAAGATAGAAAGAACGTCGGTAATGAATTTTGAGAATGCTATAAGAGGAGCGAGAAATCCGCTCAATAGCTGGGATAGAATGGACAGCTTCTATGACGAGAATGGCGAGTTCGTTCTCGGAGAAAACGACCGCACTCTTGCATCGAAGTTGGCACACGCGGGAAGCGATCACCGTAAATTCTTGCGTCAGATATTCGTATCGGTGGATATTACCGCACCTCTTTATTGGTGGAAGGAATTTGACACATATAAGGTAGGCACTGTTGCAAATTCCTGCAGTACGATGCACAAGATCCATTCAAAAGAGTTTGACAGAGAAGATTTCTCATGCGACAGACTTGACGATGACGGACTCGCCATACTTGACACCCTTATCGCATATCTTGAAAAGGAGAGAGCAAGGTTTTGCGAGAACAAGGAAGACCGTCAGGCGTGGCACAATATGATACAGCTTCTCCCATCAAGCTACAATCAGATGCGAACCATCAGCATGAATTACGAGAATCTTATCAATATGTACTACGCAAGAAAGAATCATAAGCTTGCAGAATGGCATACCCTCTGCGATTGGATAAAGAGTCTGCCTTATGCAGAGGAACTTATTCTTGTTAAAGAAAAGCAGTGATTGTTGCGTTGTTGGTGTTGAAAGATGGTGCAAAAGGAATTTCCAAATAGAAAAAATTTAAGATTAAAAGGGTTTGACTATAATTCTATCGGAGCATATTTTATTACTATATGTACGCATAAACGTCATTGTACATTATCTCATATCGTAGGGGCGATTCACGAATCGCCCGAAACAAGATTGACCGAATACGGAAAAACAGTTGATAAAATTATAGGCACTGTTTCAGATAGATTTAAAATCAAGGTGGATGGATATGTCATTATGCCAAATCACGTCCACCTTATTGTTGTTATCACAGACGAAGAAGAATTGCGGGCGATTCGTGAATCGCCCCTACGAAGTAGGTCGTTAATTTCAAAAACAATTGGGTATTTGAAAATGAACGTATCGAAGGAAATAAATAATAGGTTTTGTAAAACAAAAGTGTGGCAAAGAGGTTTTCATGATCACATAATACGAAATCGAAAAGATTATGAAAAAATAGCTAAATATATCCATGAAAATCCGCTCAGGTGGGAATCCGATTGCTTTTACTCAGAATGCTCGAGCGATAGATGAGTTTTACGAATGACGGAAATAATGAGGAGCCGTTCCGTGTTAACTGTTCCTTATTGCTTTATTTTATAATAAATTTTTAAAAATGTATTGACAAAAATTTGACATTGAAGTATAATGAATGTATCTTTTTTTAGGTTGTTTGCAACCAAATTTCATTTAACGGAGGTTCATTAAAATGAACAGAGTTTACAATTTTTCGGCGGGCCCTTCCATGCTTCCTTTAGAAGTTCTTGAAAAAGCAGCATCGGAGCTGGTTTGCTACGGTGAGTCAGGAATGTCTGTAATGGAGATGTCCCATCGATCTCCGGATTATGAAGCTATCATAAAAGAAGCAGAAGTAATGCTCAGAAAGCTTATGAATATTCCTGATAACTACAAGGTCCTTTTCCTTCAGGGCGGTGCTTCCACACAGTTCGCTGCAGTTCCTCTCAACCTTATAGGCAGAACGGGCAAGGCTGACTATATCGTATCAGGTCAGTTCTCGGGCAAGGCTTACAAGGAAGCTCAGAAGATGGGCTACGACGTAAAGTGCGTTGCGACCACCAAGGAAGATAACTTCGACCATATTCCCGAAGTAACCCGTGATATGATAAGACCCGATGCGGCTTACGTTCACGTATGCTTCAATAACACGATCTACGGAACAAAGTACTCCTACATACCCGACACGGGAGATATTCCTCTCGTTGCAGATATGTCCTCCTGCATTATTTCCGAGCCTGTTGATGTAAGCAAGTTCGGTGTTATCTACGCAGGAGCACAGAAGAACATGGCTCCCGCAGGTCTTACTCTCGTTATAGTTCGTGAGGACCTTCTTGACTACGCTGACGAGAAGATGCCCACAATGCTTGAGTGGAAGACTATGGCAGAAAACGATTCCATGTATAACACTCCTCCTTGCTACACCATCTATATGGCAAAGCTCGTATACGAGTGGATACTTTCTATCGGCGGTCTTGACGAGATGAAGGCGAGAAACGAAAAGAAAGCAGCCCTCCTTTACGATTATCTTGATTCTCAGGATTACTATATAGCTCCCGTTAAGAAGGGAAGCCGTTCCATGATGAACGTCACCTTCGTAACCGGTGATGCTGACCTTGATAAGAAGTTCGCAAGCGAAGCAGGTAAGGCTGGACTTAAGAACCTTAAGGGACACCGCTCGGTTGGCGGAATGAGAGCTTCTATCTACAATGCAATGCCCTACGACGGAGTTGCAAAGCTGGTTGAGTTCATGAAGGATTTCGCAAAGAACAATCCTAAGGCGTAAAATAAACAAAAAAATTAACGTCTCCTCCTCTTTTCGTTAAGAGGGGGAGATAATTTGAATAATAAGGAAAGGTTACAAAAATGAAAAATATTCTTTGTCTTAATAAAATCGCCGCTGTGGGCACAGATAAGCTTGACAAGGCTGAATACAACGTAGGAACTGAGGTTGCAAATCCTGACGGTATTATGGTGCGTTCGGCTGCAATGCATGAAATGACCTTCGGAGAAAACATGGTAGCTATCGCTCGCGCAGGTGCGGGTGTAAACAATATTCCCGTTGACCGCTGTTCCAAGGAGGGTATCGTTGTATTTAACACTCCCGGTGCTAACGCTAACGGTGTTAAGGAGCTTGCGATCTGCGCTCTTATGCTTGCATCAAGAGACGTTGTAGGCGGTATCAAGTGGGCAGCAAGCCTTGCTGGCACTGAAGGAGTTGCAGCAGCAGTAGAGAAGGGCAAGTCCAAATTTGCGGGTGTTGAGATCAAGGGTAAGACTCTCGGTGTTATCGGTCTCGGTGCTATCGGCGGTCTTGTTGCAAACGCAGCGATCGCTCTTGGAATGAATGTTGTCGGCTGCGACCCATTCCTCAGCGTTGAAGCTGCTTGGAACATGGATAGCAGAGTAAAGAAGGTCACTTCCTTCGACGACGTATTTAAGGCTGCAGATTACGTAACGCTCCACGTTCCCGCAACTCCCGAAACAAAGGGAATGATCTGCTCAAAGACGCTTTCTCTTATGAAGGACGGAGTAAGGATCATTAACCTGGCAAGAGCGGACCTTGTTAATTCCGCTGACGTTAAGGCTTGTCTCGAGAGCGGTAAGGTGGCTGCTTACGTTACCGATTTCCCCACAGAAGACACAGTCGGTGTTGACGGTATCGTTGCTATTCCTCACCTTGGCGCATCTACCGAGGAGTCCGAGGACAACTGCGCTGTAATGGCAGCACTTGAACTTGACGATTACCTCCGTTACGGTAACATAAAGAACAGCGTAAACTTCCCCAACGTTTCTATGCCTATGGGAAGCGGCAAGAGAGTTTGCGTACTTCATGCAAACGTTCCTTCCATGATATCTCAGATAACTTCAGCTCTTTCCGAGGTTGGAGTAAATATTGAGAACATGATGAACAAGTCCAAGGGAGATAACGCATATACCATGGCTGACGTTTCGGGTGACGTTTCCGATGCAGTAGTAGCAAAGCTTTCTGCTATCGAGGGTATCCTCAGGGTAAGAGTTATCGGCTGATAAATCAAACAATAAATCAAACAGAAAAAGCTCCAACACGAGTTGTTGGAGCTTTTTGTTTTGTCCCATCAACCACCAGCAGTGCTGGTGGCAGCAAAAAGCTTTAGCTATGCGTAGAAAAAATACCTCCTTTGATGTTATAATAAAGTTGGTCTGCCAACCAAAACAATAAAAACATCAAAGGAGGATCAAGTAATGAAA